>MVZQ01000327.1 GCA_002068435.1 Euryarchaeota archaeon ADurb.BinA087 | reverse complement strand
CCGCGGATGATATTCAGGATGAGTGCGGCCAGGGCTTCACCTTCGACATCTTCCGCAATGATAAGGAGCGGTTTTCCTTCCTGGGAGGCCATTTCGAGGACGGGGATCATCTGTTTGAGCGAAGTAATCTTTCTGTCGGTAATCAGGATATTGGGGTCCTCATACTCGCAGGTCATCCTCTCATGATCCGTTACCATATACGGAGAGATGAATCCGCGATCAAACTGCATCCCCTTTACAACATTGAGGCTGGTTTCAAGGCTTTTTGCATCCTCGACCGTGATGAGCCCGCCATAGCCCACCTTCTCCATGGCATCCGAGATGAGCTTCCCAATCTCTTCATCATTATTGGCCGATACCGTCGCAACCTGAAGAATACCCTCTCTGCCCTTGACCGGCACACTGGTCGAGCCGATGTACCCAACAACGTCTGCAATCGCCGCATCAATGCCCCGCTTAATCTCTATCGGGTTGGCCCCCGAGGTAATATTCTTCAGGCCTTCGGTAAGAATAGCCTGCGCAAGAAGAGTTGCCGTTGTTGTCCCATCACCGGTCTTGTCCTGGGTCTTCTGGGCAACCTCTTTGACCAGCTTTGCGCCGATATTCTCGAACTTGTCGTGAAGGGAGATCTCTTTTGCTATCGTCACCCCATCGTTTGTCACGATAGGGTTCATGGCCTTGTCGATCACCACATACCGCCCTTTCGGGCCAAGCGTGATCTTGACCGTGTCCGCTACTTTATTGACACCTGAGAGAAGGGCCTTCCGGGCCTCTTCGTCAAACATCAGCTGTTTGGATGTCGCCATATTCAGCCACCCTATTCAATTTTCGCCAGAATGTCCTTGAAGGGAACAAAAACGTAATTTTCTCCGTCCATCTCGAATTTATCCGCACTGTATCCCCCATACAGCACATGATCTCCAGGCTTTAAGGGAAGTGCAGAACCATCATCCCGACTCCCTACCGCGATGACGGATCCTTCTTTTCGATGTTCCTGGGCGGACTC
>MVZQ01000326.1 GCA_002068435.1 Euryarchaeota archaeon ADurb.BinA087 | reverse complement strand
TCTATGGGATGAAGGAGCATGCATCGATTGATGTTAGAAGCGGGCTGGTGTTGACGACAGTGCTCTCACGGGCATCCGAGCACGACACGGGGTATTTTCAGTATGTGGTGATCAAGAGCATGCACACCAGGAGAATGCTGCCGGTGGTATATGCGGATAAAGGATATCATGGGCAGCCCAATCGTGAGTTTCTGCACATCAATGATATGAAAGACGGAATCATGCGCAAGGACGAGAGGAATGCGAAGCTCACCGAGCTAGAGATCACGCGCAACAAGAAGATTTCGAAGGTGCGCTATAAGATCGAGCAGTACTTTGGGGTGACGGCGCTTCACCAGGGGGCGTCGAGAGCCCGGTTTACCACTCTTGCCAAGGAGGGATGGGACCGGATCTGTCAGGTGATGGCCTTCAATATGAAGCGGTCGTACCTTTCGGGGATGAGGAAAGCGTCACCTGCGATGGCGATCTAGGGACTGGTGTGCCTGGGGTATGGGAATACCGCCAGACACGATGAGAATAGGGATGGTTTTGGCAGAAAAATGAGCCGCTAGACTTGATATTTTGATGAAAAAATACCAGCCAACCCCAGATAAACGCTTTTTGCCGGATTACGCAAAGGTCTCAGTTTTTTGTAGAAAAGAGCACATCAATGACCCGGCACCCGTAACCGCCAACGACCTGCCTCTCCCTGCCGGCGATTACCCCGAATACCTCGTCCCCAGACGCGAGCCCACGAAGAGCAGCAGCATGCCGAGGAGGATGAGCGCCAGGAAGAGGGGGCAGGAGTCCAGGGCGTTTGCCAGCCCGGGGCTCGCCTCCACCTGCGCGATAAGGGACTCCGGCCCGTGGTCCACGAGAAAGATCAGGGTTCGCTGGTACCACTCGTCGTTCATGATGTACATGATCCCCTCGTAGAGAAACAGGAAAACACCTCCGCCGAAAGTTGCGGCCCCCAGGTAGAATATCAGCTTGTCCACGCAGGTCCTCCTTATTGTCAGTAAATATGATCC
>MVZQ01000325.1 GCA_002068435.1 Euryarchaeota archaeon ADurb.BinA087 | reverse complement strand
AGAGCGGGCTCGTGGTCTAGCTGGTTATGACGTCGCCTTGACATGGCGGAGGTCAGGAGTTCGAATCTCCTCGAGCCCATTGTTGCAGTACTATTTTTTTCAACCCCTGATTCGGGATCGTTCCTCCTCATCACCACACCCCGATAATTCAACGGTATCGTCGGCACCAGGAGAAAAAGCCAGGTGAAATTAGTTGCTTTTCGCAAAAGAAAGGGCCACCTTATTTTCCTTGCGCAAGCGGTCCGAGTGACATCTTACCCTGCTATTAAAATGTATACACGCATTAATTCCAGATCAATCAATCCTAATTCCAGGATCCCACTCCTGGAATAATTGCATAAGCCAGAATAGTAAGGATAGGACCATGCCACAATCCGAGGACATCCATGAAATGGCAATGAGTCATCTGCAGATGATTGAGCATGCGTACGACCTTACGATCACGAATAAAGATGATATTTGCAGGTGGATCACAAAGGCAACCAATAATCCCCGTGAGATTCTGACCGTTGCAATGGCGCTTAACAACTGGATTGCAGTGAACCGTCCGGGAAGAGAACTTTCGATACCCCGGGAAATCCTGAACCGGATTATTTCTCAAACAGTCGGCCGCTGGTAAATCACCCGATCATTGGTAACAGCATCATGTCACAGGATTCTTCTCAGAAAGACCGTCTCTTCGAAGTATTCCCATTCCCTTGAAGTAATCACACTCCCTGATCAATCCTCCGTTCATCCTCCTTTCCCTTCTGGTAGACCTGATGGTAAGAGATTTTGTGAATCATGAGGGATTCACCACTACCCGCCTATTGTCCCAGTTCTGATCGAGCATGGTTATCCAGCATTACAATAGCTGAATTCAGGAGATCATCTCTGATAGAGTTCCGGCTTTGCATCGTTATTTCAATCAGCTTCACATCAGGTCTCATTTTGATCATTTCCATGAAGGGAATACCTCTCTTCGCTATGGTGGCAATAACGGGGCGTTCGGAGGCAAGGAGAGAGAGCACCAGTTCCCTGAAGAG
>MVZQ01000324.1 GCA_002068435.1 Euryarchaeota archaeon ADurb.BinA087 | reverse complement strand
GGGGAGGGAAAGATGATAGATGATCCCACTCTACGCTTTCCGGGACAACAGCTGCGATCCAAAAAAATGCACCGTAAAACGTCTGGAACGTTCAGGCCTGGTACGAGTACTCTCCAAAATCTCACACATTCCGAGAAACACCATCCTTCTTGATCCCACTGCACCCCAGGCACTTTCACCTGCTGATCGTCCCGCCCGATCGCTGACTGCCCTTGATTGTTCATGGGAGGTGCTCGATACAGGCGCGGTAAGTTCATGGAGAAAAAGGCGTGCCCTGCCGTTCCTCGTGGCAGCAAATCCGATAAATTTCGGAAGGCCGTATCGTCTCACTTCGGTCGAGGCACTTGGAGCCTCCCTTTTCATCCTCGGGGAGAGCGAGCAGGCCAGGGTGGTTCTTGAAAGCCAGAACTGGGGGCCTCGTTTTCTCGAACTGAATGAAGAACCTCTCTCGTTGTATGCAAGGGCAGGTGACAGTACCGAGATAATCGCGATACAGAAGATGTTTCTCTAAGCCTCCAACCGGCAATCATATCGCACCTCTCATCCGGGATTCACTTGTATTGATACCCGGAATGGGTATACGACAATCTCCGGGAAAAAACCTGATCGTAAACAGATAAGAGTAATACCTAGCAATAATAGGACTTACCTCCGGAACTTGGGATTGAAAAGGTAATATTGCACCTGCGAAAATCAGTCGTTACACTTTCGGAACCAGATGATAAGGGGGAATGGGTGATACCACTATCATGGAAATCAGGGACCATCCATCAGATCCCTCTCCTGTTGTTATCAGGCATAGAATAACGGAGTGTCTTGCTGCAGGATGAGAATTTTTCCATCTGTTCCCTGAAGTTCGACCGATCGTACCTTAACTGGCAGTACTCTGTGTGTGGTCAGGGGCATAAGGTGAACGATGAGATTGTTGTTCTCCGGTATGGCATCATATTCCCCAAGGATCTGCTGTTCGAAGCCAGGGAAAAAGATCGATACATGAGCCCCGAGGACAAACTCCCGCTCACCTTCA
>MVZQ01000323.1 GCA_002068435.1 Euryarchaeota archaeon ADurb.BinA087 | reverse complement strand
CAGGGAGATGGGATACCGGCATGTGTTTTCCGACAATTTCTACCGGGCGGAGATCGATCCGGAGCGTATCGGCGTGCAACATTACGAGGAGGCCATCATCCAGGACATCGAGTTCGCAGCCGTCCAGACCGGTGCCCGGATCGTGATCATCGACAACCTGACCTATTTGTGCAACAGTTCGGAAAAGGGGGACGTGGCCGGGTTGTTCATGATGAAGCTGATGGCCCTGAAGAAGAAGCACGCCCTTACCCTGTTGGTGATCTCGCACACGCCCAAACGGAACCTGAGCAACCCGATCACGCAAAACGACCTGGCCGGGTCCAAGAAGCTGTACAATTTCTTTGACAACGTGTTTGCGATCGGACAATCGGCCCAAGACAAGCGGATCAAGTTTGTCAAGCAGGTCAAGGTCCGGGCCAGCGAATACATGTACGACTCGGACAATGTCATCGTGTACGAGATCACCAATGAGGACGGGTACGTGCGGTTCCTGCACAAGGGCTACGGGAAGGAATCGGAGCATTTGAGGGACAAGAGCGAGGAGGATGAAAGCCAGGTGCGTTCCTACATTCTGACGTGTCACAGGGAGGGAAAATCGGTGCGGGAAATCGCGGACCTGGTGAACCGGAGCAAGACCTCGGTGCACCGGATCATTGCCCGGGAGAAAAACAAGGAGGATGTTGGCCCGGTAGAGGGTGTCCCACCCGGGGATGTGGGACAGGTGGGACAGGTGGGACAGTTGGGACAGTCTGAGACGGTGCGGGTTCATGGGAGGTCGGGGTTCCGGGATGATTTGGTGTTTGAAATGGATGATAACCATTGTTTCTGATGAGAGCGGGACATACGTATTCCCTGCAACCGTATGAAGGGCCCGGAAGCCGGTTCACGTGCCCCGCTTGCGGGGGAAAGCGTTGTTTCACGCGCTATGTGGATGAGAACGGGGATTGGTTGGATGAGGCGGTGGGACGGTGCAACCACGAGAGCCGTTGCGGGTACCATTACACGCCCAGGCAATTCTTTGAGGACCAC
>MVZQ01000322.1 GCA_002068435.1 Euryarchaeota archaeon ADurb.BinA087 | reverse complement strand
AGAAGGCTTCCGGTGGTCGAAGGGGAGAAACTCGTCGGATTGCTCTCCGTCGCCGATCTTGTCCATGCCATCGCCCAGTTACGGGTAAAGGACGAGATCAAACCCACGTATATCAGCCAGACCTTTGCCCTGTGGGAGGAGACTCCCCTCCCGCTCGTCGCCCGTATCATGGAGATATCAGGGTTCGATGCGATCCCCATCCTCGATGCAGAGAGCAAGCTCCAGGGGATCATATCCGAGCGTGACCTGATCCGGCATTCTTCCATCGAGGACATGGTAGAGGTGAGTGATTTTTCGAACGGGACCGATGACGATGAATGGACCTGGGAGAGCATCCGGGACATGCACACCATCAGCTATGGTATCTCAAAGATACAACTCCCCGACAAGCCGGTCAAGACCGCAATGGTCAGCAATGTCATCTCGGTGCCCCTGAATGCCGAGGTGAGCGAATGTGCCCTCAAGATGAAGCGGGGGAGGGTGGACCAGCTCCCGGTCGTGAATGGTGACAAAAAACTGGTTGCCATGCTCTTTGACCGTGACCTCATCAGGGCAATGTGCCGTGCACCGGACAATAAAAACCTTTAAATTTTCGGATGACATTTATTTGGTGAAGCGCTTTTGTGAGATTTTTCCAGCGTTTTCCATGTTTTGGGGTGATTATATGAGTGAGCAATATCAGGAGCCCCTGAAGGGAACGACGACTGTCGGACTTGTCTTTGAAGACGGTGTCGTGCTTGCTACCGAGAAAAGGGCAACAATGGGGTACATGATCGCAAGCAAGAAAGCAAAGAAAGTGTACCAGATCGCGGATCGAATCGGAATGACCATTGCAGGGGGGGTGGGAGATGCCCAGCAGATCGCACGGATCATGACCGTGGAGTGCAGTCTCTACAATATCAGGAGGGGGCGAGCGATGTCGGTCGCCGCCGCCTCGACTCTCCTCTCCAACATCCTGAACAACAACCGGTACTACCCCTTTTACGTCCAGCTCCTCGTGGGAGGAGTTGACGACTCCGGACCAGGCCTGTTCTCGGTGGATGC
>MVZQ01000321.1 GCA_002068435.1 Euryarchaeota archaeon ADurb.BinA087 | reverse complement strand
CTGGCGCCGCTCGGAGCAGCAGCCCTCCCAAACCCGGTCTCGGCATAGACATCAGCTTCGATGGTGGGATTACCTCTGCTGTCCAGTATCTTTCTTAAGCGGATCTCGCAGATAATGGTCATGTAATTCCTACTTCCTCTTTACTGTGATGGGAATAACGTCCTGTGTAAATTCCTCGAGAGCGATCTCCAGCGGATCGATCTTCGTGGTCCTGATAAGCAATGGAGCACCCATCGATATTTGTAGAGCACGGGCTCCAATGATCCGGGCTCTCTCATATCGGGTGTACGACTCTTTCATATAACCTCAAAATGTTCCATGAATGGTTTTGAATGGGGTCGCTGAGATTCGAACTCAGGTCACAGCGTCCCGAACGCCATAGGATAGGCCAGGCTACCCCACGACCCCTCACTGATACGGATTGAGATCATCGATTATCTCTTTATGGGTCAGCAACATGCGACGGCAGCAGTATCGCTCCATGTGGAGATCATCGAGGATCCTCTTGGGATCCTCTCCCGCTTCCCGTCTCCGTTTGAACTCTTCATACGCCGTGGAAATAACTTTCCCGCACGTGAAACACCGAACTGGTATCATAACGGTCCGATCTCCTACTTTGTTTTGGCAGGTCAACGATAAGACTTTTGGAATTTCTTCCTTGCCCCCCGGCCATGGGGTTTCTTTGACTCTTTCTGCCGTGAGTCATTCACAAGCAGGGTACGGTCATACGAGATGTAGACATCCTTGATCTGGGGATCGTTATGCCACTTGAGGATACCGCGTGCGAGTGCGGTCCGTACCGCCTCCGCCTGCCCCATGATCCCACCTCCATGAACATCGATTGCCACATCGATTCCTTCAATGGAATTCGGGATCAGGAGGAGTGGTTCCGCTATCTTTAACCTCACCATCTCGTTCGGA
The DNA here is from genome assembly GCA_002068435.1 of Euryarchaeota archaeon ADurb.BinA087. Classification (GTDB taxonomy): domain Archaea; phylum Halobacteriota; class Methanomicrobia; order Methanomicrobiales; family Methanospirillaceae; genus UBA9949. Next base: position 129 of record MVZQ01000321.1, on the reverse strand, counting down.
TAAATGTCAAGGGGGACCGAGTTGATCCTGACGATGCCATTCCCCGGTCTGAGCGTTGCCCGGGCGATCGCAGTCTTCCTTTTTCCACTTGTGTTAACAATCTTCGCCATATACTCTTCACCCCTCATT
>MVZQ01000320.1 GCA_002068435.1 Euryarchaeota archaeon ADurb.BinA087 | reverse complement strand
GGCATGGCCCCGGAAGAGGTCTTCAGGTACTACGAGCGGAACGAGGATGGAGATGCAGAGCTTTATATCAGACTGCACAGGAACAGGTTATGTTATGACAACGCATCGAATGAATGGCATGTCTTTGATGGACACCATTGGAGAGTTGACCACCTGAACGAGGCCTTGCAGGGAATTCAAGCCGCCGTCGATGTGTATGCTCACGAGGCTAAACAGCAAGCATGGAAGAGGCTACAGGCAGAGCAAACAGGACGCAAGAAAGCAGCGAGTCTTCATAAAGACAAGGAAACGAAACTCTTAAACAGGATCCGCTTTCTCCAGGCACTAACCAGAAAAGAGAATGTTCTCGTGCTGGCCAGGACCGGCAAGGATAGCCTGGGCATCACGGGCATGGAATGGGACCGTAACCCGTTTATCCTGGGATGCCTCAACGGTGTCATTGACCTGCAAACGGGTGACTTCAGATCCGGCAGGCCCGATGACTACATCAAGACCATTGCCCCGGTGAACTGGCAAGGCCTGAATACACCATCCCCCGCCTGGGATGCCTTCCTGTGGTCAATCTTCGAGGATGAAGAGATCATCGGATATATTCGCCGCCTCATGGGATATTGCGCCACGGGCAGCACAAGAGTCCATTTTCTCCCGATACTGTGGGGCAAGGGCAGAAACGGCAAGGGCACCCTTCTGGAAACCATCAAGACTGTTCTCGGTGACCAGGTGATGAAGGGCAGGGCAGAGATATTCCTTGACCACAAGTATGGCCCCGGCCGTGGTTCACCCGATGCAGACACCCTGTCATTGAGGGGAAAACGTCTTGTATTCGCCTCTGAAACATCCGAGGGCAGGCGGCTCGACACGGCCAGGCTCAAGGAGATGACCGGTGGCGATACATTGAACGCACGAGCCCCACATGCTCGACGGCCCGTTGAATTCACCCCGACACATAAGCTCCTCTTGATGACCAATGACCGACCATCGGCCCCGGCAAGTGACTATGCTCTGTGGGCAAGGATCCACTTGATACCGTTTCGGTTCTCGTTCGTGGAGGATCC
>MVZQ01000319.1 GCA_002068435.1 Euryarchaeota archaeon ADurb.BinA087 | reverse complement strand
CCCGAGGCGGCCGGACGAAATATCAGGGGGCACTTTGATTTCAATACAGAGCCCGGTGAGCAGATCACCGTCAGGGTCGCCATCTCGCCGGTGAGCTCAGCCGGAGCAATGGCAAACATGATTGCCGGGGCGCCACGGGCTGACTTTGACGCTGCCAGGCTCGCTGCCGAAGTATTGTGGCGCAAAGAGCTGGAAAAAGTGAAGGTTGAAATGATGACCGAAGGGCAGATGACCAGCTTCTACACTTCACTTTACCATACTTTCCTCTCTCCCACCATCTACACTGATACCGACGGAAGCTACAGGGGTCTCGACCAGAACATCCATCGTGCAGAGGGATTCACCAACTATACTACATTCTCACTCTGGGATACCTACAGGGCGCTGCATCCACTATTCACCATCATACAGCAGGAACGTACGGCTGACATGATAAACTCAATGCTCGCACACTATGATCAGAGCGTTCATCACATGCTCCCGGTATGGTCGCACCATGCCAATGAGAACTGGTGCATGATCGGATACCATTCGGTGCCGGTAATTGCCGATGCCACAGTGAAAAAGATCGGAGGCTTTGACCATGCAAGGGCTGCCGCCGCCTGCATCACCACTGCCCGCAACGGCTGGTATGACGGCCTCGACGACTATATGAAACTGGGATACGTACCTGACGAACGTACGGGATCATCGGTCTCCGTCACCCTGGAGTATGCCTATGATGACTGGTGCATTGCACAGGCTGTCAGCAAACTGAACCCGGGAGAGCTAGCATCATTGCCATCCGCTGTTACCATGGGCATTTCTGGCGAAGGCCAGAACCTCACAGCTGGAGACCCCGATAACAGTGACCTGTACAATGAATTCCTTCTGCGGTCACGTAATTTCATTAATGTATGGGATAAATCCACAGGATTCATGCGCCCCCGGAAGAGAGACGGCAGCTTCAGGAAAGAGTTTGATGTGCTGTCAACGCACGGCCAGGGGTTCATCGAGGGCAATGCATGGAACTACAGCCTCTATGTGCCCCATGATCCGGCAGAGCTGATCCGCCTCCACGGC
>MVZQ01000318.1 GCA_002068435.1 Euryarchaeota archaeon ADurb.BinA087 | reverse complement strand
GTGGGGCCATTGCCGGGTACGGTGGGAAGCATTCCCATTCTGTCTTTTTCTGTAGGTGTGAGCAGTAAAAATATCTTCTCCTGCACTATCCTGCTGTTTTGTATATCGGATACATGGGAACCGACTGATCCACCCGGGTCTCCCCTCAGTGTAAAAAAAATGGAAGCAGGTGCCTTTCAGACCGTTCAGGTTCCTGTACCACTCTTCTTGACAAGGAAGTAGGAAGCAGCCAGGGCAATTATCACTACCCCGAGTGCTATCATTCCTTCACTATTCAACGCTTCCGCTCCCTCAACAAAGGGATCAAGAAGGATTATCTTCCGGGCGACGGCAATGATTGCGACAAGGATGATGATCTCGACATGAATCTCATTCTTGATGAGGTATGCCTTGATTGTCTCAAGCAGCTCGATACCTATCAGGATCAGGAGAAAATAACCAAAAATTTCGAGTATCTCATGATTGGAAAGGTGATAAGAGAGATCAGATACCAGTGCAGAGTATATAATAACTAGCAGCTCAATGACCCCGAAAAAGATGACCACTCCAAGCATGATCATGAGTGCATAATACACTCCCTTTTCGAATTTGTTTACGGTCTCAAGCATCTGTTTTCCCTCTCGCCTCTCCTTTGGTCTCATGGAGGTTATCAGTGCTGCCGGATATACCTGCCGGGAAACATATATCAAGAGTTAAATAATTGGATGCATTTCCCTTATCATGAACAAGTCGGTTCTTATCGGGATCACTTTCATCATGGCATTTTCTCTTGTCGCATCGGGAGCCAGCCAGCAGGGGACCGGTGAAGCTGCCGGATACTTCTCCGTTGCATCAGTCCCGGGAGAGGCACAGGTTGTCATGGACAGTATCTATCGGGGAAATACCCCTGTTATTGTCCCGGTTCCTCTGACTGGAACGCCCTCCCATACCCTCACAGTATCCAAACCCGGATATCTCCCCTGGGTTCGGACCTATGAAACCGGTCCAGGTGCGGGACAGACGTTCGCGGTCAATGCCGTGTTAGAACCAAGCACCGAGAGGGGCACGCTTATTGTCACCACCTCTCC
>MVZQ01000317.1 GCA_002068435.1 Euryarchaeota archaeon ADurb.BinA087 | reverse complement strand
AATCCGGTCGGTCTCTCCTTTCCTCATCAATCCCGTATCGACATAGATCGGGATCAGCCTGTCACCGATGGCACGGGAGGCAAGGGCAGCACAGACCGAGCTGTCGACTCCTCCTGAAAGAGCAATGACGACCCGGTGGTGCCCTGCCTCGGCTGCAATCTCGTCAACCGCCTCCCTGACGAACCGCTCTGGCTGTACCATCAGCTGTTCACCCCACCCGACTTCACGGCGCTGCATGCTTTCACGAACCCGATAAAGGGGGGTGAAGGTCTCGTCGGCCGTGACCTGAACTCAGGGTGGAACTGTGTAGCAAGGAAGAACGGGTGATCGGAAACTTCGCAGATCTCCATGCGGTTCTTCCATGACCCTGAGAATACCAGACCGGCTTTTTCGAGTTCGGGGATATAGATCGGGTTCACTTCATACCGGTGGCGATGCCGCTCTACAATCACCGGCTGCCCGTAGATCTGCATCGCAAGGGTGTTTTCCTTGATAGTGATCGGATAATTGCCAAGACGCATCGTTCCGCCAAGATCGGTGACCCCCTGCTGTTCAGGCAGGATTGCGATCACGTGCCTCCCTTCCCCCAGTTCAGCACTCGTTGCATTCTCCCATCCGAGCACATGTCTCGCATACTCGACAACCGACATCTGGAAACCAAGGCAGAGGCCAAGCAGGGGAATTTTTTCGGTGCGGGCATACCGGATGGCTTCGATCTTCCCCTCCATCCCCCGTTTCCCGAATCCTCCGGGAATCAGGATGCCGTCAAATTCGCCCAGATGCCGATCCTCGTACCGCTCGGCATCGAGCCAGGATATCTTCACCTCCGTTGAACAGGCACGCCCTGCATGCTTAAGGGCTTCCTTGATACTCATGTAGACATCCTCGATCCCATATTTGCTCACGATGCCCACTTCTATCCTGCTGGTATATTCCTTCGCAACCAGTGAATACCAGTCTGAATCCGCTCCGCGCGATTCGAGGTGCAGGTGACGGGAAAGTACCTCTGCTGCACCCTCCTTCTCCATCTCGGTCGGGACCTGGTAGATGTCAGGGACCGTGGCAGCGCTGATC
>MVZQ01000316.1 GCA_002068435.1 Euryarchaeota archaeon ADurb.BinA087 | reverse complement strand
ATCTGCCATGATCCGCTCTGCCTTTCAGGAACCTTTCATGGGCTGCATGAAAATGTGAGCTGATATGCAAAAAAAGGTGCTTCCATGATACCACGGAGCGGGGTGATAGCCCTGGCCCTGGTTCTCCTCGTCCTTGCTGCCGGGTGCAACGACATCGCCAGGAACGCTCCCGGAGAACGGATCAGCGTTGCGGTCACCATCCCTCCCCAGGAAGAGATGGTGCGGGAGATAGGGGGCGAGCGGGTCGAGGTGGTGGTGATGGTCCCCCCCGGATCCGATCCCCATACCTACGAGCCGGAGCCTGCGCTGGTGGCACGAGCTGCCGGGGCTGATCTGTACGTGACCATCGGAACAGGGCTGCTTCCCATCGAGGATACCCTTGTGACACGATTGAAGGCCATGAACCCGGACCTCCTTGTCGCTGACAGCAGCAAGGGCGTCGTTTATCTGTACCCGGACAAGGGAGAGGGTCCCAGCGTGACCCAGGGGGAGTATCCCGGAAAAGATACCGGCCGTGGGAATTCGGGCCCCGATCCCCACGTCTGGCTCTCGCTCCGCAATGCCGTGATCATGTCGGAGAATACCAGGGATGCCCTGATCAAGGTCGATCCTGCCAACGAAAACGAGTACAGGAGGAACTGTGATGGATATACCTCCCGCCTGCAGGACCTCGATCAGGAGATCGATGCGGCGTACTCCCGGAATGACCCGGGGATGATTCTCGTCACCCATCAGGCATGGGACTATTTTGAGAGGGATTATCATCTCGACATTGTCGCAATCGAGAATGACGGGAAAGAAGCGACGGCAAAAGACCTTGCATCGTTCATTCTCCTTGCCCGATCACATGGGATCCGAGTGGTATTTGCCGAGGCCCAGGAGAGCACCCGGGAAGCCGAGACCATTGCCGGGGAGATAGGCGGATCGGTCAGGATCATTGATCCCCTGGCCGGGGACTACCTTGCCAACATGGAACGGGTAGCAGAAGCGTTTGGCGGGGCGGTGCAGGGATGAACGGCCCGGTGATCGAACTCGAATCGGTCTCCTGCCTTCTCTCAGGACGAACGGTGCTTGATGCGG
>MVZQ01000315.1 GCA_002068435.1 Euryarchaeota archaeon ADurb.BinA087 | reverse complement strand
CGGATGAGCTGATAGAGTGAGCATGGATCTGAAGACTGCCATAAAAACCTACCAGTTTGCCGAGCGTGCAAAATCTGAGCTGATCGTCTGCTCCCAGCTCTTAAACGCCCTTGCCGGATTTCCTGAACAGGAAAGACCCGGCGCGAAACGGATGCTCCTCATGGTCATCGAATCCGTTCGGTCAGAGCTTGAATTTGCTTTCAGGGACACCGAAAGGGTAGAATTCAAAAAAGGGATCGGTTTTTTGAACGAGGTTATCAGCCTCTCTGAGAGCGATCAGTATGGTTCGGCGGTATTGAAATTATCTGAAGCAATCAGCGCAGCCACGACAGCTGCACAGGGAGCCTGGAAGGTGCTGGCGGACAATGGACTCCTCTGACTATCTTGAATTCCTGAACACCCGCTGCTCTGTCCGTGAATACAGCGATGAAGAGATCAGTGATGAAGAGATCACGTATCTCCTGGATTGCGTGACAACAGCCCCAAGCGCGGGGAATCTTGAAGCATGGGATACGGTGCTGGTCCGGGATGCAGGGAGGAAGGAAGCGTTGTCCGACGCTGCAATGGGGCAGCCGCAGGTGTTGAACGCCCCTGCAGTATTCGTCATTTGTGCAAACTATGTACGATCCATGTCCCGGTATGGAGATCGTGGTATTCTTTACGCGGTTCAGGACGCAACCATCGCCTGCACGTACCTGATGCTTGCAGCTCATGCCCTCCAGATCAGAACCTGCTGGGTCGGTGCATTCGATGAGGAGACAGTCAGGGAGATCCTCTCCCTTCCTGGTCATATTCGTCCAATAGCGCTCCTCTGTGTGGGGAAAGGGAGGCTGCCTTCACAGCTCACTGAGCGGATGGCGGTCAGCGAGCATGTTCATATTGAGGAGTGGTACCACAATGCCTGATTATGTTGTAACACTGGAATCGGCCTGGGTGATCAAGGATGTGAAGTCCCTCGATGACGCAGTAGGGATAGCCATCAGTGAAGCTGGGAAAAGGCTGAATCCCTCAGCCAAGTATGTTGAGATTGAAGCAGGAATGCTCGAATGTCCATTCTGCGAGGGAGAACTGAATAGTGCACTTATTGTCGCA
>MVZQ01000314.1 GCA_002068435.1 Euryarchaeota archaeon ADurb.BinA087 | reverse complement strand
GTCAGGCTGGGTCTCGATGTCGCTGCAAGCGAGCTCTGGAAGGGAGATGATGCTTTTTACCATTACCGGAAAAAGAACCGGACAACGGAGGAGCAGGTCTCTTATATCAGTGAACTAGTGGATCGCTATGACCTGATCTATGTGGAAGATCCCCTGCATGAGGAGGATTTCTCAGGATTCTCTGACCTGACCTCCCAGGTAGGCGACAGGTGCCTGATCTGTGGTGATGATCTCTTCGTAACCAACGTCTCCCGAATCGTTGAAGGGATAGAACAGGGTTCGGCAAACTGCGTGCTGATCAAACCAAACCAGGTGGGGACTCTTACCGATACATTTGAAGCAGTCCACCTGGCCCATAGCAACGGTATGGATACCGTCATGAGTCACCGTTCGGGGGAGACGACTGATGCGACAATCGCCCACCTGGCAACCGCCTTCCAGTGCATTTTCATAAAAACAGGTGTTGTTGGCGGGGAGAGAACTGCAAAATTGAACGAACTCATACGAATCGAGGAACAGATAGCATGACAGAAAACGAGATAGAAATTGAACTGAATGAGCCACTTGTCCCGGTGGAGGAATATCTTGCAGCAGGAATACACATTGGAACCCAGCAGAAAAGCAAGGATATGAAGCGGTTTATCTACCGTGTCCGCGGGGATGGGCTCTACATCCTTGATATCAGGGAGACCGATGAACGTATTAAAACCGCTGCACGGTTCCTGAGCCAGTATGAAGCACCGAAGATCCTTGTTGTTACTTCGCGCCAGTATGGCCAGTACCCCGCCAAGAAGTTTGCGGAGACCATCGGGGGAACGGCAGCAACAGGACGGTTTATCCCGGGGATGCTCACCAATCAGAATCTGAATGGGTACATGGAACCGGAGGTTGTCGTCGTGACCGATCCGATCGGGGATTCACAGGCAATCAAGGAAGCGGTGCAATGCGGTATCCCTATCGTAGCATTGTGCGATACCAACAACATGACAAGTTATGTGGACCTTGTCATCCCCACAAACAACAAGGGAAGAAAAGCTCTGTCGATGATCTATTACCTGCTCACCCGAGAAATTTTGAGGATTCGTGGAATTGC
>MVZQ01000313.1 GCA_002068435.1 Euryarchaeota archaeon ADurb.BinA087 | reverse complement strand
TCGATGACAATGTGCGGCTGTACTCCCCTGGGCAGTGAATTGTTGCCCGTACCGGGCTGCGTATCCACCATGCAGAGCACCGAAAAGGCCTTGAAGTCGACCTCGCGGATCGGGACCATTTCTATCTTGAGCCGGCGGGTGAGCTGGCGGTTCTCCGCCCTGCCGATGATGCCTCCGTAGCAGATCGTGACTTTTCCCCGTATGGTGTGGAGAAACAGGCTCTTGAGCGCCGCTGCAGATGCAATGGTGTCCGGATCCGGATTGTTGTGGCACACAATGAGGATTCGTCTCCGCTGGCCTACCTGGGAGATGAGTGTATGTGCTGGATTTTCCACCTCGGGCTCCTCGTTCTCCGGCTGCCACTTACCAGAAAACTTTCTAAGATGCAAACGGATTGGCGATTGTCCGGTCCTGCCTTGTTCTTCAGCGCAGACTGACTGGCAGGATGTGTCAGGAGGTGGTGGAGCCGGAGGGAATGCCGTGATCGAGAGCCCCCTATCTCCTGAACGCCAGGGGATAGGGAGGGGGACTTGAGCGCTTACCATTACTGGGCATCAATGATGGCTGAACATTGCATCCGCAGCCTGATGGACGTGGATTCATCTTCCCATGTAGATTCGCGCGAGCTTGACATAGATCATGGCGTTATCCAGATTTTCTAAAGCGTCCTGAACGCCGAGCTCCTTTTTCAAGGAGGCAGGTACCCCTGCGACAAGCTGGTACGGCCCGATGACTTGCCCCTGCCTGACTACCGAGCCTGAAGCAACGATGGAGCCTTTCTTCACCACTGCCCCGTTCATCACAACGGCGCCCATGCCTATGAGGCAGTCGTCCTCAACCGTGGCGCCATGGATGACGGAGTTGTGTCCAACGGAAACATTGTCCCCAATGAACACCGTATACGGCGGGTCCGAGTGGACAGTGCAGTTATCCTGGATGTTGGTGTTCCGACCGATGCGGATGGCCGTCCTGTCTCCCCTGATGACGGTATTATACCAGACACTCGATCCCTCACCGATCCCAACGTCCCCGATGAGGACCGCCGTGGGGGCGATGAATGCCTGCCCATCGATTGCGGGCCTTATCCCCTGAT
>MVZQ01000312.1 GCA_002068435.1 Euryarchaeota archaeon ADurb.BinA087 | reverse complement strand
ATGGAGAACGGCAGGCTGGCCGGGATTGTCACCATGAGTGATATTGCCAAGGCGATCGGCAATCACAAGACACTCAATGAAAAGGTAGCAGCGGTCATGACCACCGATGTTGTCAAGGCACCGTCAAACGTGCAGCTCTTCGAAGTGATCCGGCGCTTCAAGGAGCGTGAAATCGGCAGGCTTGTGGTGATGGAGGACGATCGCCCGGTGGGGATCCTCACCCAGTCTGACATTATCCGGCAGTTCCCTACCCTCTAGCAAGACCGTATGTACCCGGATCTTGCCTCAATCGACTTTTTTCCAGAATTAGAGCCCTTATTTTTTAAAAACGCAATCCTTCTGGACGAATTTTGAACATCTTTAAATATTAAAAGCTCAACAGTTCTGTTATGGCCAGAGTATTAGCCCGCAGCCTATCCAAAAAGAAGATTGTTACCAATGAAGGAAAGGTGATCGGTACCCTGAAAAACCTCGTCGTTGATTTTGAGACCGGACAGGTCGTCGATATGATAGTGCAGCCTGACCCTTCCTTTGATACTTCAGGGTACCGGGTGGAGGGTGACCGTATGTTTGTATCCTTTGAATCGGTCAAGGATATCAAGGATTATATCATCGTTGACCGTTACCTCTCGAGGAAGTAGGGCATATACCGGTCGAGGGCTTCCACAAAGCCGTCACCAAATTCTTTTTGAGCAATGTAGGTTGCTACTGCCGCTGCTGCGGGATGAGCATTCTGTACTGCAATTCCGATCCCTGCATACCTGAGAAGTTCAAGATCATTCTCGGCATCCCCTGCTGCAAGGAAATCAGACGGATCAAGCCCGAACTCAGCGGCAAGGTTCAGGAAAGCAAGCCCCTTGGTCACTCCGTTTGACTGGAGATGGATGGCAAACCCTGTGTCCAGTACATCGACAGGAAAATCCTTCACGATCTCCCTGACCTCGTCAACCGGGACGGTACGGGCGAAGGCGAGATCGGCAAAACGGTAGGTGGGGCTGTAGAGATCGAGCGTGATTCCCGACCGGAGGTAAAAATCCTCCACCGCCTTGAGAGCCTCTTTACAGACGGTCTGGTTGCCAAGGATCCGTAATGGCTGGGCATAA
>MVZQ01000311.1 GCA_002068435.1 Euryarchaeota archaeon ADurb.BinA087 | reverse complement strand
ATGACCGAGTCGGAGTTTGAAGCGAGCGTCTCCAGCCCCTCTTCTGCGCGGATCAGTCTGGCTTTCTCGACCTGGAAGGGATAGCTGACCATCCCGACCACGATGGCACCCTGCTCTTTTGCGATCTGTGCGACCACAGGGGCCGAACCTGTCCCGGTCCCTCCCCCCATGCCTGCCGTGATGAAGACGAGATCGGCGTTCTCCAAAAGAGCCTCAAGGGTAGGGCGTGCCATTTCAGCAGCACGTTTCCCGACATCGGGATAGCCCCCGGCACCAAGTCCCCGTGTCAGGGATTTGCCGATCAGCACTCTCTTGTCCGCCTGGATCATGTCGAGGTGTTGCTTGTCGGTGTTGATGGCAAGTGTCTCCGCACCGGCAACACCCATGTGGTGGAGACGGTTCACGGTATTGTTCCCGGCTCCACCGCAGCCGATGATCATGATTCGCGGCTGTCCGATGAAGTCATCATCCACACTCTGTGGACTTTTCTGTTCCTTCTCAATTTCTGCGTTTTTGAGCGCTTCATTGATGATACTCTGCATTTCTGACCCTCCTAAACCTTGAATGAAACCTGGTCACTCTCTTTGAGGACACGCCCGCCTTGCCTTTCGATCAGTTGCCGGACAGCATACCTCACTGCTTCAGAGATGGTCGGAAACTCCCCCGCTTCCACCATATGCTGAAGCATCTCGATCTGATGGTCGGGAAGCCTGAGCGTAATTCGCTGCATCTTTACTCCTCATGTATGACAATTGTCAGACAATTGTCTGCTAATCATCTGTCAGAGAGCTACCTTTAGTCTGACATTAGATCAGATGATTCCTAAATAAACAGCAATAGTATATATATTTTTTCTTTCTCGTCCCAAATACCTTCTGCATACCTTAATACCCCGGTGCACCCATTTCTGAAGGGAAATTTGAGCGTGAACAACGATATCCCCCACAGAGTGTTCCACGGTGGAAAGGTCCGGCAGTTCCAGCAGGAACATGGGAAAGGTGCCATCGATTTCAGTGCGAATCTCAATCCCTGGCCCCCAGCCGTCCACCTCTCTCTCTCGGACGATCTCATTTCCAGCTATCCGGATGACCGATATCTCCTCCTCAAGGAGGC
>MVZQ01000310.1 GCA_002068435.1 Euryarchaeota archaeon ADurb.BinA087 | reverse complement strand
CCGATGAACAAGGATGTCACGATCTGGTTCAAATGCGGTCTTTCTGCTCCCTGTGACGAACCGGATTGTCCTTTTGGGGATTGCATTACCTGCGATGAGCTGATGTGCTATGACTTCACCGTCTGGGTTGCAAACGACCTCCAGCGGTGCCCGCAGATAAGCACGAGGTATGTGAAGATCATTGCATCCTCCGGCCCGGGTGGACATGTAACATATCCCCCAACTGGAGATAGTGCAGCCCCTGATTTTGAGAAGATGTTCAAAGTCGGATCAACCCCAACATACCTGATCACGGGAGAGAGTCACATCATCGACAAGATTGTAATCGAGCCGCTCTGTGAAGGCATACCGGATCCGGAAGATATTATCTATAAGGATTGTGACGATTGCACCATTATCGACAAGCACGGTAGTGTCCAGGCAACCTACACCTTTGATGAGCTCCACTGCTCATACAAGATCACAGCGACTTTCATAAAGAAGCCGGTGTACGGATACCTGAAATACCAGCTCCCGCTGAGTGAATGCGGGGATGTCGTTAAGGTCAAGGTATGGGGAACCGATAAGCTCCAACCTATGCTCGACTTTGCCGATGACCTCTATATAGGAGGCAATTCCGCAGTCTTCAACCTGGAAGCTTGGGATGATCCTTCTACCGTTCTCTGGGAGTACGGAGGAAGCGGTGATGCTGATACAGCATCAGGAGTTATTCCCGAAGTTGTAGTGAAATCAGCACCGGTTAAAAACCCGGAGACCTTCATGGTCACGTATGAGGACACCAATCCCCAGACACCAATCCAGCATGCAACGGTAACGATCCTGACAAATGGCCAGTGGGTGTGGGCACCATCAATGCCTGATGATGTCAAGGATATCATCAACGTCGAGGCACAAGAACCTGCATGGGACCTGGTCACCCAGAATTACCTTGACTGTAACCCAGAATACGAAGGGCTTATCGGCATGGTAGTAGAAGCTGATGACAGCAAGGTATACACCGAGACAATCGAGATCGACACCCCCGGCGTCCTCCTGAAGAACAAGGAAGGGACATCCCCGGTCATCGATGCGAAGGGACTGACCCCGAAGAAAGCTGATTGTGACGATTCTGACAAGTC
>MVZQ01000309.1 GCA_002068435.1 Euryarchaeota archaeon ADurb.BinA087 | reverse complement strand
ATGTTCCTGATATTGGTAATATCAATGTCCAGCATGATGTACTCGAGGAACTGCTTGCCACCCTTGAAGCCGCTCATCGCCTCAGACAGCAGGTTTTCATAAAACTGCTTGTACAGTTCATTCTCAATCCTGGCGAAGGAGCCTTCAGAGACCGCCGTGGAAAACCCGGCCGCAATGGCAGGATACACCGATTGGCCTTTGAGTGCTTCAAGGATCCGTTCCGGGGTCTCTTCTTTCACGAGCCGGTCCAGAAAAACCCTGTCCATCTCCCCGGCAGGTACGAGGATCTCGCGGATCTTCCCCGGTTTCATCCCCTGGGTCTTCCCACGCAGGATGGTCAGGATATTCTGGATATCCCACTTCCGGAGATAGGACTGCGTGAAACGCTTCAGAACACCGGGCGTGATATCCTGGATGCTCTGGTATTCCTTTGCCAGGTTCCAGGATAACGCAAGTTCGATGAGGTCAATCCCATGGAACGATGAGGCAAGCTCATCGATCTCCCTCTTGTACTGCGTCTCCTCGATGAAACGGGTGATCTCGGGAATGCTCATATTGAGCAGCCGGAGGTAATCCTCCCTTGGGATGAGCTTTGCTTTCCTTACCCGGAGCCTCGTACAGACATAGACATAGGGGGCAGGACCGGCACTGATGTCAGCCATCCTGCATCACCTCAGCGGAACAGGATTCCCGAGGCATCCTTCAACCCTGTCTCCCATACGCCGTTCAGGAACGTCCGGTAGCTGTAGTCAAGCTGGAGCTCTCCATCCTTACTCTCGATGATGACGCCTCCTTCAATCTCCACCGGATCTCCCTTGGTGTACCCTTTCAATGAGGTATCCGAAGAGAGAATCCGGCTCAGCAGCTCACTGTCCCGCCTGTTGCAGTGGACGATGCCCTCAGGGATCTCTGATCTCGCTCTTGAAAGGAGCGTCTTTATGGTATCCCTGTGGAAATCTTCCGGGAGCTCTGCTATCCGGGAAAGGGCAGCTGAATAGACCTGATCGAGGAGCTCTTTCTGGGTGTTCAGAAGCTGACGCTTCACGACCAGGTTTGCCGCTGATGCCTCCTGGTTCGTGATATGCTCCACCTGTTTCTGGACATCCTGCTCGGCGGCCAGT
>MVZQ01000308.1 GCA_002068435.1 Euryarchaeota archaeon ADurb.BinA087 | reverse complement strand
GATGCCCTGACATGCGAACGGCCGTTCCCATCCCCCCAGCGGCGGTCATGGGCGTAGGCGATCGAGTCCGGCGCGATGGTCGAGAGGGCACGGGAGAGATCCGCCAGGACGCCGGGTTCGTACTCGATGGTCGTGACTGCGGCAGTGGACCCTGCCACGAACACATGCGCGATCCCTTCGGCGATCCCGCTCTCGCGGACGATCTCCCGCACCCGGGGAGTGATATCGACGATATCCCCTTCATGTGACGTTGTCACCTGGATCTCTTTCCGGTACATATGAGAGTAATGGGATCCGGGGATCCCTTGAAGTGCTCCCCCATTCCTCCCCTGACTGAACGCGGATACCCGGCAATCGCGGAGCGGATTGCAGGCGAGGACGAGGAAAATACGGGGTTCACGCCATCCACCAGGGCATTGCCGGCAGGAATGAACGAGGGCAGGTATCCCTTCCCTATTGAAAGGGGGGGTGACTGCGCGATGCCCGATGACAACATACGTTCGGGAAACCCCTCAAAAAGGCCGGCAGGAAGTATCCGGGGCGATCGTAATCCCGCATTCAGCCGCGGAGAGAGGATGGGTCAGGGAAGATCGCTCATGTTTCACGGGAGGCAGGGGGAGCCGGGTCCTTCTCACTGTCCGTCCCGTTCTGATCGTTCCCGTCAACATCGGCAGGGACGACCGCGATCCCGACGACCTTGTCGTTCTCCCCCAGGCGCATGATCCTGACCCCTTTTGTTCCCCGACCGATCACCCGTATCTCGCTGACGGGGGTCCTGATGACGATGCCGGACGCGGTCATGACGAGGATCTCATCGGACTGGGATACGGCACAGGAGGCGATCACGACCGCATCACGGTCGAGCTGCATGTTCCGGACTCCCATCGTCCCCCTTCCGTGCCCCCTGAACTCATCAAACTCGGTCCTCTTGCCGAAACCGACATCCGAGAGAGTGAGGAGGTGGTCCTTCTCAAGAAGCGTCAGGGCAACGACGGTATCTCCGCCCCGCAGTTTCATCCCCCTGACCCCCTGGGCATTCCTCCCCACGGTCCTGATGGTCTCTTCATGGAACCGGAGGCTCTGGCCGAACCGGCTGGTGAGGATGATCTCCTTTGTCCCATCGGTCATGATCACATCG
>MVZQ01000307.1 GCA_002068435.1 Euryarchaeota archaeon ADurb.BinA087 | reverse complement strand
ATCCTGTCAATATTTTTCAGGAGTGAATTCACAGCCCTCTTCATGGCCCCATGATCGTCGGTAACCCTGCTCTTGGCAACGAAATCGAATTCATCAATGAATAGAATACAGGGAGCAAGCCGTTTAGCAAAATCAAAGATCCTGTCGATATTTTTCGAGGTCTCTCCAAGGTACTGGGAGGTTACCATGGAGAGGCGCACTTCAATAAGAGGGAGGTGCATCTCCCGGGATAATCCAAGAGCGAGGCTCGTCTTGCCCGTACCGGGAGGTCCGACAAAGAGGAGTTTCCCGACCTCATGAATACCATGCCGCTGCAGGGTCTCACGGTGTTCCCGCGCGGTTTTGATCTTGCTGATGATCCGTTTCTGCCCATCGGTGCAGACAAAATTCTCAAATGTCTGTTCAACTTCATCCGGGGCACTTATGATGACAAGGTCCATGCCCGATTTGAGGGATTCATCTTCCGAAAGGATGGTAGCAATCTTCTTATCGAGGAACAGTCGGGTATCTTCGTATGGCGGATTCGCAGCCCGGACAATGGGGTAAGAGGGAGCCGTGGTATCAAGGGATCCCAGATAAAATGCCAATGCCGGATTCCTGCCGGCAAGATTGATACCCCCCTTTCGTACAAACCATCGCACTGCCGCATCAAGGCTTGTCACATGGATACGTTGGCCGAAATCATCACACGTGATTACCGGGATTTTGGATAGTTTTGAACAGGCATCCTGAATACCGAGACTACGCTTGATCATGCCTTCACTGACCGAGAGAGGGCGCTTTACCTCTCCTTCCCCATCAACACCAAACAAAATCCGGCATTCCGGAGTGAGATCGTTGATGTCAAGGTTCTGGTGCTGGTTGAATATCTCAGCAGTGAGCGCCACCTCAAGAAGCTTTAACGTCTCATCCTCTGGGGACATCTCTGTAACATATTATATTGGTACCGAACTTGCATAAGCATATCTCAAGCAGTAGTCACAATACAGCCATCGTTGGTGACAATGACCGTGTGCTCGTGTTGGGACACGAGTGATCCGGGAACATCAGAGAGGACTGGATAGGAACGGACAATGCCCTGGCTGATCAGGCTTGCCAGCGCGATATCCTGTTTTCCATCGGTTATCCAGCGCCGTGCAAA
>MVZQ01000306.1 GCA_002068435.1 Euryarchaeota archaeon ADurb.BinA087 | reverse complement strand
GCGTAGCTCACCATGTTGAACCTCGGATAGTGGTCAACGTCCTCCACCCTCTGCCGTGCGCCTTCCTCCAGGGCCGTCCTGACGAGGTCCTGCAGAACCATTGCGAACTGCTGGTCCTTGTCGTACCGGTCGAAAATGAAGTCATCGAATCCCGTGTCCAGCTCCACGCCGTCCCGGTTGTAATACTGCCGTGTCAGGTGGATTTCCTCGATGTCGATGAGCATGCCGGTTCCGGTTTCCCGTTCCGGCGGTTCGACATAGACATGAACTTCGAGGTCAAGCTCTCCGTAACGGATTGTGACTTTGTGGTTTGACATGTTACCCCTCCTTATTGTCCCGCAAGAATGCGGAATGCTGTTGCAGCCACGATTGGAACTTGGGCATTTCCAATGGCTTTAAGTCTGTCCATGCACTCGGAAACCCCATAAGGCTCTCTGCGGCCCCAATTGTGGGCCACAAGCCATGGTGTTTTAACATCCAGTAAGTAAGGCGGCTTCTTTGTGCTCCGAAATTTGATTTTAAGATGGATTCTTTTCTGAATCCATAATCTCTCCACATCGATGCGGTCACGGAAGGCCAATATCCAGATACGGTCACGTCTGAGTCCTCGCTTTCCAAATAAATGTCTTGTTCCCAAAGGCCGATACCTGAACCAATACCCTGCATTGGAAATGTCTCTAAGAATTGTTCCGAAGTACCGAAAATTGTCTGCTGGGGTTTCATCCATATCCCATTCTCCAGGGTCGCCAGAGGCACTGAGGAGACCGGGGACGTTCTCAAGGAAGGCATACCGTGGCCTGACGATGCGAATACACTCGATGGTTTCGGGCCACATGTTTCGCTCGTCCTGATGTCCTCGTTGCTTCCCTGCGACGGAGAAGGGCTGGCAGGGGAATCCCCCTGTGATGAGGTCAACCATTCCCTGATATGACTCGGCGTAACCCTCTGAGTTGAAGGCCCTGATGTCTCCGAAGATAGGGGCGGGGTCCAGTAGACCGTCCTCGATTCTTTGTCTGATGACCCTTTGGCAGTAGTCTTCATATTCAACGTACCCCACACACCTGAAGCCGAGTAGGTGCTGCATGGCCAGATCGCCGCCGCCCGCACCAGAGAAGAGACTGAGGTATCTCATGCCTTCCGTGCATCCC
>MVZQ01000305.1 GCA_002068435.1 Euryarchaeota archaeon ADurb.BinA087 | reverse complement strand
ACAATTCCTGAGAGAATTGTAACAGCGTAAAAATAAAACATTCCCCGCAGGGGATCAACTATAAATTATCCAAATACCAACTGTACATCCTCGCGGCACCCTCACGCAGCGATGTAGCATGCCTGAAACCAAGGCTGTGCAGCTTCGATGAATCCAGGAACTTCCTCGGTGTGCCGTCAGGCTTGCTGTGATCGAATACCAGCTCGCCGCCAAATCCCGTGGTCTCCTTCAATAACAAAGATAGGTCCTTAATTGTTATCTCCTCTCCTGTACCTATGTTAATATGGGTGTTGCGCACCTCTGCCGCCCCTGCGGGCGCCAGATCGCGAAACGAGATCTTCTCCATTACATAAACCGTCGCATCAGCCATGTCACCGCTGTACATGAACTCCCGCAACGGCCTCCCGGTCCCCCATACTTCAACCTGAACACCATCCTGACTTTTCGACTTTCGACTTTCAGACTTTTGACTCTTCACCCCCTGCCTTGCAAGCAGATCAATTATCTCTCCCTCCGGCCCGCTGCCGTCGAAACCGTCAACCGGCCTCCTCTTCAGGTCAGCACGTATTCCGGCAAAATCACCGTTCTCCAGCAGTTTCCCGAGGTGGATCCGCCTCATCAGCGACGGCATCACATGCCCGCCGGTGAGATTGAAATTGTCATTCGGCCCGTAGAGATTGGTGGGCATAACCGCAATGAAATCAGTTCCGTAACGAAGATTGTACGCCTCGCACATCTTCAGCCCGGCGATCTTGGCTATGGCATAGGGTTCGTTGGTGTACTCCAGCGGCGATGTCAGCAGGTGATCCTCCTTCATCGGCTGCGGACAGTCGCGCGGATAGATGCAGCTGCTCCCCAGGAAGACCAGCTTCTTCACCCCGTGAAGGTATGCGGCATGTATGACATTGGCCTCAATCATCAGGTTCTCGTATATGAACTCCGCCCTGAGGGTGTTGTTGGCCATGATGCCTCCTACCTTCGCGGCACAGAGGATGACTGCCTCGGGTTTCTCGGTGGCAAAGAATGCCTCAGTATCCACCTGACGACGTAGATCAAGCTCCGAGAAGGAACGGCCAATTATATTGGTATAACCCTTCCTCTTCAGCGCCTCGGTGATTGCTGTTCCCACCAGGCCCAGGTGCCCGGCGACATA
>MVZQ01000304.1 GCA_002068435.1 Euryarchaeota archaeon ADurb.BinA087 | reverse complement strand
TACGGCCCCTGCCTGCGAGGGAAGAGGAGATTCCCACAGTCTTATATAGCAATCGGTTTAAATAATAATGGTATCCGCTATCCGGTAGCATGAGGAAAATATCATGAAAATGCCAGTAAAATTCACAACCTACTGCCCATTCTGCAGGAATCACCAGACCCATGAGGTGGAGAAGGTCAAGAAGGCCAAGACCACCGGTCTCCACTGGATCGACCGACAGAAAGCACGGCGGGGGACCATCGGAAACATGGGCAAGTTCTCAAAAGTCCCTGGCGGGGACAAGCCCACCAAGAAGATCAACGTCCGGTACCGCTGCAAGACCTGCGGAAAAGCACACCTCCGTGCAGGGTTCCGTGCCGGAAAATTCGAACTGACGGAGTGAACAGGATGGTACAACAGGCACGAGCGAACCGGAGCAGGTTTGTCAAGGTCAAATGCCCCGACTGCGAGAACGAGCAGGTCGTCTTCGAGAAGGCGTGCACCGTGGTCAACTGTGTGGTCTGCAGCAAGGTCCTTGCTGAGCCCACCGGCGGCAAGGCAAAAGTGAACGTCGAGATCCTGGAAACACTTGAGTGAGAAGAGCGATGAGCAACCAGTCGTGGCCAACAGCAGGAGAACTCGTCGTCTGCACCGTCAGGGACATCAAGGACTTTGCAGCGTTTGTATCCCTGGATGAATACCCCGGCCGCGAAGGGCTCATCCCCATCTCCGAGATTGCGACCGGATGGATCAAGTATATCCGCGACCATATCCGCGAGGGGCAGAAGGTCGTCTGCAAGGTGCTCCACGTCGACCAGAGCCGGGGGCATATCGATCTCTCCCTAAAGGATGTGAATGACCACCAGCGGCGCGACAAGATCCGCGAGTGGAAGAACGAGTCCAAGGCCCGGAAGTGGATCGGGTTTGCGGCCGAACACTCGGGAGAGAGCCCCGAAGTGATCGAGGCCGCCCTGATCAAAAAATACGGCGACCTGTACACCGTCTTCGAGGAGATCGTGACCGAGGGGACCGATACGCTGAAAAAGACCGGGCTTTCGGCCGGTGTGATCGAGGCACTCTCCCAGGTGGCACGGGAGAACGTCAAAGTGCCGAGGGTCACCGTTGCCGGGAACCTCATCCTCACCTCCACAAAACCGGACGGGGTCAATATCATC
>MVZQ01000303.1 GCA_002068435.1 Euryarchaeota archaeon ADurb.BinA087 | reverse complement strand
AGGCAGGGTTCTCCTCCCCGGTCTTGTCAATACCCATACCCATGCTGCCATGACCCTGCTCCGAGGCTACGCCGATGACATGCCCCTGCAGCAGTGGCTCTCCGAAAAGATCTGGCCGCTGGAATCCCATCTCACCGGGGACGATGTCTACTGGGGAACGCGGCTTGCCTGCCTCGAGATGATCAAAACCGGCACCACAGCGTTCCATGACATGTACTTCTTCATGGAGGACGCTGCCAGGGCGGTAGAAGCAGCCGGGATACGGGCAGTGCTGACCTATGGGTTCATCGATCTTTTCAGCGAGGAGAAACGGGAGCAGGAGATCCGGGCAACCGAACGGTTTGTCGGTCATATCAAGGCCCTGGGAAATCCGCACATAAAGGCGTCGGTCGGGCCGCATGCCGTCTACACGGTCTCACAGGAAGGGCTCCGCTGGCTGGCAGAGTACAGCAGGGAGGAAGGGATCGGGATCCATATTCACCTTTCCGAGACCGAACAAGAGGTGCAGGACTCGGTGAAGACCTGGGGGCTGCGCCCCCCGGCAATCCTCGACCGGTGCGGTATCCTCACCCCTGCAACGGTGGCCGCCCACTGCTGCTGGCTTGACCGGTCGGAATGCACCCTCCTGGGAGAACGGGGCGTCTCTGTCGCCTACAATCCTGCAAGCAACATGAAACTGGCCGTGAACCGGGCGATGCCCTACCACTGGCTCCGGGAGGCCGGGGTGAATGTCTCGCTCGGGACGGATGGGTGTTCTTCGAACAACAACCTCGATATGTTTGAGGAGATGAAAGCCGGAGCCCTTCTCCAGAAATTTTACTGGAACTCCCCGACCCTCCTCCCGGCCACAGAGATGCTGGCGATGGCCACCAGCGGGGGAGCTCGGGCACTCGGGATCGGGAGCGGCACCATCGCTCCGGGCACTCCTGCTGACCTGATACTCCTTGACCGGCATGCGGTCTGCAACACACCGATGCATCAGATCCCCTCCAATGCGGTCTATTCATGCAACGGATCGGCGGTAACAACGGTCATCTGCCAGGGGAGGGTGCTGATGCTGGACCGGTACATCCCGGGCGAGGAGGAGGTGATCAGCAGGGCATCTGCCGTTGCTGCTGACCTCGTGAAGCGGAGCGGGACGGCATAGGAGAGAGG
>MVZQ01000302.1 GCA_002068435.1 Euryarchaeota archaeon ADurb.BinA087 | reverse complement strand
CTTCTCGCTCAGGCGCACCAATGCTATCTGGGCCTCCATCCGGAGTATCTCATTCCTGGAGTTCAGTGACCTGTAGATTTCATCATTCCCCTCTGTGATACCCATGAAGGCAAGCTCACGGAAGCCCTTGATCTTCTTGTGCCAGCGCCGGCTGTACGCCCTGTCCAGCGAATCCTCGTCAAGTTTCAGATCCAGGTAAAGCTTCTTAAGCTTCTCGCAGGAATCGCCTTTCAGGTTCACGCTCACGTCAATCATCTGGTCAATGAGCACTTGCCTGCGGTAGCTGTCAGATGCTATCTTTCTGAAAGGTTCAGGACCACTGCTTCCGAAAAGGTAATCTATGATGAGTGTCTGGTACTGTTCCAGAAGGTACTGTCTCAGTTTGGCCTCCTTCTCCATCCTTCTCCTGTTGAAGAGAATTACCACCAGGAGGATCAGCATTGTTGCGAATGAGACTACTATGGCACTTATCAATGCATTCACCAGCGTCACCGATTTCCCGAAGTAATTATGCCTGACCAGCCATGGGTTGTCTCCTGTCAAAAGGAAGAAGCTCCTCAGTTTCGGCAATGCATTCTGCGCTCCAGCTGATTCCGGTTCAGCTATGGTGGTTTCCTGCGGTTCAGACAGCAACTCTCCTGCCGGGATCACTGCGGTGGCAGGTACCGAATCAGTTTCTTCATTGGATTGCCGGCTGACTGTATCGTTTGACATTGCACCTTCCGTACGCTGTTCAGGTGAGACTTCTGCCGGTGAGACCGGGTCATTGACTGCAGGCTGCCTTATCTCCTCTGCAGGTTCCTTTACCCGGGGGGCTCCCTGGAATACAACCGGAATGAAAAGGCATGGCCCCTCTCCTTTCAGTGAGCCGTTTATGAATACCTTGAACAGACCACCCTCTTCGATGATGTCAAGGGTGAGTCCTGTCATCCCTGCAATCTTGTCGCTGAGGGCTTCAGCATTGGAACGGCGGGTGAAAGCACCCATCTGGATGGCATTGTTCCCGTTGGCAAGCAATACCAATTCACCAACCGTAAGTTCCGACGGAAAAGAGGGCACTGCAGTCAGACCGGGTTCCTCGACACGTGAGCGTACGGAGTCACTCCCGTTTCCTTCAGACGGACTGAAACCCTTCAATGTTACTGCGGTAACAGCA
>MVZQ01000301.1 GCA_002068435.1 Euryarchaeota archaeon ADurb.BinA087 | reverse complement strand
AAATCAGAGACGTTCATGGCTTCGATGGTCGCACCACCATAACTGTTTTTGGAGAGTTTGAGACGACAAATGAACTGACACTGCCAAGGAGTATCCGGTCTACCTCGCTCTTTCCATGGGATCCCATCACCACAAGGTCAACAGGAAGTTCATTGATCGCCTTCAGGATCTCGTTTCCCGCATGCCCCTGGCGGATGTAGGTCTGGATCTTGACGCCATGCTGTTCTCCCATTTCTTTTGCAGTATCCAGCGCAGTCTTTCCTTCCTTCTCAAGCATGCTGTACATGATCTCCCAGGTACTGTCCATGGGCAGGGAGGAAAAGAGCCCTGTCTCCACAACGTAGACGGCATGAACCTCTGCCTTCCAGACCCGTGCCTCTTCGATCGCGGCCTTCAATGCGTTATCGCTGATTTTTGACCCGTCTATGGCCACCAGGATGTGTCGGAACATGGTACTCTCCAAAAGAGCTTTTCTATTAATGTATTTTCAGCAATTAATAACTTTTGTGACGATATTTTTCTGCCCGGCCCGCTTGACCAGCGTTGTTACCATGTCATGGGAGAGCCAGAGGTTGGACTCACCGGGGTGGATCACGAGGAACCGTGCGGGTGATCCCTCAATGATAAACGGGGAAGTCTTCGTGAGGCACGAGCCTTCCACCGCTGCCCTGAATATGAGGGCGGGAGGAATCTGGTAGACCGTCGCGATAAAAGACATCTCGCGCCAGAGGTCGGGCTGGACGAACATGCAGTTGTCAGTTCCAAGAACGATCCTGCACCCTGCCTCTATCATCTTTTTTAAAGGCGGCTTGCCCGGGGAATCAGTCACCCCGAGGGTCCAGTTCGACCGGGCACAGACGGCGATGGGGATCTCCTCCTCTGCACACCTGCGTAGCTGGCGGCTCGTTGCGTGAGTGCAGTGTACGATGAGATCAGGGGCGTAGTCAAGGGCTGAATCGATATCAAAACGGTCCCGCTCTCCGGCGTGAAATGCGATCAGCCTCTTCATTTCACGTGACCGGAGTACGATCTGTTCAAGACCGTGGATATCCCTTGCACTGCTGATCCCCAGCCCATCGGCGTATGCTTCTCCCCCTTCACGGCCGAAGATGACCGGGACGCAGGAGATCCCCTCTGCAGCGGTGCGCAGTGCCTGC
>MVZQ01000300.1 GCA_002068435.1 Euryarchaeota archaeon ADurb.BinA087 | reverse complement strand
CTCGGGTGTCCGGTTCCTCGGCGAGACCATCAAGATGCCGGTCGGAAAGGAGATGCTCGGCCGTATCCTTTCAGGTGGAGGAAAACCAATCGACGGGGGGCCGGAGATTGTTCCCGAGAAGCGGCTGGATATCACCGGTGCCGCCATCAATCCCTATGCGAGGGCATCACCCGAGGAGTTCATCCAGACGGGGATCTCCACCATTGACGGGACCAACACCCTGGTGAGGGGTCAGAAGCTTCCCATCTTCTCCGGCGCAGGTCTTCCCCACAACAACATCGCACTCCAGATTGCACGGCAGTCAAAGGTCCTCGGCTCGAAGGAGTCGTTTGCCGTGGTCTTTGCAGCCATGGGTATCACCAAGGAAGAGGCCAACCATTTCATGCAGGACTTCGAGAGGACCGGTGCCCTCGAGCGGGCTGTCGTCTTCCTCAACCTTGCGGACGATCCTGCCGTGGAGCGTATTATCACCCCGAGGCTTGCCCTTACCACTGCAGAATACCTGGCCTTTGACCTTGACATGCACGTGCTCGTGATCCTCACGGACATGACCAATTACTGTGAAGCGCTCCGCCAGATTGGGGCTGCCCGTGAAGAAGTGCCGGGACGGCGGGGATACCCCGGGTACATGTATACGGATCTCGCTGGGATCTATGAACGGGCAGGGATCATCAAGGGCAAAAAAGGCTCGATCACGCAGTTCCCCATCCTCACGATGCCGGGCGATGATATCACGCACCCGATCCCGGACCTTACCGGATATATTACAGAAGGCCAGATCGTGGTCTCGAGGGAACTTCACCGGAAAGGCATCTATCCTCCCATCAACGTCCTCCCTTCCCTCTCCCGCCTGATGAATCTCGGTATCGGCAAAGAGCATACCCGCGAAGACCACAAAAAGGTCTCCGACCAGCTGTATGCCGCGTATGCAGAAGGCAACGATCTCAGGGGCCTGGTTGCCATCGTCGGGAAGGATGCGTTATCCGAACGTGACCGGATGTTTTTGGAGTTTGCCGATCTGTTCGAGAACCGGTTTGTCCGCCAGGGATACGATGAGGACCGGACGATCTTTGAGACCCTCGATGGCGGATGGAACCTCCTCGCAACGCTCCCTGTCGAGCAGCTGGTCCGTATCGATCGCGACCTGATCAACAAGTACCACCCGAAGTTCAGGCAGGGTGCCAAGGCGCAGGAGTAACGGCACATG
>MVZQ01000299.1 GCA_002068435.1 Euryarchaeota archaeon ADurb.BinA087 | reverse complement strand
CGTTCCGGTTTTGCGAACTACTGATGGCATATGGAGCGTATCTCATGCCTCCCTTATATTGGTTCCGTAAAGGGCGTGAAATTGTGAATGGACAGATCCATGAGGAATTACGTAGAATATTGATTCTACGCAAAATATGATAAGTCATATTCGTAATATTTTTACAATATGAGGAGTATGATAATCTGTTGCTATGTCAGACGATAAAACGCACATGGAGAGAGTGACGATAACCCTGCCTCCTGAATTGCTTGAACGTATTGACCAGGACAGGGCACGGGCAGGAGGGAAGAGATCTACGTATATTGTGAAACTTCTTCGGGCACATTACCGAAGGCAGGACCGTAGTGCCGGAGAGGGCATGAGAGGAGATCTCGTTGCGGTAATGCAAACACCGGAGTTTCGTGAAATATTGCGGGAGGTTATTTCCGGGCAGGATACCAGTGCCGGGACCGGTGAGGAGGAGGGTGCCGGAGAGATAGGAGAGGTTCATACCGTGCCGGTGACAACCAGGGCAGGAGGGACCGGGCACCGGAGGGCAAGAGGAGATAGTATCCCCGTCACTGAAGATATGAAAGAGTTAATGCGTGCCTTCAGGGATAACCCAGATAGACCGGTGAGGAGTGAACTACGTAGGGACTACCAGGTTGATACGTCCGATCTGTTGAGATGGATAAGTGGTGAGAAACCGCGTATGCGTAAGGATACATGGGAGAGGGTGAAACCGGTATTGGAACAGTTTGCCGTTAGGTGAGGGTGCTACCTATCGCGGGCATGGGAGATCTGCCAACAGAACGCTTCTATGAGGCTCTCTCCCTGCCTTCCATTCATTGCGTGCCGTCAAATAATGCAGATATTCCCTTTTTTTATATGCCGCAAAAATACACCGGCGTGAAAATGTGAGTCTCCGACGTATGCAAAAACCCTGCATTCCACCTGCATTCCGCCTGCATTTTTCGGCTAACTTTTGCCTAACTTTTGCCCAACCCTCTTGCATCATTCTACGGAGTGAAAGTGTGTGATAGAATCATACTTGTCATATTGGTAATATTCTACCCTTTGAATAAATATTACTCCTCATACTCTTTACGATTGAAAGAGTGTGCCAATTTCTCCAACTATGCGAGGGCAGGGAGGGGAGGTCCTGGTGGACCAGGGGACCGGATCTTCCGGTTATATGCTTCGACTTCATAGGGGACTTCTTCCCGG
>MVZQ01000298.1 GCA_002068435.1 Euryarchaeota archaeon ADurb.BinA087 | reverse complement strand
CCGATTTTGTTGCCAGTATCGCCCATCTTGGGGCCGTCATCCTGCTCTTTGTGATCGGGCTCGAGTTCGAGATCAAAGAGATCTTCCAGGTAAAATACGGGATTATCGGTCTTGTAGGGGTTATTGTCCCATGGATCGGGGGATACTGGATCTCTCTCCTGTTCGGATTCAGCACGGTGAGTGCCATCTTTATCGGTACTGCGCTGACGGCGACCAGTATTGCCATCACCGCCAATATTCTCAAGGAGCTGGGGAAACTTGATACTGAAGTCGCCAAGGCAATCATCGGCGCTGCCGTCATCGATGATATCCTGTCGCTTATCGCTCTGTCCGCGGTAAGCGATATTGTCACCGGCACCATCAGTCTCACCTCCATCAGCCGCCTGGTGATCATCGCGATCATCTTTGTTGCCGGGGGTGCCTGGATCGGGAGAAATTATGTAAGCAAACTCATCGTGAAGATGGATGAATCAGACATTGCCGGGAAGTATCCCGAGTTTGTGTTCATCTTCGCCATGATGTTTGCGTTTTTCTATGCCATGTGTGCCGAGCTGATAGGGCTCTCCGCAATCGTCGGGGGTTTCATAGCAGGGGTATCGTTTGTCGGTGTGAACCTGAAACGGAGCAGGAACCTCCGTGAAGGGGCGGAGTATCTCCAGATGATCTTTGCTGCTGTCTTCTTCGTCTCCCTTGGCATTCTTGCTGATGTGCATCAGCTCACGGTGCCCATCCTGGGGTTCCTGGTTGTTCTCACCCTCGTCGCGATCATAACGAAGGTTGTCGGCTGTGCCATCCCTGGTCGATTGACGGGACTGTGCGGGAAGGACAGCCTCATCCTCGGGTTTGGTATGGCGCCACGGGGTGAGGTTGCCATGATCGTGGCCTTGATCGGGCTTGAGCAGGGAGTCATCGGACAGGAAGTCTACGTTGTGATCATCCTCATGAGCCTGTTGACCACCCTGATAACCCCCATCATCTACCGGAACTGGCTCTACAAGGGTGAATACTGCACCTACCCGCAGGGAGAACCGTAGTCTCTTTTTTATATGAAAATGGCTCCGCCATTTTCATTCCGTATGATTGTGATCCGAAAGGGAATCATCGGGTTTTTTTCCTGGCACCCCTGTGTTCATCCATCAGTGCTCCTTGGGATGATCCCAATCTATTTCTCTCTCTTGTACCGAGCTCTTCAGGATCACGGATCATGCCGTTCTACTGT
>MVZQ01000297.1 GCA_002068435.1 Euryarchaeota archaeon ADurb.BinA087 | reverse complement strand
CATCTGCATCGCTTCATCGGTCTATTCCAAGGCAAAGGGATACACGCGGTCACTCGGGGAGATCATTCCCAGCGAGCGGGCCTGCAGGATCGCAGGGAGAACGGGGGAAGATCCCCGGTTTATCCAGGGGGTGCTTGACGCCTCAAAGGAGATCCTCCTGGAGTATCCCTTTGTCCTCTCTGAGCTTCCCTGCGGCCATGTAGGAGTGAGGGCCGGGGTTGATCAGAGCAATATCGAGAAGGAGCATATCATCCTCCTCCCCCCCGATCCCATGGGTGCTGCATTCGATCTGAGGGAAGGATTCCGTACTGTTGCGGGTGTCGAGGCAGGGGTGATCGTGACCGATACCTGCGGCCGATCGTTTCGGAGGGGACAGACCGGTCATGCCATCGGGTGGAGCGGCATGACGGCAATCCGCGATTTCCGGGGGGATACCGATCTCTTCGGGCATATCCTGAAGATCACCGAAGAGGCGGTGGTGGACGAGATCGCCGGGTTTGCCAACTTCATCATGGGAGAGAGCAATAACGCGGTCCCGGCGGTGGTCTTCCGGAACTGTCCCGCCTGGAGCGGCCATGACAACCTGTACTTCTCCCCCGAAGAAGACATCATGAGGAGGCTGCTCACCTCCTGAGTGTCAGGATTTGCTGCAGAACGGTTCATGAATGAAGACATCAGAATGACGATCCTGGACTCCTGACGTTCAGGGACCGGGGGGAATCGGCCCGCTATTGCGATCTCGAGGAAACTCCTCTTTCCTTACAGACGAGGAGCGGTGCGGGCACAAATCCCGATTGAAGTAATCATTACAAGATGCCTCCCTTCCTGACCTGCAAGGAACTGTGCTGGAACAGATCCTCTAAAGGCGCTGTGCTGGAACAGAATCTGCTGCAGAATCACCCAGGGGAGATCGGGAGCATCCCTCTCACTCCCCAGGCTGTAGAGGTACTGATCATGATTCACCCCCCCTTTTATGCCGGGACAAGAAAGGTACGACCTTCTCCTGCGAACATACCACAGAAGGTGCTGCTGCCCGGGAATCGGGAAAACAGAGGGACGGGGAGGATACCTGATTTCAGGTAAAGAGGTTCAATACAAGGATGAATACCGAAATTGCAACCGCCACCACAATAACGGCAACAGGATTGATATGAATCGCCCGTTTATCCTCGCTCTCGTAGTAGTTGACCAGCCCGGCAGAGGAGATCAGCCTGCCTCCTGCTTTTTTT
>MVZQ01000296.1 GCA_002068435.1 Euryarchaeota archaeon ADurb.BinA087 | reverse complement strand
AGTGAATTCCTGGGATTCCCGATCCCCGGCCTGCACCCCCTGCTCCCGACAAGACACCTGAACATCGGCGGAGAGGCAGGCGGTCATGGGCCGGCGGTCCCTGAGCTGATGATAATGGCCATCTGGATCGGCATTGCATACATCACCCTCGGCCGGATTCTTGGCATGATCAACCATGCCAGGCAGGATCATGGATCTCACCGGGTGAAAGCGGTCCTGGCAAACCTTGGCTGGATTATGGTGATGTGGGGTATCCTGCTGATGATCTGGTCATTCTTTGCCATGCCGCTGATGCCTGATCTTACCGGATATCCCCCGCTGGTTGCAGGACTGAGCATGCCAGCCCTTGCAGGGGCGGTGATGATCCTCGTTGGCATTCTCCTCATTGCAAGGGACTCGGCACTGGAAATCGTTGAACTGCCCACTATCCTTTCCCACGTGCTCTCTTTTGCACGTCTGGTTGGTGTGGGTCTCTCGTCAGTTGCTATCGCCATGGTGGTGAACTTTATCGCCATCGGGCTTATTATTGAACCGCAGTTGGAACGTCTCACCATCATTGGTGTAATACTCATCATAGTAGGGGTTTTTGTATTCCTGCTCGGGCACCTCTTCAACGCTATCCTGGGGCTGCTCGGGGGAGGATTGCAGTCCCTGAGGTTGAATTACGTCGAATTCTTCACCAAATTTTACAAAGGTGGAGGAAGGAAGTACAACCCGTTTGGATTGAAAAGAAGATTTACGGAGGACTAAAACATGGTTGGAGAAGAACTTGTCGGATTGACACCTGAGATGATCGAGGCCTCACAGGCCGGAATGAAGGCACTTGGTGCAGGTCTTGCTGTCGGCCTTACCGGGATTGGAACAGGACTGGCCGAGATGGCTATCGGGTCCGCAGCAGTTGGAGCGACTGCCGAGAACAAGGACGTTTTCGGTCTTGTCCTGTTACTGACCGTTATTCCTGAAACAATCGTCATCTTTGGTCTTGTGGTCGGGCTTCTGCTGTTATTCTAAACGTAGGAGCAGACCATGGGACTGGAAGTGGTCATCGACGATATCAGGGAGAAAGGGAAGAGAGAAGGAGACCAAATCAGGAAGGAGACCGATGCTGAAGTCGGGAGCATCCTGATGACGGCACAGGAGAAAGCAGAGCGGATCAAACTGGCCGCCGAGCAGGATGTCCAGAAACAGGTGGAGCATATCACGAACCAGGAGGCATCAGCGGCAAACCTGGT
>MVZQ01000295.1 GCA_002068435.1 Euryarchaeota archaeon ADurb.BinA087 | reverse complement strand
TGCCTCATCTTCCATCCCCTCTATTCTATGATCTCGGTGCATACCCCGGCACCTACGGTCTTGCCGCCTTCCCTGATGGCAAAGCGGAGCTCTTTTTCCAGGGCGATGGGGGAGACGAGTTCGATGGTAATGGTAACATTGTCTCCGGGCATAACCATCTCAACGCCTTCGGGGAGCTTGGTGACACCGGTTACGTCAGTGGTTCTGATATAGAACTGGGGACGATAGCCGGAGAAGAACGGGGTATGCCGTCCACCCTCTTCCTTGGTTAAGATATAGGCTTCTCCCTTAAACTTGGTATGGGGGGTAATGGAGCCGGGTTTGGCAAGTACCTGTCCCCTCTCTACTTCGTCTTTCTTCACACCGCGGAGCAGGACTCCCACGTTGTCGCCTGCCTGGCCCTGATCCAAGATCTTGCGGAACATCTCTACTGAGGTGGCAACAGTCTTGACTGTGGGACGGAAGCCGATAATCTCTACTTCCTCTCCAGGTTTGATCACTCCTCTCTCTACACGACCGGTGACAACTGTACCGCGTCCGGAGATGGAGAAGACGTCTTCCACAGGCATGAGGAAGGTCTTGTCTGTATCACGGACCGGCTCGGGGACATAGGCGTCAACAGCAGCCATGAGCTCAAAGATGGCCTTGCAGTCAGGACAGTCAGGGCTGCCGCATCCGTGCTCTAAGGCCTTTAATGCAGACCCCTTGATAATGGGGATCTTGTCACCGGGGAATTCATACTGGGTAAGAAGCTCACGGAGTTCCAGCTCAACCAGCTCGATAAGTTCAGGGTCATCCACCATGTCTACTTTGTTGAGAAAGACCACGATGCTGGGGACACCTACCTGACGGGCTAACAGGATATGCTCTCTGGTCTGGGGCATGGGGCCGTCATTGGCACCAACCACCAGGATGGCTCCATCCATCTGGGCAGCACCGGTGATCATGTTCTTGATGTAGTCGGCATGACCAGGGCAGTCCACATGGGCATAGTGGCGGTTGTCCGTCTCATACTCCACGTGAGAGGTCGCAATGGTGATGCCCCGTTCCTTTTCCTCCGGAGCCTTGTCGATCTGGTCGAAGGGGATCCAGTCCGCCATACCCTTATTCGCCAGACACCGGGTAATCGCAGAGGTCAGGGTGGTCTTCCCGTGATCTATGTGTCCTATGGTTCCTATGTTGACATGGGGTTTCTTTCTTTCAAACTTCTTCTTAGCCATATAGAGCCTCCGT
>MVZQ01000294.1 GCA_002068435.1 Euryarchaeota archaeon ADurb.BinA087 | reverse complement strand
CGTTTTGGAGCAAATGTTCTTGGTGACAACCAGTATAAGCCTGGCGACTCTGTGGTCATCTCCCTGCAGCCGGAAGATCGGTTTACCATCACAGACCATTTCCCATTCGCGGTAGGGAACATGGCAATGGTCATTGGAGGGAGACATTCGGGACGGATCGCCCGGATAACCGCGATAGAAAAAGTGCCGGGTAGTGTTCCAAACCGTGTCCTGCTGGCCGATGAGAAAGCCGGGACTACCTTCGATACCATCGATGCCTATATCTATATGGTAGGTCGCGAGACCCCTGCTCTTGCCGATTGGGGGATTGAGGAATGAATCCGATGCGCGAAGTCTTTGTTGACAAGGTGGTCGTCCACATGGGCGTGGGAGAGAGCGGGGACAAGCTCACCAAAGCAGTTGATATCATGAAGAAGATCACGGGCAACAATCCCGTAAAGAGCGTGGCGAAAAAGACCAACCCGGCATTCGGAATCCGCAAGGGTGCCCCGATCAGCTGCAAGGTCACGCTCAGGGGAGAGACTGCAGGTGATTTTCTTGATACGGCGCTTGCTATTATCGAAAGGAAAGTCAGCCGCGACCAGTTTGACCAGAGCGGAAATTTCTCTTTCGGTATTGAAGAGCATACCGATTTTCCCGGGATGTCCTATGATCCCCAGATCGGGATTTATGGCATGGACATAAACGTGATCCTTGCCAGGAAAGGTGTCCGTATTGCCCGCCGGAACATCGAACGCCACCGTCTTCCCCAAAAGCAGATGGTTCAGCCTGAGGATGCAATCGCCTTCCTTAAAAGTCGCTATCAAGCGGAGGTGGCATGATGGGCGGAGAGAAGACCAAAAAGTTCGGCCGCGGGGCATTTGCATGCAAAATCTGCGGCAGGAAACAAGGCCTTGTCCGCAGGTACCATATAATGTTCTGCAGGCAGTGTTTCAGGGAATGGGCCCAGAAGATGGGATTCAAAAAGATGAATTGAGGAGGAAGGGCACATGGGAAGATTAAACACAATTGCAGACGGGATGAGTGCGCTGAAGAATGCTGCAGATGGCGGCAAACCTGGCGTCCTTATTGAGCCGGCAGGCAAACTCCTCGGGGCCATGTTCCGTATCATGCAGGAATCAGGATATATCTCCGGATTTGAGTATGTTGATGACGGTCGCGGAGGGCAATTCCTCGTTCAGCTGAATGGGCGGATCAATAAGTGCGGTGCAATCTCACCCCGGTATTCCGTACC
>MVZQ01000293.1 GCA_002068435.1 Euryarchaeota archaeon ADurb.BinA087 | reverse complement strand
AAGGAGCGCGAGCTGATCGAGAAGATCAAGCAGATGAAAGAGACGATGCGTGAACAGGAGGCCGAGCTTGAACAGAACAAGGAAGTCAAGGTAAAAGTCACGTCCGCCCGCGATCTCCGCAGGCAGGCCTCCGAGATGCATGCAAAGGTGACCGAGATGGCAGAACTTGCCCAGAAACACCATGACCTGATGGTCGAGTTCTACCGGAAAGCCGACAAGTCACGGGAGGAAGCCGATGCATCACACCGCAGTTTCGTCGAGGCACAGGAGGCAGCTGATGCAGAACACAAGTACTTCATCGCCTGCCAGAAAGAACTGCGTGATTACGACAAGGTGATCTCCGGCCTTCGCAAGAAGACCAAGAAAGCGAAGGTCTCCAAAGAGCAGAAGGCGGTCCGGAAAGAAGCCGAACACGTCTACAAAATGTTCAGGGCCGGAGAGAAACTCACGACCGATGATATCCTCCTCCTCCAGCGCTCAAAACTTATTTAACTTCATTTTTAACCCCGTTCATCCGAAGTAACAATTTAATAGATAGATCGCGATTTCTATTGTGATGCAGACGGGGCGGACACTGGTTCTTTGTGTCGATCGCGATGACGATATCGGGTATAAAGGGCGAGTCGAGAGCCCCGTCCTCGGCAGGGCAGCATGCCTGAACGCCGCATATTCCCTCGCACTCGCCGATCCCGAGGATTCTGATGTCAATGCCATATTCCAGGCGATCAAGATCTATGATGAACTAGCTGCCGATGGGGAGAGTGTGGAGATAGCCCTCATCGCCGGCGACCACATGCACATGCTCGAGGGGGACCGGAAGATCGGGGCATCCATTGACAGCCTTGTGAGAGAGACCGGGGTGGACAACTGTATCGTCGTTACCGATGGGGCTGAGGATGAGTTTGTGATCCCCATCGTCCAGTCCAGGGTTCCCGTCTCAAGCATCCGGAGGGTCATTGTCAGCCAGATGCCGAACCTCGAAGGGACCTACTACCTGATCAAAAAGATCCTGAACGATCCAAAGGTGGCGAGGCTGGTCCTTGTGCCGATCGGTCTCCTGATGCTGTTCTGGCCGATCGCATACCTTGCGGGGAGATCGGAACTGGCACCGGTTATTGTCGTGGGAGCGATCGGGGTCTACCTCCTGTACCGGGGTCTCGGAATCGATGACCTCTTCAGGGGATTTGCCACTGCCCTCCAGACCTCGCTCACCAGGGGCAGGTTCTCCTTTGTC
>MVZQ01000292.1 GCA_002068435.1 Euryarchaeota archaeon ADurb.BinA087 | reverse complement strand
ACGATGAGAAGCAGTATGATCACCACGACGACCGCTATGAGCATCCGGATTCTCATGGCCTTCTCTTCCTTATTGGGTGCATCAGTATTAAAATTGAGCACGGGCACCGGACCTGCCGGATCCTGATACACGTCAGTCCCGGGCCTTTCCGACGATACGCTATCAAAATCGAAAGATATAAGGGAGCAGAATCTTACATCGTGTATATGTGTGCCCGTTTTTTAGATCGTTTTTTTAAACCCCGCCCACATATTGTGGAGAGCCCCCCTCCACCGTCAATCAGCCATGGTCCGGGCATTTATGTTCCCGAGTTCAAGGTGAAACCTTATTTTATTGTGGCATCTGTCGAAATGGGCAACACAACGACAAAGTGCATTCTTACCGGGGTAAATCTTGAGACCGGCATGAGCTACGTGATCAACAAGACTGTGAAGATGAGCCGGGATGTGAGAAAACCCAAACCCGGTGAGGAGATCTTTGGGGAGACCCTGGATGGGACACAACTCACCAAGGAGTCGGTCACCGATCTGGTGAGGGACACCCTCATCCAGTGCCACCGGGAGGTGCACCTCGATATCCAGAAAGACCTGGATTTCGTCGTCCGCAGCACCGGGGTTGTTGCAGCGATGGACTCTCCCGATCAGGTGGGGACCTTCGTCCTTGCTCTCGCCAATGGCTGCCTCAATGCAGGGGTGCCGCCAAGAAAGATGACCCCCCCCATGGCAAAAGCCAACCAGCCCCAGAAACTCCAGCCGTACTCCTATGCGGATAAGGTAGTCTTTATCGGGGCTGTAGCAGGGGTGATACCCCCCGTGGGCAGTACTGGCGTCGAGATGGTGGCAAACGAGATGGAGGGTGAGCTTGCCATGGCAGGGATCAAGGAGGGAGCGATGTGGACACCGGTGGACTTCCGGAATCCCTGCATCTCGATCGACTTTGGGACGACCCTGGACGGCCGGATCACGAGCGATGTGGCAAAGGACGATCCCAACCCGTTTGCCAAGACGATCGGGAACTTCTGCGGCCTGGCAGGGGCGATCCCGGATGCGATAGTGAAAGGATCCGGGCTGGTGGATCCAAAAACCGGAACAGCCCTTGATGTATTCGGGGACCGGAGCAAGATTGCCGAGTTCTCCCTGAAGGGACAGGGCGATAAGGTCATGGGGTATGTCAAAAAGTGCCATGAGTTCATCGACATCCGGATTGTTCCTCCTGAACGGAGGAGATTTGGCAGGGT
>MVZQ01000291.1 GCA_002068435.1 Euryarchaeota archaeon ADurb.BinA087 | reverse complement strand
TTTCGATTACAACGGTGACGGAACTGCCAATATTGAAGACATCCGGTATGCCTATCAGTGGAGCAAGGGAACCCTCCCAGCCACTGCACCATCGGAACCTGGCTGTGTAATCTACCTGAAGCCCGTTTGGGATAGCCCGATGGATGAGATGACGGATAAACCCTGCATCTCAACTGACTGGACTGCTGCCGGGTATATCCCGGGAAGGGGAACCCTGCCATTCAGGTAACTTCTCGCGCGCTCAATAGTAACTTCACAAAAAAATAGTTACTATTCTCTTTTTAAATAATTGCTCTCTTCGTAAATCCATTCCTATATCATAACTGCATGCAGAAGATAGCAATTTGGACGGCGATGGTAGCAGGTGCCTTACTCATGATAGGCTCTGTTTCCGGGGTTGTCCTGTGTGATTCCTTTGCCACTGGCGAACACGTCAGTGTGATTGGGGTTTATACCGGAACCTCCCAAAATGTTTCGGCATGCGACTATTCCGCAACGGCGTTCCATTCCCGGCTGATGGGACGGGATGCCAGTTATGCCAATTCCCTCTCTGCATCAGGGAATGAGATTAACCAAATAACCGATGTATCCTTCACCGGTATCTATTCAGATTCCATGCTGAAGGAACAGTATATAGGCTGCAATACTGGTGGTGGGGGCTGTGCTGATACCGGGTGCTTCTCCTCGGATGAAGATACCAACAGGACAGGTATCCGTGCAGTATTCAGCACCAACGCGATGTCACAAGGCATCAGCATAAAGACAATGGGGAGCACCGGGTTTACCGGGTTCACCGGGCAGGGGTTTGCTACTGGGAACGGCAAGGTATCATTCTCGGCATCAACGATTGAGAATGCCTGGGCCGGTTCGGTATTCAGTGAATATACCTACAACCAGAGAACCATTACCAGTGGCAGGAACATCACCACCGGGATGAACTTTGCATGGGCACGGTGATATTATGACCAACTGGAAGAGGGGTTTAATCATCTTCCTCATCCTTATTGCGCTCTGTTCACTTATCCTGACGTTCTGTTACGTCATCGGTGATCTCAATGCCCGGCAGGTCACCTACAACATCACGTATAAACAAGTGGATGGCGAGGTATTTCACGGGTAGATATACGAGGTTATGATCGCCCCGGGAGTTGATGTGGAACAGGTGAACGATTCCCTGAAACTCATCTGCAATCAGTATGGGTTCGTGATCGTGCCCTATGATGAAACAAGAACCTACCCGAGCCCATGGAACAAT
>MVZQ01000290.1 GCA_002068435.1 Euryarchaeota archaeon ADurb.BinA087 | reverse complement strand
CCGTCACCGTTGTAATCGAAATACTCGGAATATTCACCGTAATTATCGGCAACCTATTCCCGATTATCATACAGGATTTTCAGGTCATCGTAATTACTGATTCCGTCACCGTTGAAATCATCTGCCAGACCATCACCGTTGGTATCGACCGGAACGATGTATCCTGGGATTGGTTCAACTGCCGATACTGCCGAAATACCACCGAGCATTGCAAGCGCGATGGCAAAGATGATAATACTCTTGTTCATATTCTTCCTCCTTTGTCGTGGTTGTTCGCATGGCGATTCGTTGGTTTTTTATGAGGGTCTGCCACTGGCTACATGGTATCCCTCTTAACTCGTTTTGATGACGGGAACCAATACCCGCAGTCTTTACACTTGCACATTTTTACCATACCGATCTTCGTTTGTTTGAACCCTGCACGGATAATCCATGAACCTTTACACCGGGGACAGGATACCCCCGTCACTTTGGCAACGTCACGCACATACGGTTTATCCCAATAGGGACTGTTGCAGTGAGGGCACCGATGCGGTAATCGGTGCGGTAATCGGCTGTTCCAGGTATGCCCGCAACGGTTACATTCGCAAATCGTCACTGGTCACCGTCCTTCCCCCTCCGGGCAATGGTGAGCACTCCGCACTGGTTAGCCCGTTCATCATACCATGCACAGCCTTCCCGGCTGCATTTGTGAACGAACCCGCATCCAACGGTATAGGTCATCGGGCAGTATTTCTCCATCCCGCTCATGCCTCCGGAACGGTAACGAATCGCCCGGTATCCGCTTCATATAATCCACGGATGCGGAGTTCATCCCGGATCGCATTCATCTCTTCCCCAGTCGCTACCTTATACCGGAGTGGTGCTCTGCTGGTGTATGCGTTCATCCTGTTCCCAAGAATCCGGTATTTCCGGATGAGTTCTGCATCGGTCATGGTTTTTGTCATAGATAGTAATAGGCGGTATAACTATATATAATTATCTTATGTCCATCTTTACTTTGAGCCGAAATGTAAAGATGACAGGGTATACCCATTCATAAACGTGCGGTTTGTAGGGGTATACCCCACTAAACACGATTAGGCCTAATCAAGATTAGGGGACTTGATATTGACATCTTACGTGTGGATGTCAACCAATTCATCAGGTTCAAGCATCGGGCATAATGCAGGGTGATCTACTCCACTACATTTATCGGGATGCTGTCCACATTGATTCTCAATACACCAGTCTAGCATTGTGTTTACCTCCTATCGAAT
>MVZQ01000289.1 GCA_002068435.1 Euryarchaeota archaeon ADurb.BinA087 | reverse complement strand
CGAATGAGATCCTCCTCGAACTCTCCCTCGCCAAGCCTGACCGTCTCCTTCTGGCGGGAGAGAACATGGTAGGTGAAATGGGGGAAGAGACGGACAATGAGCAGCCGGATCGAATTGGTACCGATATCGAGAAAGGCAACCACGCGTTCCCGTGATGGCCTTGCGGGATATTCTGCGCCTGTCATTCCTGCCAATACTTCTCTTTCAAGCACTATGAAAGGCGGGGTCAGGAGGATGGAGGATCCCCGGCACCGGCCGGAGCAAGGCGGCACCGGCACCTCCCGATGGTAAAGGCTACGAATACCGCGGAAAGGGCGATGATGGCGAATGCCAGGACAAACGTGGTAAGTTCCGCGATGAATCCTGCAAGGACCGGAAGGAACGTCATTCCCCCGTAACTTGCGGCATTGAACAGTCCCATCACCACCCCCTGCCGGGTCTCAGACTCGGCAAGATACGCCAGCTGGGCGATCATCACCACCCCTGCAATCGCACCGACCAGGATGAAAAAGACAGGTGAGAAGAAGACGCAGAGCACGGCTGCCGCCATCGCAAGAGATGCACCTTTTATCGTTGGAATCGGGGGAAGGTGGGCATGGGAGACCACGATCACGGCGATTGCAGTGGCGGTGCTCATCCCGGCAATGACCAGTCCGATAAGGCCGGGTGAGAGATCCGAGAATTCAGGATAGAGAGAGGTGAGCGCCCCTGTTATCCCGAGGAGCACGATGGTCGAGATCCAGAGCCAGAAGTATTCCTGTATCACACGAAGCAGCCGTCTCCCCGTCATCCGGATCGGTTCATGGGCCGGGCGTGGTTGTCCCCCTCCCGGCTGCATGACCATGCTCGCCAGGGCAGGGATCACCCCAATCACGGTGAAGGTGGCGATGCCCGATACGCCCATACCGGTTATCTCAACAAGCCAGCCGCTCACGATCAGCCCTGCGACAAGACCTATATTCAGCATCGCCATGAAATATCCGCTCGAGGTCTCATGGTCAGGCCGGGAATTGATCAGGGAGAGGGCCGCCGGGACGAACAGCCCGGCCCCGATCCCCTCGATAACACGGAACACCACGATCAGAAGGGTGGAGGTGGTGAGCGTAAGGAGCACGCCTGAAGCAACGGTCAGCAGGAGACCGCCCCTCACGAGAGGAAGTTCGCCTGCACGATCAGCAATCATACCGGCCGGGAGGACGAGAAGGAACGCCCCGAGGAAGTATGCAGAATAGATGGTACCCTGGGCGATCGTACTGTCCCCG
>MVZQ01000288.1 GCA_002068435.1 Euryarchaeota archaeon ADurb.BinA087 | reverse complement strand
TCAGTGTTGAGGTGGTGAAAGCTGACCTGCAAAAGAGGCAGCTTGATTACCGGCTGGCTGAATCAGAAGATAGAGGTTAGCGTATCAGGTTTGCTGATTTCCGGATGGTCAATTGACCGGGGTTCTTCTTTCCTGATCACTGCTTATCAGCTCAAGAAGCTTGCCGGGCGCTTCTGCTTCAGGCACATTTTTGATGACGGCTTCAGTTCCCCGGTAGATGTGAACTTTCCCCTCTCCCGCGCCAACATATCCGTAATCAGCTCCGGCCATTTCACCGGGACCGTTGACCACACATCCCATCACTGCAATCTTCATCCCGGTGAGGTGCGCGGTTGCCGCTTTCACCTTACGCACCGCCTCCTGCAGATTGAATCTGGTACGGCCGCAGGTGGGGCACGAGATGTACCTGTTACGGGTGATCCTTGCCTCAGTGGCCTGCAGAATGGAGAATGCCAGCCTGATCAGTGCATCTCCCTGAACGGTGCCACTGTTTGATATGCAGAGCCCGGCAGGATGGCGTGCAATAAAAAACCTTCCAAGCAGCGCTGCAGCTCCTATGGCCAGCTGTTCCGGATTGTCATAATTGAAAACAGGATTCAGAACCCGGTCATAAGCCTGCCTGCCACCCATGGTCTGAAGCCCGGAGGGTGTGACGGTCAGCACCTCCCCGGTGAATGGTTCACCCGACTCATCCATGAAACGCTCTCCCTCACGGGTATATACCTGCGGGAACCATTTCTCCCCCGGTTTTCGCTGCTCCAGCGATGCAACAGGATTCATCACCCGGCACGCCTCACCGGCGACAGCCTTAATAATTGCACGGGCAACAGGAATCTCATCCTCAGGCGGCTCAGAAAGCGAAACACGAACCGTATCTCCAATCCCCTCTGCCAGCAGCGTTCCTGTCCCTGCAGCGGAGATGATTCTCCCGTCCTCACCTTCGCCTGCCTCAGTGATGCCCAGATGTATGGGGTAGTGCATCCCCTCATCAATCATCATCCTCACCAGGAGCCGGTTGGCCATAACCATCGTGAGTGTGTCTGACGACTTCATTGAGACCACGATTCTGTTGAACCCTTCTCCCCTGAATATCTTCAGGAACTCTATTGCCGACACAGCCATCCCCTCGGGGGTATTGCCATAGCGTGTCATGATCCGGTCAGAGAGCGAGCCGTGATTGACCCCTATGCGGATGGCAGTACCATATTCTGTACATATCTTTATTAGTGGCATCAGCCTCTCCCTGGTGCGTTCCAGTTCTGCCATCCACCCGG
>MVZQ01000287.1 GCA_002068435.1 Euryarchaeota archaeon ADurb.BinA087 | reverse complement strand
TGGCGACCGGCCGTGTCGTGGTTATCCGCGACGTCAAAGATACGGGATCGGTCAAGGCAGGAGACATCCTTGTCACGAAAATGACAAACCCTGACATGGTGCCGGCGATGCAGAAGGTTGCAGCGATTGTTACTGATGAAGGGGGGATGACCTGCCATGCCGCAATCGTGAGCAGGGAACTCGGTACCCCGGCGGTTGTCGGGACAAGAAATGCCACCTCGGTCCTTAAACCAGGCCAGCTGATCACGGTTGATGGTGAAAAAGGATTTATTTACGAAGGGGCACTCGAAAAGCCGGCCCAGGCGCAGGCTCCTGCTGCGGCGATCACTGCATCACCCCTTATCACGGCAACCAGCGTGAAGGTGAACGTCTCTATCCCCGGAGCAGCGGCTCGCGCTGCTGCGACAGGTGCAGACGGAGTGGGTCTCCTCCGGATCGAGCACCTCATCCTCGGGTTGAACAAGACGCCGGGATGGTTTATCGCGAATGGTAGGGAAGAGGAATTCATCGATGAGCTGTACAAAGGGATCAAGATCGTACTTGATGCTTTCAACGGAAAGCCGGTCTGGGTGCGGACGCTTGATGCCCCGACCGATGAGTTCCGGAATATGGCCGGTGGCGAGAATGAACCTCACGAACACAACCCGATGCTGGGATGGAGAGGTATCCGGCGCGATCTCCAGAGCCCCGACCAGTTCCGTCTCCAGGTCGAGGCGTTCAAGCGGCTCTGGGAGAAGGGATACGACAACCTGGGGGTGATGTTTCCTATGGTATCGCACCCTGAAGAGTTCATCGCTGCCCGGGAGATGATGGCAGAATGGGGAGTGGATGTCAACGCCGCAACCCTTGGGGTGATGATCGAGATCCCGTCATGTGCCATCATGATCGAGGATTTCATCCATGCCGGGATCGATTTCGCCTCGTTTGGAACCAATGATCTCGTCCAGTACACCCTGGCTATTGATCGGAACAACGAGAACGTTGCCTCAATGTACCAGCCGAAGCATCCCGCAGTGCTGGCACTGATCGACCAGGCGATCGAGGTCTGCCGTGACCACGGGGTCGAATGTTCCATCTGCGGCCAGGCAGGTTCTGAGCCCCCCATGGTGACCTGGCTCGTCGAGCATGGGATAACCAGTGTCTCGGCCAACATCGATGCCATTGCAAAGATACGGGAGACTGTCGCACGGACTGAGCAGCGAATCATTCTTGAGAGTGCAAGAAGGTCACATGCGGAGTAAAGGAATCCCTGAAGAAGACCTCTTCTCATTTTTGCAG
>MVZQ01000286.1 GCA_002068435.1 Euryarchaeota archaeon ADurb.BinA087 | reverse complement strand
TCACCGATAAGATACATGGGATACCCTTTTCCTGCCTACTAGGTTTGGGATAGTGGTTTAAAAAGCCCTCTGGTAGTCGGGGCACACACGGTCAGAGCGGCAGGGAAATGCCCCATAAAGAGAGGAATGACGCGGGAAGGGAGGGAAATGGTGCGAGAGAGGGACTGGATGAAACGGATGGACCTGTCAGAATCTGTGAAGAGGGGGATCGGTGAGCAGGGCGATAGAGGGTGCAATGCCGGGACGCGGGAAGGCTCTCTCCTTCACAGAGCGGATTCCCGGGTAAAGAGGTCCACCACTGGAATCCCTGAAAGGGATGGATTGGAGCATGCTTGGGATCAGAGAAGGGTTGGGCTGGAGAAGAACGGTAAGCGGCAAGAGAAGGCCCGGGGTCAGAAAAACTGGGCAAGAGACATGAGTAACCGTGCAATACAGATCAGGAAAATGTGGGGTCGGTGAGATTTGAACTCACGATCGACGGGTCTCTCCGACATGCGTCAGTGCTCCAACGGATCATCATCTTTTCATCAGGAGACCCATTGTTCATCATCCACACGACGCGAAAGACCGCTGGAGCCCGTCGCCATTCCGGACTAGGCCACGACCCCCTTAGCCGTATTAAGGTCGCATTGTGCCGATTTAATGGTTATGCATTGGAATCAGTAGTGATATATCCTGAAAAATCCTCCTTTGTTAGGATGGATCCCCGGAGCTATGATTGCGGTATCTCAACCCAGCCCCTTCTCGGTCTCACCCTCGGTGAAATGCTCTCTTCTGTCGCTGCCCGCTTTCCTGACACGGAAGCGGTAGTCTCGGTACACCAGGATATCAGGTGGACCTACCGGGAGCTCCTCTCCCAGGTCAACCGCCTCGCAAAGGGGCTGATGGCGATGGGAGTCGAGAAAGGTGACCGGGTAGGAATCTGGGCAATGAATTATGCCGAATGGATCGCCGTGCAGTTTGCCACGGCCACGATCGGCGCCATCATGGTGAATATCAACCCGGCATACCGGACGTATGAACTGGAATATGTCCTGAAGCAGGCCGAGATCCAGACCCTGGTCCTCCAGGGACGGTTCAAGACCTCGGATTATATCGGGATGTTCTACGAAGCCTGTCCTGACGCACAGGAGGCCAGGCCCGGGAGACTGAACTCGGAAAAATTCCCGTTCCTGAAAAATGTGGTCTTTCTCGGGGATATCACCTACAATGGCATGTATACCTGGCCTGACCTGATGAAGAAGGGGGAGAAGATCAGCGATGACGAGCTTATTGCCA
>MVZQ01000285.1 GCA_002068435.1 Euryarchaeota archaeon ADurb.BinA087 | reverse complement strand
CTTGTCCGGCGACCTCCAGGTCAGGAGTTTGCCTGTTTCCAGCATCGGAAGACACGCGATAAAAAGGATCCGGCGCGACCTATCCCTTTCCCTGGCCAAAATACGGGTCCTTCGTGATTATGATTTCTGTGGTGACCTCGTCGGATGCGTTGTCGAGGGCATGGTGATGAAGGCGGTGAACCACGGATCACTGTCCATACAGCTGCAGGCGAACGGCCCCTGCAATCCCAAGAACCTCGTCGGTTCATGCCCTTACCGGTTCCAGACACCGAAGGAACGGGGGGCATATCGTCCCGGAGATGTCCTGCCGTTCCAAGTTCTGAAGGTGTTCCCCATCATGGAAAACGGCATGCCCCGGCTCGAAATCACCCTGGGCAGGAATGGCAGGGGGGTGGTCGAAGGTCTTATCATGAAACAAGTCTGGGAAATCCCCTCCGGAAGAGACGTAAAGGTCAGGTGCGTGAAGAGGATCGCCGGGGCTTATTCGAAAGTCGTCTCCACCGCACCGATTCCCCTTCATGTCATCAAGAACGTCTCGGACGAATTGAAAGAGTACATCCGGGTGGTACATTCATGATTGCCCGGTTCCTAAAAAGTCTTGCCGGCGGCGGGAAGAGCGACCGAAAAACGTCTCGA
Source organism: Euryarchaeota archaeon ADurb.BinA087 (assembly GCA_002068435.1). Classification (GTDB taxonomy): domain Archaea; phylum Halobacteriota; class Methanomicrobia; order Methanomicrobiales; family Methanospirillaceae; genus UBA9949. Next base: position 650 of record MVZQ01000285.1, on the reverse strand, counting down.
ACGATTCTCGGCCTGGGACATGGGATGTCTGATTCCGGCGCATCCCTAAAAATCGCCGTCCCCGATTCATCGCGGAAGGGCCATTTCTGGTGTTTCGGAACCACTCGGGTGGGGAAGACCCGGATCATGGAGAACATGGTCGAGCAGGACATCAGAAAAGGTTACAGCGTCGTCGTCATCGATCCGAAGGGTGACATCGATCTCTTCTCTAAAATCGTGCAGGTCGCCTTTGAGGAAGGTCGGGATCGTGAACTAATCCTCGTCACGCCAATCTATCCCCACCTGAGCGCCGTGATCGATCCCCTGGCCTATTATTACATGCCCGAGGAACTGGTAGGGCACATCGTCTCAGGGGTGGAGGTGGGAAAGGAGCGGTTCTTCTTTAACGTCGCCTACGAGATCAGCCTCGTGATCGTCCAGGCGCTCATCATGCTCGCAGCTTGGGAGGGAAAGACCAAAAGTTTCAACCTGAACGACGTCAAAAACAAGATGTCGCGGGAAGAGCTCGAAAAGCTTAAAGGCCAGATTGACTGCATCGACACCGGGGAGGCAAAGCAACTCTCCTCGGATATCCAGAAGATCCTGAACTCTCCCCAAGACTATTATGGGAAAGTATCGTCGTCACTCCGTGTTGCCCTGATGGAGCTCAC
>MVZQ01000284.1 GCA_002068435.1 Euryarchaeota archaeon ADurb.BinA087 | reverse complement strand
GATCCCGTTCCGTTCGCGATATGGGGCAAGGGGCGGGATGCCACGACCTCTTTCTCTGAAAAAGAGGGATCACGCGGGGGATATGGAATTATTGATGCCCCCCGTTTCCTTCCCCTTCTCTTCTCATAACTCCTTTTTCCGCTCATGATAAACCATATCAGAGCGGGTGGAGAATATGATCTCATGGGTGGCCATAAGACCCTCACTATTGGCGTCACCGTGAATCTGGAACACTATGAGAACCTCCGGGTTGAGGTCAGCGGGGACGCGGATTCCCCTGGCGACGCGGAAGATCTCACCCGGTTTCTCAGCGCGATTCTCGGCACTTTTGGGAGGAATGACCCGGCTACGGCAGAGCGGATCGACAGTTACCGAAGGCGCGTCCTCCCGGGATCTGCCTGCTGCATCAGTGCAGAAGGTGAGGGGGCTGCAATCCTGCCCCCTGCGGCTGAGTCTGGCGGGGGAGGGCAGCAGGAAATTGAACCGGCCGAATCCCGGAAGGCACAGGCGTCTGCCCCTGTATCCCCTGCAGGTACCGCCGGGTCAATCTCCGGTCCAACCTGTGACTCGTGCGGGACACCTGTCAGCCCTGCAGAGCAGAAGATGAGTCAGCTCTTCACCAGCCGAATTTTGTGCAGAGCATGTATGAAGAACCTGTGATACTGAAATACCTGAGAGGTGATCCGGATGAAAAAGAATCTCCTGATGTGGGATGAGACACTCTTTCGTGACCCGGAGGTCTTTGAGATTGATTACGTTCCGGAACAGTTCAACCACCGGGAGAGCCAGATACGTGAACTGGCTTTTCAGATCCATCCCGGTCTCCGGGGAGGCCGTCCCCTGAACACCATCTGCCGGGGACTGCCGGGAACGGGCAAGACCACCAGCGTGAGGAAGATATTTTCGGAAATTGAGGAAAATACAAAGAAACTCGTGCCGATTTACATCAACTGCCAGATTGACAATACCAAGTTTGCCATATTCTCCCAGATCTACCGGCGACTCTCCGGTCACCTCCCTCCTGCCTCCGGCACCTCTTTCAAGCAGGTCTTCGACGCGATCGCCCGGATGCTCCTGAAGGAAGAGGTGGTACTTCTGGTGGCACTCGATGATGCAAACTACCTCCTCTATGAGAATGAGATGAACCGGGTCCTCTACTCCCTTCTCCGGTCCCATGAAGCGTATCCGGGAACCCGTATCGGGGTGATTGTGATCATCAGCGACATGGATGTCGACCTCTCGCAGGCGGTGGATGCACGGGTGTCATCGGTGTTCCGTCCCTCAGAGGT
>MVZQ01000283.1 GCA_002068435.1 Euryarchaeota archaeon ADurb.BinA087 | reverse complement strand
TGATCCGGCACAAGCACCCCTGAATTTTCCCGGATGGGTAATCCATGGCCATCACCACAACAACGACCTGGAAACATATCCTTTCATCAACGCCCGCAGCCGGACGATCAACATCAGTGCAGAGCTGCTGGATTTTATCCCGATCAGCATCGATGAACTCGATATCATCCTTCAGCAGGTCAATCCCGATGAGAAGATAGGTACCCTGAAGGAAGCACGGGATCGGATCCATCCCAGGCGGCTGCCTGATGATTCCAAATGAAAATCCCTGGTATTCCGGAATTCTCACTTCTGCATGTTCCAGGAACCTGATAAAGACGATAATCCCACGGCTGCAATCCCTGCGTTCATGGATCCTTGTCCTCCATTCTCTATTCCCCTGCAGGAACCGGGGAGCAGCGGTGTGAGATTGATCAGTAGCAGGAATCCCTGATACATAATCTCCTCCTTATCGGATCCTCCATGTGTTGAAAAAAGGGAGCGTCCGCCCGTTATCCCTCTCCCTTGTGGGAGAGAGCCCTGTGCGGGCAGATCTCGATACAGCGGCCGCAGAGGACGCACTTCTTCTCATCCATCCGGAGTCTCCAGTCATCATCGAACGAGAACACTTCCTGCGGGCATATGCTGATGCAGGCACCACAATCAACACACCGGCTCTCATCGAGTGATATGATGTCCTCAAGCACCCTGACCGCTGCACCGAGATTGGCCAGCCGCTCTTTTACAAGTGCACAGGACTCATCCGGGATATCGATCAGGGCCTCGCCCTCCGATGAATCGATCAGCGCCCGCTCGACATTGATCAGCACCCCCGTGTCCCTGACGACCTGTGCGATGATGGGTTTCTTCCCTGCTTTCCGTGAGAAGGTCACGACCAGTTTCATTTGAGCCACCTCCCGAACAGCTTTCCAAGGTTCATCGCGGTGAGCATCCCGATCACCCGCTTCTCTCCATCGACAACGGGAAGGGCGCTGATGTTGTACTGTTCGAGCTTCCGGACGGCGACATCGACCGCTTCTTCGGGCATGGTCGTGATCACCTTCTTCTTCATGATGTCCCTTACAAGGGAAGCCTTGCCGGGGCTGACCACTGCCTTCGAGATATCATAGGTAGTGACGATCCCGACCAGCTGCCCTGTAGTATTGATGACGGGGAGGTGATTGGTCTCACCTTTCAGGAGCTTCTGCGCGGCTGCCCGTATCTCCTCGTCCTCGCGGATGGCGATGACCTTCCGGTCCATGATATCGAGGACACGGGGTCCCCGGGTGGTCTCCCGAAGCGGCATAGCA
>MVZQ01000282.1 GCA_002068435.1 Euryarchaeota archaeon ADurb.BinA087 | reverse complement strand
TCATCACAACCGGAATGATGGCACGTACTTTCACCAGCTATGATCCGGTCCTCGCAAAAGGCCCTGATGACCTGGTCAACCGGCCCTGAAATACCGCACAGCACATGGATCCCCTGTTCTTCAAAGAGCTGGACCGCCTTCATCCCCATTCCCCCGGCAAGTATATCGGTAACCCCACAGGAGGCAAGAAGCCGGGGAAGTTTCCCTGGTTCATGACCGGGATTCAGGATGATCTCGTGATGAAAAATCTCTCTGTTTCTGATATGGTAGACCGTAAATTTTTCACAATGACCAAAATGTGAGGAGACACCGTTCCCGTCCACAGCGATTGCAACCCTCCGGGTGCCATTCGCTCCCGATCCAGACATTCTTCAGAATCGCCCCCTCATTCCACTCCCATGGGGGCCACCTCTTCCTCCCCTCATTCCACCGCCATATCCCCTGCCACACCCCCGGGGGATACCCCCGCGACCAAGCCCGTATACCTGAGAGGCCGCTCCTCCAGTCTGCTGGACAGGCGTCTGCCCTGCCTCTTCGGCTGTATCCTTTTGGGGTTCCTGCCGTGATACCGGGTTACACCTGCCACGGCGCCACCCTGTCATAGGTCCTCCTCCAAGGGGACCGGTCCCGTCAAGTCCTGGCATTTTTTATCACACCTGGCACCTCATGGGGTGCCTTATTTACTCATATGAGATAAATTATATTAAAATATTGTAATGAGGCAGACCTGACCCCTACTGGTCAGGAGGGCTCCCCTGCCTCTGCCGGCGCCTGCAAAACCCATCCTGCGACCCCAGGCATGGCTGCCCTTCACGGGGACACTGCCCCTCGATCCGGCGTTCACAGCCCGCGATCTCAATTTTTTTCCCATGGACAAGAGCATCGGCAACCTTTCGCCTTGCCTCATGGAGATCTTTCCATACCGTACGCCGTGACACCCCGATGATGGCACTCGCCTCCTCCTGCTCCAGCCCGTTCAGGTCGACCAGTTTCAACAGTTCGAGCTCTTCAGGAAGGAGGGTAACGCATTCATCAGTATCGGCGATATCGCACTGGGGTGCATAACACCGGAGCGAGGCTTCAGGATCCATCCTTCTCGGGACCCGCGGACGTCCCCGGCGCCGTATTCCTCCCGTTATCTCATTGTCCTGCATCTGCTCTTACCCTCAATGTACTGACTATTTCATGCCACAGATGATGAATGGCTTGTGCTGCAGGAGTATCATATTCAGTAACCAGCCTTCCTTTCCGTACCGCGTCCATTACCGATTCATCATAAGGGATCATTCCTAAAACAGG
>MVZQ01000281.1 GCA_002068435.1 Euryarchaeota archaeon ADurb.BinA087 | reverse complement strand
ACGCTTTTTAAGCGATTTACACTGTCCAAAATACGTCTCGCCCCATATCCAGGGCTGGTAATTCCGGCACATATCCGGTCTCACTGGATGGATACCACAGAGGTAGGTCTCTTTTCCATGCCTTTTTAAAAACGGACAGACGGTCAGATATTCCCCTGTGACAGGATCACGCATCTCGATCCGGATGACAGCCCCGAGATTTTCCGGTGTGAGATCGGCACAGTTTACCCAGGCCCCGTCATCTTCTGCAGCGAAGAAATACCGGAGGATATCTGTCCTGCCCTGCTCAAGCCAGGTGTAGAGATTCAGCACAGTGGGCGTAACCGAATTCCCAAATATCCTGCAGCACAGCCCGCACTGTTCGCATTCCTCACTCTGATCATCCGGTTCACTGGGGGTATCCGGCATCCTAATCGTCCTTTTTTCTGCATGATGGTTCCTGCGACAAACACTGAATACCGGTTCTGGAGGATGTGTGCTGCATCAGGGACCCCCGGTGATCATTTCGGTTGATAAGATCCCCACTTCTCGAGCGCCCGGGCAAGTTCCTTTGATCTCGCTGCCTTCTCATGAAGAGAGATCCCTTCCTTCCATGCTTCGATTGCCTGCAGTGTCGCCTCCGCCCCTGCCCTTGTACCGTCAGGATGTCCATGGATCCCGCCACTTACGAGAAGCACAAGATCCTGCCCGTAGATATCGAGTACATCAGGGACAAGCCCGGGATGAAGACCTCCTGATGAGACCGGGAATGCGCTCTTCATGCTTCCCCAGTCCTGTTCAAGAAGGATGTTGCCCGAGGGCTTTGTCAGCGAATTCCGGAGGACATCAGCCAGAAGTCGCACTTCCTTTTTTGAACCGATCAATTTTCCAACCGCTGTGCCGGTATGGATCTGACTCACCCCGATAAGGCGCATAAGCTTGGCGAGGAACTGCATTGAGATCCCGTGTTTTGGGTCGCGATCGAATGCCGCATGCATTGCACGGTGGGCATGGATAGCCAGCCCGAGATCCGAACAGTAGTCCCTGAGTGTCGAGACAGCCGAAGTCCCGGCAACCACGACATCGATCATGGCATAATTCCAGCCAAATTCGGCGAGGAGGGAGGCGCGTTTTTCCATGGTGGTGGTATCGGCAGTGATATTGATGAATGCCGATTTTCTCTCCCCGGTACGCTGCTCTGCCTGGTCCCTCTTTTTTGCAAGGGAAGAGACTCGTTCCTCAAACCGGTTGAAGGAGGTCGAGGTCAGGTTCTCATCGTCCTTCACAAAATCAAATCCTCCCATCCAGGTCTCGAATCCGA
>MVZQ01000280.1 GCA_002068435.1 Euryarchaeota archaeon ADurb.BinA087 | reverse complement strand
TCCCTCTTCCAGAGGTCACTGATCGTCCCGGTATACCGCACCTTCGTCTCTCCTACCTCTGCTTCCGCTACGGCATCCAGCCGGTAGGATTCGCGCTGGGTCGCATGCATCTTCCGGTATGCCTGGAGAAGATCAAAGACAGCCCTGCCCCGGATAGCATTCCGCTCGGTCTGGCCGCCGAGCCTTGCGAGGGATGCAGGGTCCATCCCAAGGGCTTCCATCCGCTTCAAGAGGTAGGGCAGGTCAAATTCGAGAAAATTCCAACCTGAAAGGATGTCGGGGTCTTTCTCCCTTAAATACGATGCAAAACCCTCAAACAGCTCCTTCTCATTCGCAAACATCCTGATGGTATGCCGATCCCTGCTGAAACATCCATTCCTGAGACTTTCCTTGTCTGAGAGAACCGAGAGATCACATCCATCTCTCCCTCCACTCCAGATGAGGCTCGTGTAGTGATCATCAAATGAATCATGGCAGGTGATACAGATGACCGCATCACGTCCCGGATCAGGGAAACCACGGATGTCCTCGCACTCTATATCGAGTATGCAGATCCGGGCATTACTGCTGATATCTGCCGGAGCGGCCTCCCGGTAATCAGCGGAATCTGCAGGGGTCTTGATCCCACCGGTAAGCCCGGTATCGATCATGAACCTGGTTGTGAAGGGGATGTCGGCTTCAAAATGGGTAAACCGTTCACGGATATCCCGGACATCGCCAGGCCTCACGGTATATATCCTGACAAGTGGTTCTCCCCTGATGGAGCGATACACCTTCCCCTCTTCAAGACTGGCATTCACAGGGATCAATCCGGCGGTAGCCTGGTGCTGCAGGATGTAAAAGTAAGGCCGGAATCCGGTAATCTCGACATGGTGGGCTCTCTTCTCCAGGTCACGCCCGAAAATATGAATGACCGGGCACTCGGGGCCGGTCGTATACTCGACCTGGACGATGTCCAGGGTAATATCCCCAGCGAAATGTTCGGTCCCTTCTGTCATGGTTCCTCTGGCGGGGGTATAGCAGTGAGGACTCATGAGATTATCTAAATCCCGAGATAGCTGCAAAGGCCCATGACAAAAGTACCTGCATTCTTCATCTTTTCTCCCTCCCAGGCATCAAGGCTCCATTCTTTTATTGATATTACTCCCTCTCTCCCGACAATCGCTGGTACACCGAGAGAGCACTGCGAGAATCCGTATTCCCCGTCAAGGATGCAGGAGCAGCTGATGCACGCTCTCTCGTCCCTTGCGATGATCCGGATGAGTTTGGCAAGGTGCCAGGCCGGGCCGAAGACCGTCCCGCC
>MVZQ01000279.1 GCA_002068435.1 Euryarchaeota archaeon ADurb.BinA087 | reverse complement strand
TGCCGTATGGCCTGCCCTCCACTCCTTTGCCGCAATGGCAAGGAACTCGGGACTGTTCCCGAAATTGTTCCCGCTTCGACCGTATTCGGTGGAGTGGTAGCTCATCACCGTGGTCCTCTCCTTTAATTCTTCGAGAGCATCGATACAATGCCAGTCATGGAAATGGATGATATCGAACGGGGGATTGTCCGCGGCACGGAACATGTCGAGGATCTGTCTGCTCATGTCAAGGCAGTACTGGAGGATACCCTCTCCTGCAGGCTGGCAAAAGTGATAAAATACCCCCCCGATGTTCCGGTCAGGCCCGTCTCCCCTGGTGAAGAAATGCACTTCATGCGTTCCTGAGAGCACCTCTGCAAGGTGGGTCGCGGCGGGGGAGAGACCCCCCTCACGGACAGCATGCAGGGACTCCCAGCAGAAATGGGCTACTTTAAGTCGTGGCATAGCTCCCTTCCCCTCTCCCTGGCCAGTTCTGCCGCTTCATGGGGTGTTGCACAATGCGTGATGCGCTCGGCAAGCGTGCTGTCTCCGAGGACCTCATCGATCCATCGGGAAAAATCACCCTGCCCCTGGTGAAACGAAAACACCTCTTCAGGGATAAATTCGAGGAGGCGTGAAAACTCTTTCAGGCTGTGGGCCGAATACCCGATGAACCGGTGGCCCGAGTGGAAGTGGAAGGCCTTCTCGGGGGGCAGGCAACGGAGAACCCGCGCTGCGGCCGGGGACCAGAGATCATCCCTGCAGGAAGCCTCACAGCGGGCAAGTGCAATCAGGTATGCCGAAAAGTAGTCATACGCCTCCTGGTTTGTGGACCGGATCGCGACTCGCCCGCATGAACCTGAAACAGTGTCCATTCGCGAGAAATGGTCGGTGCTCTGGAATCTCCGCCAGGATTCCTGATCAGGGATCAGGTAGCGGGCATCCTCGAGGCACCAGAACGCTGACTGCTGGAGGATGGTCCGGATACCCGTCAGGGCATACGCCCGGTGGGAGGAGACGAGACCGAGATCTTCCAGCCGGATCTCTGCCCGGGGCTGGTTCCGGGCTGCTGATGAAGGGAGGATGGCGGTGATCTCCCGTGAACGGAGGGCTTCCGGCAGATCATAGAAGAACTGCCCCAGTGCCCGGGCTCCACCAGCTGCTCCCGAAAATATTCCGGCATCTACACGGACGTGAATGCAGTCGCCCGGGGTTTCTGCGATCCACCCGGCATATTTCTCCGGGGTCAATGGATACCGGTCCCACATGACGTCCCCGAACCGGTGGGCGATATCATCAGAGAGACGACAATTCCTGATCAGGACAGGCAGATCATCGCAGG
>MVZQ01000278.1 GCA_002068435.1 Euryarchaeota archaeon ADurb.BinA087 | reverse complement strand
CTTGCTGACCTGATGATAAAGAATGCCGAACGGGTGCTCTCAACCCTGTAATCCTTCATGCGAATTCTTGTCATCGACACGATCCATGGCGGTCTTGACATCGCCGGATACCTGAACGGCAGGGGCCATTTCAGCGACGTGGTCGATATTTACCGGGGAAAGGCGGGGATCGATGCCGCAACCGCAGCAGAGCGGTCCTATGACCTGGCAATTGCACCAGTTCACCTCGATCCGGGGCACCCTCTGCTCCGGTCGCTTACCATCCCTGTCATTTCGCACCACGATGCGGTCAGGTGGATCATCGGAAAGGACAGGCCTGCACCGTTCATCGAGATCACGGGGGCCAGGGGCAAGACGACCACTGCCTGTGCACTTGCCCATGTCATGAAGGGGCCGGGCATCCTCCATACATCCATCGGAACCTACCGTTTCCCGGAAAGGGAGCTGATCTGGAGGAGGAGTATTACCCCCTCCTCCCTTGTCCCGGCGGCAAAAGAGGCGCTGCGTATCGGGGGGTGGTGCATCAGCGAGGTCTCCCTCGGGTGCACGGGTGCGGGGGACTATGGGATCATCACCTCATCTGAGGATTACCTTTTTGCCGGTGGAAAAAGGCATGCCCTCTCAGAGAAGGTACGATCCGGGCAGCAGCTGCCCCACCTTCTAATAGCCCCTGGAATTGATACCCCGGGTGCAGTGCCTGTTGAATCGGTCACTGTCACTGATGGAGAGGTGTGCCGGTATGAATGCGGGGGAATAACCGGGACCTTTGGATCCCCGCTCCTCCTGCTCGAGAGTTACCGGATATCCCTGCAGCTCGCTGCCGCTGCCGGTTGCGATCTGGGGGGCGACCTGTCACGGCTCGCATCGTTTCGGGCCATCCCGGGCAGGATGTCCCAGACATCCGAAGGCGGGATCCGGATCATCGACAACTCCAATTCAGGGACCAGTGCACTGACCACCCGGTCTGCAGTGCAGTACGCAAGGAAGATTACCGGCAGAGAGGAGATCACGCTCGTCACCGGAAAAGAGACCGGGGCGGTCTGCGAGGGATTTCCAAGAGAGGATATCCTGGCTGTGATCGGTGAGATCCAGCCTGCCAGGGTGATCATGGTTGGCAGCGAATATGCCGGGATTGGGGAAGATCCCGGATGCAGGGGTATCCCGTTCCATTATGCCGGATCCCTTGCCGAGGGGATTTCAGTCGCACGTACCCTTACCAGCTGCGGAAGCATCGTCCTTTCCGTGAAGTGCTGGAGGTGAGAGAAGCCATGAAGTATATGCAGCCGAGGCCGAGTTCGATTGTCGCTGCCCTCTATACCGCCCGCGATCTCGAGGT
>MVZQ01000277.1 GCA_002068435.1 Euryarchaeota archaeon ADurb.BinA087 | reverse complement strand
ACATCATTCTGGCCGAGAATCTGCTTTACTTCCTTCATATTGCGCGCAAAGTTCATGTGGTCACGAAGCCAGACCGCGATCGGCATGGCATTGGCATTATGAGGGCCGGGAGCGGTCTTTGCAACGAATGTGCTGGTCTTTTTGGCAATGTGCCATGAGTCTGGTGCACGCAGACGTTTCAGGTGATCTGACATCAGCGTTCCTCCGCCATTTTTTCAGCCCGTTTGGGATCTTTCAGATTGAGCTTGGTGATCTGCACATTGGAGGGATCGACCGGTCGCGGAACTTCCGTTCCATCCGCTTTCGGAATCGAGACTCCCTGGATAATCAGGAGCGACCTTCCGGTATCAACATCATCGACGAGCCCTTCCGTCCCTGCAGCATCTCCCCTGAGTACCTTAACGGTATCACCCTTCACGACCCGGACGGTCCTTCTCTTATATTGCGTCCTGAGTGCATCGGTGAGGGGAGCACTGATGAATTTTCCGCGGAGGTGCGCGGGGGCATTATAGCGCGCCTTGCGCTGTTTTCTTGGTTGTGTACTCTCAATTCTTACCATATCCGCACACCTCACACTATCATCGTTGCCATCGATCCAATCTTTGGAAAGCGCTCTGCGACTTCCCGTGCAACCGGACCTTTTATCTCTGTACCCCGTGGCTCGTTCTTCTCATCGACAACCACCACGGCGTTATCATCGAAGGTAATCCGAAGACCGCTCGGGCGCTTTATCTCTTTTCTCTGCCGGATTACTACCGCTCTGACGAGTTTTCTCCGCATATCGGGGGTTCCTTTCTTTACCGTAACCGTCGCAAGGTCACCGAGACCCATCTTGGGCTGGCGGCGGCGGACCCCGTGATACCCGAAAACCGATACAATCTGGACTTCACGTGCTCCGGTATTGTCGGCACAGATCATCCGGGTCCCAGTGGAGAGGGATCGCGGCGTCTTTGATTGTTTGGCTTTCATAGCCTCTGTACCTCCACCACTACAAAGGTCGTGGTCTTCGAGAGCGGCCTGCACTCGGCGATCTTCACATCGTCACCGACTTTTGCCTGCAGGCAGGGAGGATTGTGAGCGTGAATCCTCGAGCTTCTCTTCTCGTACCGGTTATACTTCCGCACGAAATGGAGGTAGTTACGCTCGACAACTACCGTTCCCATCATGCGATCGCTCACGACTTTACCGGTGATCACCTGGCCGCGCACCGGTAAACTGCCGTGAAACGGGCAGTTTGCGTCACTGCATGCCTGTTCAGGAGGCAGGACGCCCAATCCAATATTTTTCGCCATTATTTACCTCGAATTTTCGCATACTGCGTTATCCTCTTCTCCGGAG
>MVZQ01000276.1 GCA_002068435.1 Euryarchaeota archaeon ADurb.BinA087 | reverse complement strand
GCTCATGATGCCGAAAAAAAAGAAACTGTGCCTGAACCAGTGGATGATGCGGTGTTTCAGATGCAAGAAAAGCCCCTCCAGGCTGAAATTCTTCTTATCTCAGCTTTCATCTATCCGCCACGTTTCATAGACCTTGTGATCGCGGAACCTGATCAGCCTCATCCCATGGCCTTTCCTGTCCCTTTGACAAGAGCTCATCTTTTCAACTGGAGCAACGTTTGATGAAATTCATTTGGAAAGAAGCGTGGAAATTGGAGACAGAGCAAAACCATTTTAAGGGGACCCCTATGATTACTCTCCGGTTGAACATAACGCATGAAACCGCCGGAGGCAGTTTGGCTGGAGAGGGGGTACTCCGTGCGATGAGAGCCAGATACGCCTTTTCAGCATTTGGAGAGAGGGGTAACAAGACTTTTTTCCATAGGGAGCCGATGGTTCTGAAAATATAACAGTCAGGATACGTGTTTCCGGATCGCTTCCTCAAGCTGTTCCCGGTGCACCACCCCTTCAAACCGTTCAACAACCCTGTCATCCTTGATGAGAAGAACGGTCGGAGTCACCTGGAGATGGTAGGTATCGATATAGGACCTCTCCTGCAAAGGATTGATTGCCTCGAATTGTATTCCGAGTGCTTCCTCAACTTCCCTGTTTATCGGATCCTGCTCCTCACAGGCCATGCATCCTTCCTGGAAGAACGATATCACCCTGAGCATATACTGTAAAAAAGGGGGCCGGGATATAAATAGGCGTGCCCGGGCATCAGGCACGGTTCAGACGGACGATCGATAAATCGGCGCTGGGGTACCCGTAATCCACGGTGACATTCTCACTGGTCTTTCCAGTAATGACAGAGGTGCGGAGGGCATACTGCGGGGTTGAGTTATCATCCATATTGAGCAGTGGGGTGGTCGTAAAGGCGAGGAGTAACTGGTCTCCCGGCACAGCCGTGGTACTATTTCCTCCCATCTGGGCGAATTGCTCAGGAGTCATATCCCGCTTGAGCTGGTCGGTGTTTTCAAAGACGATCTTTTCGGATCCCCCCTGCTTCATCCCTTCGAGCGCTGAGGATATCTGGCTTAATTCATCGCCAAAGAGAGCGAAGCTCGCCTCCCCATAATCATAGCGATAGACCGGGAGGGGGGAGATCATCTCAGTGGAGGTGGAATTGACCGCCATTGTGAGAGGATTGGTATACCAGACCACCTCTCCGTTCTCGTAGCTGGTATTGAAAATCCGTGCATTGGTGGTGAGCACCGGCCGTCCCTGCGAGTCGCGGATCGTCAGATCGATGATCGCGGTATCACCAGTTTTTGCAGGATTCATGGTAACGAGCCAGTTCGT
>MVZQ01000275.1 GCA_002068435.1 Euryarchaeota archaeon ADurb.BinA087 | reverse complement strand
CCGGGTGGATGGCAGAACTGGAACGCACCAGGGAGAGGCTGATGCCACTAATAAAGATATGTACAGAATATGGTACTGCCATCCGCATAGGGGTCAATCACGGCTCGCTCTCTGACCGGATCATGACACGCTATGGCAATACCCCCGAGGGGATGGCTGTGTCGGCAATAGAGTTCCTGAAGATATTCAGGGGAGAAGGGTTCAACAGAATCGTGGTCTCAATGAAGTCGTCAGACACACTCACGATGGTTATGGCCAACCGGCTCCTGGTGAGGATGATGATTGATGAGGGGATGCACTACCCCATACATCTGGGCATCACTGAGGCAGGCGAAGGTGAGGACGGGAGAATCATCTCCGCTGCAGGGACAGGAACGCTGCTGGCAGAGGGGATTGGAGATACGGTTCGTGTTTCGCTTTCTGAGCCGCCTGAGGATGAGATTCCTGTTGCCCGTGCAATTATTAAGGTTGTCGCCGGTGAGGCGGGCCGGTTGATGAATCCCGTTGCATCGCTGGAGCAGCGAAAACCGGGGGAGAGATGGTTCCCGCAGGTATATACCCGTGAGGAAGAGCGTTTCATGGATGAGTCAGGTGCACCATTCACCGGGGAGGTGCTGACCGTCACACCTTCCGGGCTTCAGGCTATGGGTGGCAGGCAGGCTTATGACAAGGTTCTGAATCCTGTTTTCAATTATGACGATCCGGAACAGCTGGCCATAGGAGCTGCAGCGCTGCTTGGAAGGTTTTTTATTGCACGCCATCCGGCGGGGCTCTGCATATCAAACAGTGGCACTGTTCAGGGAGATGCACTGATCAGGCTGGCATTCTCCATTCTGCAGGCCACTGAGGCAAGGATCACCCGTAACAGGTACATCTCGTGCCCCACCTGCGGCCGTACCAGATTCAATCTGCAGGAGGCGGTGCGTAAGGTGAAAGCGGCAACCGCGCACCTCACCGGGATGAAGATTGCAGTGATGGGATGTGTGGTCAACGGTCCCGGTGAAATGGCCGGAGCTGATTACGGATATGTTGGCGCGGGAGAGGGGAAAGTTCACATCTACCGGGGAACTGAAGCCGTCATCAAAAATGTGCCTGAAGCAGAAGCGCCCGGCAAGCTTCTGGAGCTGATAAGCAGTGATCAGGAAAGAAGAACCCCGGTCAATTGACCTTCCGGAAATCAGCAAACCTGATACGCTACTCTCTATCCTCTGATTCAGCCAGCCGGTAATCAAGCTGCCTCTTTTGCAGGTCAGCTTTCACCACCTCAACATTGACCTTGTCGCCGAGCATATAAACCTTGCCCGAATGCCTTCCGCGTATGCAATAGTTTTCCTCGTCATATTCGA
>MVZQ01000274.1 GCA_002068435.1 Euryarchaeota archaeon ADurb.BinA087 | reverse complement strand
ATATTCACTTGAAAATGGAATTATTGGTGCAAGCAGTCGTACCCAGGCAGAGCAGAATTCAGCAAGATAGCTGCTCCCAGCTGACCCTTCAGGAAGTCTTCGCCTGTACCATTTGAGATCGGATTCAATTCCAAAAAAAGCCTCCTGAAGGGCCTGGCGGGTCTGGAATCGTTCCAGGGCTTCTGTCATTCGGGTGATATGACCCTGGAGCCTGCTCCCTAGCCATCGGTCGAGTTCATCTGGCGTTCCAGTCGCAGCAGAGGATTCTTCTACGGCAATCATGAATCGCTCGATCTGGCGCTTTGCCGAGGCAACAAGTTCATTTCTCCAGTCAAAATCCTGCCATGGTTCGGCGCTCCCCACAAGGAACATCCGGACAGTATCAGCACCAAACTCATTGATTGCGTCTTCAAGAAGGAAGACGTTCCCTTTTGAAGATGACATCTTTGCCCCGTTCAGGAGCCCCATGCCGAAAACCACCATCCCTTTCGGGAGAAGAGGCTTTGGAAAGATTGCGACATGGTGGAACAACTGAAATGTCAGGTGATTTGAGATGAGGTCCTTTGCTGAGAATCTGAAATCGTAAGGATACCAGAATAAAAATTCCTTCCTCATGACATCCAGTTTTTCACGCTCGGGAAGGGCAGGGCTCTCCCGTCCGAGAAATACATAATCAAAAACTTCCGGGGTGAGAAGGTCAGGGGAGAATGATTTCAGGTGGTGAGCGATCGTATAATATGCCATATAAACGGTTGAATCAGAAAGCGGCTCTATCAACCATGCCGGATCCCAGGGGAGTCGTGTGCCAAGCCCCACTTTCCTTGTGCAGGCCCAATCCTTAAGCCAGTCAATAGTCCTCTCGAACTCGGTCCTCACTTCAGGAGGGACGAGGGACATCTGTTCAAGAAGGTTCGAGACCTGCGATTTCCAGGCAGGATCACTGTACTGGAGGAACCATTGGTCGTGAAGAATTTTTACAAGCACCTGACCGCCACATCTGCAGACTACCGAACGGGTGTCGAATTCATACATTGGTATGGACCCAAACTGCTCCGTCATGTGGGCTGAAACGGTATCTCGCGCAAGTTTGACGGGTTCCCCTCCATACTGCTCATACAACCGGCCGGAACCAAATTCTGCACTATATACCTCCTGGGTGAGAGTATCCATCCTCGGATCATCCTGATCTGTTATTCCGGCCCTTTCAACTGCATCCTTTGCAGGGAGTGTTCCATAGCCCGGGACCGTAATGAGCGGCACGGGAGAAATTGCGGTATATCTGCCGTCTGCCTGTAAGTCACGAAGTGCGATATAATCGAATGGAGCATGAGCAGGGACACTCATCACAAT
>MVZQ01000273.1 GCA_002068435.1 Euryarchaeota archaeon ADurb.BinA087 | reverse complement strand
GGTCATGCGTGAGGACGATTCACGGATCGATACACTTCTCAGGGAAGCCGGCTGCAGCATGCGGGTGATCGCCCACTGCAACGCCGTCCGCGATCTCGCCCTTGCCTCTGCTGACGGGGCGGGAGTCCTCGATCGCGAGCTCCTGAATGCCGGAGCCCTTCTTCATGATATCGGGCGGGGCATCACCCATTCGCTGCACCATGCCCAGGCAGGCGCAGCCTATCTCCGGGACGCCGGGATCTCCCCCGATATTGTGAGGATTGTCGAACGTCATATCGGTGCCGGACTGACCTCCGATGAGTGCACCCTTGTCGGGCTTCTCCCCATCGACTGCATGCCACGGACAGGAGAGGAGAAGGTCGTTGCCAATGCCGACAATCTTGTCAGGGGAAGCAGGGTGGTCAGTATCTATGACCGGCTGGAGTCATCACGGTATCTTGGACGAAGGATCACGTTCCGGACCTACCGGTTGTGGCTGTTCTGTGAACAGATCCGGCGCACTCCTTTCCCTGATATGTGAAGGGGGCTGTTCCCTTTTTCAAAGATGCCAGGTTCACCTGATGGATGATCCGGTTCACCTAAAGGATGACCTTCTTTACCTGCGGGAGGCTTTTTATTTCCTCTATCACCACCCCGGGCATAGCGCCATCGATGATGATCACCAGCCTCGGTTCTTCCGAGAGAACCGGGTCGGTCACGAATATCTGCCGGATATTCAGGTTATGGGTGGTGACGACCTCCACTGCTGCTCCAACGATTCCCTTCTGCCGGGCGTCTTTCGGGATGACCGTGATCACCGAGAGTCCGAGTGGTCCGGCCAGGAGCGAGAGGTCGGGGGTTGCCCTGATGTTGGCAAAGATCTCCCTCAAAGACGATGACTCGAGGATATGGCGGGCTGTGGCGTCCACTACCCTCCGGTCAGTCCCGATTGCCTTTGCCACTTTCGTTGCAGACATCTCAATGCCGTTGCATTCAATCCTGCCCTCCGGATTCACCCCGAAACCGTTCTCGATGAGGAACCGGGCAACCCTGCTCTGGGAGGGCGAATCTGCGAATTCGCTGATGATGGCAGCCCACATACTCAGGGAGAGTATACGAGCTGCCGGTTCTTATACATCACTGCTCTTTCATGGGCATCAGTGAACAGATGCATCATATCGACTGGTTGTCCCCGGTACTGACCGGACCCGGGAGAACCGGGGACCGGCTCCCACGAGAAGGATGGATACCCTTTTTTAGATAAACGTCGTTTGTATTATGGCACGTGCGAGGGTTGCCGAGCCAGGTCAAAGGCGCGGGCTTGAGGGGTCCGTCTCGTAGGAGTTCTAGGGTTCAAATCCCTTCCCTCGCATT
>MVZQ01000272.1 GCA_002068435.1 Euryarchaeota archaeon ADurb.BinA087 | reverse complement strand
GCTGCATACAACATCACCGGGACGATTGAAGGTCCGCATGATCCCAAGTTCAAGCGGTTCCCCCGTGCTGTCGTTGCTTCTGCAGTTGCATCCGCGATATGCGGGATCGTTGCGATCATGATTGTTGCATTGTGAGGTGCCCAAAATGACAGTAAAAGTTGAAAAGATCGAGGGAGGCGTTCCCCATACCACGATCCTGGCAGCAGGCCTTATCGCCTCAGTGGTCTGCATCTACCTCACCTACGCGAATGTCCTCACCGGGACGCAGTTATTCTCGTTCTTTGGTGGTCTCGGCACAGTCGCAGCACTCATCTGGGGTAGCCACACCATCAAGCACCTGTGCAGCTACGGTATCGGGACCGGTGTCCCGTCAGCCGGAATGATTGCATTCGGTTCTGGTGTCATTGCTATGCTCTTTGCGACAAAATACGGGATTGCAGCACCAATAGTCGCTGTTGTCCTCGCCGCTGTTATCGGGCTTATTCTCGGCTACCTGGCCAACAATGTGCTGAACATGCGCATCCCGGTCATGATCCAGTCCCTTGTCGAGATGGCCATCATCGGAGCGCTTGTCCTGATGGGGTACGCTGCCATGATGACCGGTTCCTTTGAACTGACCTCGCTAACAACCGGAAACGTGCAGATCCTCGGGCTCTCACTCCCGAGTTACCAGGCATCGTTCCTTGGCGGCGCACTCATTGCTACCGCATTCATGCTCGGGGCGATCGCCATCCAGCACCCGTTCAATGCCTGCCTTGGACCCAACTGGACCCAGGACAGGATGCTGATGCTGGCTGCCGAATGTGGGTTCCTCTCCATGATCACGGCTGCAATAATGTCGATGCCGCTGATCTCGATGAGCGCTGCATTGGTGTCACTCTTCGTTGCTATCATTGGATGGTATTACACCTATGCCAAGTACATCGAACTCTCAAAGAGGGATGCTGCTGCCTGGCTTGAGTCAAAACCAATCCCAGACGTGGAGGGACACTGATGTACGTTCAAGTTCTTCCCGAATATGGGCTCGTAATGGATCCCATGATAGGGGTTGTCACCACCGCTGGCGAGTCACTGGCCCCTGTCATCGACAAGGTCGCTGAGCTTGAGACGGTTTCGAATGACATCGTGAACATGCTTTCCGGAACGGGTAACTTTGCTGCCTCGTTCCCGGGAAGGGAGAACACCCTGCCAATGGCCGGAGGGATGACCGCGTTCTGGTACGGACTGGCAGTAGGGCTCTTCATCGCAGGAATCTATGTATTCCATCTGATCTGAGGTGAAAGAAATGGCAGACAAGAAATCACCGGCAAGCGGGTGGCCGATCGTCCAGGGAGACTTCCATGCGGGCGATGCCAACA
>MVZQ01000271.1 GCA_002068435.1 Euryarchaeota archaeon ADurb.BinA087 | reverse complement strand
GGCAGGAATGGTCTTCTCCACGCCTGCGTTCCTGCAGAGGTATTCGGCATATCTCCCTCCGAGGAGTGCCCCGACAGCAAGTGCCCGCACGATATCCCTGTCATCGTTTTTCAGGAAGCGGGCGAATGCCTCCCTTGAGAAGGTTGCCGGATCGGCAGGTGGGAGGCGGTATACCTCACCCGCAATGATATCTCTCTCCCGGAACCGGTGGGGCCTGAGCGGCTGGATGATCGTCCAGGCATCGTTGCAGAGCACCAGATTTCCCTGGTCGAACAGTTCGATCACCAGGTGGAACGTGGTATTCTGCTTTCCGATATCAAAACAGATGATCCGCTGGAGACCCGGCTGCGACACCCCGAGCACCCTGCCTCCCTCAAGGTGTTTGCGGAGGAGCATCGCGAAGGGGGGCGGCAATTTCGGGGGTGCGGGGATGGCGCCCACGAGGTGGGCACGTTTCCCGATCTCGACCAGGAGCAGGTGCCGGGCATGCTCCTGCCCGTTGAGCCGGATCACGATATGGGAGGAGGAGAACTGGTAGACCTTGCTGACCCAGAGAGGGAGGAATTTCTGCCATTCGGCCACTACCGCGTGAACATCTACCCCGCTCATCCCTTCCTTTGTGGCCATCCGATACCAAATTACATATTGCTTAAAGACTAAAAAATAGGACTACTGGTATCACGATGAGTGCAGATGAGGTAAAAGAGAAGGAGGAACTGCCAAAGAAACTCTCGCCCGAAGAGAAGCGGCAGGAAAACAGCAGGAAAATCAAACGTTCCCTGATTGCAGCGGCACTGGGGATCATCACCGGGGTGATCTCGTACCTTGCCATCGACTCATCACAGATCCTTGGGTTCCAGAGCTATACCCTCCTTGCCCTTCTCATCATGATCGCAGGCGTCGTGGTGCAGAAACATATCTTCATGCTGATGCACCTCTTTTCAAAGCCCCTCGGGTTCAAGGACTGGTTCTACCAGGGTTTCATGACCTTTGCCTTCTGGTTCATCACCTGGACCATCCTCCTGACGAGCGGAATTACAGCGTGAACCACCCATGCGTATCGCAGTAGTCCACCGTGACCGGTGCCATTCCAGGAAATGCGGCACCGAATGCATCCTGTACTGTCCGCGGGTGAGGACAGGAGACGAGACGGTCATCATCGGCGAGGATAAGAAGGCGGTCATCTCGGAAGAGCTCTGTGTCGGCTGCGGGATCTGCGTAAAGAAATGCCCGTTCGAGGCGATCGACATCGTGAGCCTCCCCGAGGAGCTTGAACATGCCACCCACCGGTACGGGAAGAACGGGTTCGCCCTGTACGGCCTTCCCATCCCGGTCGAGGGAAAGGTGACCGGCATCCTCGG
>MVZQ01000270.1 GCA_002068435.1 Euryarchaeota archaeon ADurb.BinA087 | reverse complement strand
GTAGTAGCACCTTTATCGGTACTCAGCGAATGGAGGCGCCAGTTTCGGGAGCATACCGCATTCCCCCACAGGATAGAGGTACTCACCGGGAATATGGCCTTACGCAGTCGTACTCTTAAGGAATGGGAGGATACCTCAGGCCTCCAGGTGGTGGTAATAAACTACGATGGAGCTTGGCGGATGCTGGAAGATCTAGTGGAATGGAAGCCTGACATGGTCATCGCAGATGAATCGCAGCAGATCAAGAATGGGCAAGCACAGCGGTCTAAAGCTTTACACATACTAGGCAAGAAGACCCGACACCGGATGATTCTTACAGGTACTCCGGTGGCTCAGTCTCCCCTGGACTTCTTTAGTCAGTACAAATTCTTAGACCCATCTATCTTCGGAAATTCATACGCTCGCTTCCGTGACCGTTACGCAATTATGGGGGGTTATGGAGGCTATCAAGTGGTGGGATACCAGAACCTGGAAGAGCTAGCCGCTAAGGCCCATTCGATCGCCTACAGAGTCACTAAGGCCGAAGCCCTAGATCTTCCCCCTATAGTCAATCAAACGGTATATGCTCGCCTTAAGGCTACTTCACAGAGGGCCTACGATACCATGGCGCAGGAGGCGTTACTAAAGGTTGGGAACGGCACTGTTACAGCACCCATCATACTCACGCAGATGCTTAGGTTACAGCAGATCACCGGGGGCTTCATTCCAACCCCGGGGGGAGAGGTCGCTCCCATAGGCACGGAGAAACTCGAGGCCCTTGAGGAAACCCTTGATGGCCTTATGGATGCCGGCAAGAAGGTCGTGATCTTCGCTCGCTTTATTCCAGAGATTAAGGCTATCTCCGAAAGGCTAACCAGTAGCGGTATCAACCATGTCACTCTAGTTGGAGGAGTTACCTCCGCAGGAAGAGAGGAGGCTATCCGCCAGTTCCAGGAGAATCCTACCGTTCGCGTCTTCCTCGCACAGATCGCCACCGGTGGTTTAGGTATTACCCTGACCGCGGCAGACACCGCCATATTCTACTCGGTAGACTACAGCCTAATCAACTACGAACAAGCTAAGGCCAGAATTCACAGGATAGGGCAGACCCAGAAGGTGACTTATATAAACATCGTAGCCGAGGGTACCATTGATGAGGAGGTACTCGAGGCACTACAGGGGAAACTTGATCTGGCCCACATGGTGGTCGATGAACTAAAAGCTATCCTATTTGGAAGGAGAGAAGAGCCCATGAGAACAAGCACTGTTCTCCAGAACGTACACAAAAAGGTGGACGATTACCTCCTCATCTTGGATAGGAACGACGAACACACAGACATCACCCCGGAGATTGAGCAACTACTAGACGATCTCGAGAAGGAACTT
>MVZQ01000269.1 GCA_002068435.1 Euryarchaeota archaeon ADurb.BinA087 | reverse complement strand
TACTTCCGAGAAGGCACTGCAGAGGATACAGGATAGCACGATCATTCTCCCTATCGGGAGTATCTCGGGTATTGCGAGCAGTTTCCTCACGGAATGCAGGATACGAAATGTCGACGCATATGGTTTACTTGGCGAGACGATCAATGCCCCCGATCCGAGGGCTTCGGCTGCTACGATAGAAGTTCTGAACAAGATGTATGGTCTTACGCTCGATATTCAGCCCTTGCTTGATCAAGCCGAAGAGATCGAGTCAACCATGCATAAACTTGCAGAGCAGGTTCAGACGGCTGAGGCGACTCCTAAAAAGGAGCAGCAGCTCCCGATGTACGGGTGATTCATGATGAAATGTTTTGCTTTAACTGGGATTTCTCCGGACGTGATACAGGAACTCCACAAAGGCAGACCCCGTACCCTTGAACTGCAAAGTGCCCATAATGTTGTCACCCTGGCAGGCCTTGATCCCGGTGCGGCCGTTTTCATGACTTCGGTGGATATGGAAGACCTTGACCCAGGTGACACGGGAATCATTGTTGAGATTATTGCAATAAGCATCACAATGAAGCGAATGATGGAGTTTACACAGGGATATCATTTCGAGGAGCGGGAGAGGATGTCAGCCCGGATAAAGGTAAGGTGCATCGGATCTTCTATTGTCAAATCTGTCACTCATGAAGGAATTATGCATCCGATCTCTGTGGATGTGGTGAAATCAGCCTGTTACCATGCCGGCTGACCTGGAATATCCCCACGCCACTTTCTTTTTAAGTAATCTGAAAATACCTATCCTGTCGGTTACCTATCATCACGACGCAATGATTATTCAGGAAGCGTTCGTATGAACCTACGGTAGACCAGGACTATTCCGAGATTTAATAAGGATAGATACCAAAGAGTATGGGCAACTCATTGGGCTTGTGGCTTAGCCAGGATAGAGCGCCGGGCTTCTAACCCGGATGTCGAGGGTTCGAATCCCTCCAGGCCCGTTCTGACGAGGGTGGTTTGAAAAAGGTTGATCAGGTTTCTTCCTCTTCTGTGACAAGTGTCACATCCGAGATACTGTGCTGGCGGAGCGCCAGTTTCTTTGCCTTGAAGATATTTTTCCCTTCCTTTCCAATCGCAATACCTCTGTCTTCCTGCCTGACCTCGATATGGGCTACCCTTCCTTCGTCCTCTGTCTCAAACCCGACTGCAACAACCTGAGCGGGAAGGAAACAGTTCTTGAGGAATTGCTCGGGGCTTGGCGAGTACTCAACAACCTCGATCTTTTTCCCCATCACTTCCATTGCTTTCTTGATACTTGCCCCTTTCTTCCCAATGGCAAGTCCCATCTCACCAGGATTGACAACAAAGATCAGCCTGTTGTTGCGATCATCAATCACACAGTCC
>MVZQ01000268.1 GCA_002068435.1 Euryarchaeota archaeon ADurb.BinA087 | reverse complement strand
AACCGGCAGGTGATAATGCACATGGTGCGAAAGGTATTCTCCGGGATGTTTGATATCCAGTACGAGGAGATGAATCTTGTCTATGATGTCGCCCACAACGTCGCCAAACTAGAGGAGCATGTTGTCGATGGCCGGCAGATGAAGCTTTGTGTGCATAGAAAGGGTGCAACCCGTGCATTCGGCCCCGGATGTGCTGACCTGCCCGGGGAATATGCCCCCTGGGGGCAGCCGGTCATTATCCCCGGGAGCATGGGAACCTCCTCATACCTCCTTCACGGGACAAAGGAAGCGATGGTGAAAACGTTCGGGTCAACCTGCCATGGATCGGGGAGGATCATGAGTCGCACAAAGGCCAAGAAAGCGCTCTCAGGAAGAGAAGTGAGAGAATCTCTTGCGGCTGAAGGGATCATTATCCGTGCCCCGCATGATGGCGCTATTGCCGATGAAGCGCCGGAGGTCTATAAGCCAAGTGATGAAGTGGTCAGGATCGTTGATTCGGCCGGGATTTCACGCATGGTAGCGAGATTTGTTCCGCTGGGAGTGATCAAAGGGTGATATCCAGTGCAGGACTCCTGTGGGATTCAAAGCTGCTCTTCTCCCGCTACATTGAGGAGAGCGGGGTGCCGTGCGAGCTTGTCACCCCTCACATGGTAGCTGCGCCTTTCTTCAGGGGACGGTTTGTCACCCTGATCATCCCTACCGGTTTTGCAAATCCGGGATATTCGTGCCTCCTCCCGGCACTGAAAGCTTCATCGTCGCGAATCCGGCGGTTCGTCTCTCTTGGCGGGCATCTGCTCGTCTTTGGCGCATCATCTGAACGCGAAGATGCATATGACTGGCTCCCGCAACAGATCCGATATCACCATAATTATGGGTGCCGGCATCTTGAGATTGATACCAGCCACTATGCCTCTTCGCTTCTTGAGGGATATGATACCCGTGCGGTCGAATGTGATGGATATTTTACCGAATACGAAGGACGCATTGTTGCGTCTTCGTGCGGAAATCCTGTAATGATAGTACAAAACATTGGGAGGGGCGAGATTGTGGTCACCACGGTGCATGAATATCCTTCAAAGGTCTTTCTGAAAACATTCTGTTCAGCACCGGAGGAAACATTATTTTGACTGGAAGCATGGATTCTATGAAAGAGGTACCGATGAACCGTTTCATCATCTCAATTGGGTCCACTGCAGATGACCTTATCCCTGTAGGAATGGCATTGCATGAAATGCTCAATCGCCTTCCGATTACTGCACGATCAAAGCAAAAGCCTGGAGTCCGAATTGAGTCGGGAACCATCGTGGACAGGGAGTATACAGGGCCAGTGCTCGAACAGGTTCTGGAAGAGAATAAAGTGTTAAAAGTAACCCCGAAGTCTGGCGC
>MVZQ01000267.1 GCA_002068435.1 Euryarchaeota archaeon ADurb.BinA087 | reverse complement strand
CCGGCAAGTTCGAGCAGCTTCAGAGCCAGATCAAGCAGGCGCTTGAGGGCAGGCCCCAGAGCGCATCCTGATCTCCTGGCCTGCCCCTAGCCCTCCTTTTCTTATTTTGTTTCAGCCTGCCGTATCCGTTGAAGCAGGTTAATTGCATTTACCATCGCTTCGGTGGAAGCAAGTACGATATCATCCCCGGATCCACTCGCCGAGAACACATGCCCATGGTCATCCTCGATAGCGATGTTCACATGCCCGATTGCATCAGATCCACCGGAAATCGCCTCGATGTTGAACTCCTTTAGCTGTACCTTTGCAGGTACAATGCCGAGGATCGCTTTCAAGGCAGCATCGACAGGACCATTTCCGGTACTGCTGCATACCAGCTCCTTTCCATTGACGAGTGCCTTTACACTCGCCGTTGGAATGACATGGTTTCCGGTCATGATGGCAATATCCTGGAGTTCGATTGCACGTCCCCCGTTTCCTATGCCCATGATGGTTGTGGCGATCTCGTAGAGATCCGCGTCGGTCACTTTCTTGCCTTTCACGGACATGAATTTGACTTTCTCAACGATTCGATCGATCTCTATCTCGCTGGGATTGATATGCGCATCTGTCAGCATCTGACGGACGGCATGCCGCCCGACATGCTTGCCGAGGGTGAGCCTTCTCCGGTGACCTACCATTTCAGGGGTCATGATACCTGGCTCAAATGTTGCGGCGCATGCAATGACACCGTGTGAATGGATTCCACTCTCGTGAGAGAAGGCATTGTCACCGACAACAGGTTGGATAGGGAGGACGCCAATCCCCGAATACCGGGAGATTAACCGCGACGTCTCATACAGGCTGGCTGTCTTGATCCCGGTTTTTACTCCATAAATAGATTCCAGGATCATGACGGTCTGGGAAATATCCGCATTTCCGGCACGCTCCCCCAGTCCATTCACTGTTACCTGGACCTGTGATGCCCCTGCTTCCACTGCGGTGGTCGTATTGGCCACGGCAAGGCCAAAATCGTTGTGGCAGTGGACATCGACGGGGCAGTTAACCTCACTCACGATCCTGGTGATCAGATTTTTCATTGCGGTGGGGGTGTAGACCCCTACGGTATCCGGGACGTTGATAATGGTTGCCCCTGCATCGGCAGCTGCACTGAATACTTCAATCAGGTATTCCGTATCAGTCCTGGTGGCGTCCATTGCTGAGAACATACAAAGTTCGCAATGGTCTCGCACGTAGGAGACAATTTCCCGGGTAATATCAAACACCTCTTCGGGAGTCTTTTTGATCGTGTGCACCCGCTGGACTTCAGAGGTGGGGATGAAGACATGTACCATGTCAACATCACAATCGATGCAAACGTCAACATCTTCCGTTCGGGATCGGGCCAGG
>MVZQ01000266.1 GCA_002068435.1 Euryarchaeota archaeon ADurb.BinA087 | reverse complement strand
GGCCCCTGCATCAGGCTGCAGGTGAGGTAGAGCACTCCGCCGAGTTCCTCACACTTCTGGTAGAGAGGATAATTTTTCGGGTCGTCAACATACCGGGCCGGAACCCACCACCCGGGATCGACCGCGATCCCCTGGAACTGCATCTCCCCGAGCGTCCGCTCGATCTCCCTGACCCCCTGCATCGACATCAGCCCCGTTGATCCCCGCAAGGGCGATCGGGAACCGTTCGGGATACCGGTCACGGAGTTCAGCGATATCGTCATTCAGGATCGTCCGGTGCCCAGCCTGCCGGCCAACCAGTATCCCTCTGTCAATCCCCCGCTGCATCCATCTCCTCCAGGAACAGCTCCCATGATTTCTGTGTCATGGACGGAGTGCGTTCATACCCGCTTACCAATGGACTTCGTTTGACCGGAGGCCGGGCGCCAGGCTCCGATGCCAGGACCTGGGTCAGGCTTTTAAAAGCGGGTCGTACCCGTGCATCGATGATCATGCTCTCCTCTCCAATGGCCCGGAGGCCTCTGATCTCTTTCTTTCCTGTCGGATGATAACTCCACGCATCTGGTAGTGCCCGGGATGTATTCAAACGGGAAGGATACCCTGAAAACAGCCCCGATGCTTCAGGAGATCGGACGACCTTCACCAGAACATAGGATGGAAAAAAATTCCCGAAAAAAAGAATTATTTCTTCACGGCACCAGCCAGTCTCTTTCCCACCTCGTCCCAGTTGACGATGTTCCAGAATGCTTCCACGAACTTTGCCCTGTCGTTCCGATAGTCCAGGTAGTATGCATGCTCCCATACATCCAGGACCATCAGGAGGGGGTACCCGGGGAATACGTTCAGGTTGTGCTTCTCAATCTGCATGATCAGCGGTCTTCCGCTCTCGTTGCAGTAACTGAGTGCCGCCCAGCCTGATCCCTCAACACTCGTTGCAGCGGTGGAGAACTCCTTCCTGAACCGGTCGAATCCACCAAACTCGGCATCGATCGCTTTTGCCAGATCCCCTTTGGGCAGGCCTCCGCCCCCGTTTCCTGCCGGTGCCAGGTTCTTCCAGAACAGCGCATGGAGCCTGTTTCCACCGATATGGAAGGAGAGCTCCTTTGCCATCGCCTTGACATTGAAATCGGTCTTCTCTTTGCGGAACGTGTCGTATTTTTCGAAGATGGCATTTGCCCCTGTCACATAGGCCTGGTGATGCTTCGTGTGATGGAGCGTCAGCTGATCTTCAGAAATATACGGTGCAAGTGACCTGTAGTCGTAGGGTAGTTTTGGAAGGGTGTACATTTTTTCCATGACTGTTTCTCTCCTCTGATAAATGACAGTGGAGGAGGTTATCCTATTTGTAGTATTGGATGGAGGAAAGGCCTCCTC
>MVZQ01000265.1 GCA_002068435.1 Euryarchaeota archaeon ADurb.BinA087 | reverse complement strand
GGAGCATGCAGTCGAGGTCATCAGGAAGGCTGCCACCCAGAGACGGCACGTGATGATGATAGGCAGCCCCGGTACCGGCAAGTCCATGCTCGCCAAGGCGATGGCTGAACTGCTCCCAAAGGAAGAACTGCAGGATATCCTCGTATACCCGAATTCGGATGATCCGAACAACCCGATTGTACGGACCGTCCCTGCGGCGAGAGGCAAGCAGATCGTCACTGCCCATAAGGCGGAAGCAAGGAAGAAGATCCAGTTCAGAAACACCCTCGTTATGCTCCTGATCCTCGGGATTGTCGGATATGCATTCATCACCTACCAGTGGCTCATGGGTATCATCGCTGCAGCATTCATATTCATGGCGATGAGGTATGCAACCCCCCGGGAGGAGACCATGGTGCCGAAGCTCCTGGTCACCAACGATGCAACAGTCGATGCCCCCTTTATTGACGGCACCGGTTCCCATGCCGGGGCGCTTCTCGGCGATGTCCGCCACGATCCCTTCCAGAGCGGAGGCCTGGAAACCCCCAGCCATGACCGGGTCGAAGCAGGTGCCATCCACCGGGCCCACAAGGGCGTCCTCTTCATCGATGAGATCAACACCCTCACTCCCCACTCCCAGCAGAACCTCCTCACCGCCCTCCAGGAGGGTGAGTTCCCCATCACCGGCCAGAGCGAGCGTTCGAGCGGGGCGATGGTCAGGACCGAACCGGTACCCTGCCGGTTCATCATGGTCGCGGCAGGAAACCTGGATGCCATCCAGGGGATGCACCCGGCGCTCCGTTCCCGTATCAGGGGGTACGGGTACGAGGTCTACATGAGCGAGAGCATGCCGGATACCCCTGAAAACCGGGAGAAGTTCATCAGGTTCATCGCCCAGGAGATCAAGAACGACGGGAAGATCCCCCACTTCGACAAGGGCGCCATGGAAGAGATCCTGCGGGAGGCGCGGAGAAGGTCCAACCGGAAAGGCCACCTCACCCTCAAACTCCGGGACATGGGCGGACTGATCCGTGTCGCAGGGGATCTTGCCCGGCAGGAGGGGGTTGAGGTTACCACTGCTGACCATGTGATTGCCGCGAAAAAGACCGCCCGTTCCATCGAGGACCAGGTCTCGGACGAATACATCGGCCGGAGCCGCGAATATGAACTCACCGTTGTCGAAGGGACACGGGTCGGAAGGGTGAATGGTCTTGCGGTCATGGGAAGCGACTCGGGCTCGGTACTCCCGATCATGGCTGAAGTCACCATGGCACAGGGGGCAAACGGAACGGTGATCGCAACCGGGATGCTCAAGGAGATCGCACAGGAGTCCATCAAAAACGTGAGTGCGATCCTGAAGAAGTTCACCGGGAAGGACATCAAGAACATGGATATCCACATCCAGTTCATCGGGACCTATGGCGGG
>MVZQ01000264.1 GCA_002068435.1 Euryarchaeota archaeon ADurb.BinA087 | reverse complement strand
ATACTTATCACTTTCTCCCTGCGCCCGGCAGTTTTTTTAAAATCTGTTCCCGATGACTGACAGATGCATTCAGCCAAAGGGGAATATCTCAAGAAACTTACGGAAATGCATCCCATGCCTTCTGTCGGGATCGGAAAGACGTTTGAAGGTACTTCTCCTCCCTCAGTTTTTATCGGGAGCTGGAACTATCCCAAGGTCTATGCAGGTCCTATGATAAGTCCTGCCCATGGGGACATCAGGATCATGGACACGCCGGAATCCTGGATCCCGGATGGCCTCTCCCAGGATGAGATTATCAGGTTCCGTATGAGTCTGGTGAGGGGAAAGCGATTATGGGATGTGAGGGATCTTTCAGGGCGTTTTGCTGAGCAGTTGAGAGATATTGCCCTCTCATCGATATCACTTGAGAGTGAGGTGGTTTTTTCCGATACCCCGAGAGGAGGTTTTGCAGGTGAGCAGCATACCCCCTTTGGTCCCAGTGGGTATCTTGACAGTCTGGAGACCAGTTCTGCAGGCTGGATACGTGGCCTCGAAAAGGTCTATGACGACACGGATCTCACTGCCAGAGATGCAATGGTTCATCTGCATGCAGAAGGATTCGCCCCATCCCTGGTGCAGAAAGCATTGTCAGCCGGCGTGATGGGAAGAAAAAGAGACCGGAGATTTGTCCCGACAAGATGGGCAATCACCGCCTTCGATACAATAATCGGAAACCACCTCCTTTCAGAAGTACGGAATTGTGAAGTAATCGACTCATTTCATGTGCATGAGTTTTCAAGCCTTCACAATCATTATGCGGTGATCCTCCTGCCTGTCCCCTGGGAATTTGAATGGATCGAGGCGTTTCTTCATGTAAATGGCGATGAAGAGGCGATGTTTTCTGATTATGAAGGGAACGGAGGAAAAAGAGAGTACTCCTGTGTCGGAGGGTGCTATTATTCCAGCAAAATGGCAGTTCTTGAGGCGCTCAGCAGAGAGAGAAAGCAGGCGGGTGTGATTATCCTCCGCGAAGCCCGAAAAGGGTATATCCCCATGGGAGTCTTCAATGTAAGGGAGAATGTCCGGCATGCGATGACCGGAAAACCTCTTGCTTTTGCTGATCTCCGGTCTGCCCTGAATCACCTCTCACACTCATTTCAACTACCGGTCCCCCGGTTCATCAAGGAGAGCACGGTTCTTGTCAGATCCTTGAAAGAGCGACAGATGCGATTGTCGGATTTTAATCCGGAGGCTGAAACGACTAGGGGAGCTACTCCAGAGGGATGAGGAATACGCTTGACTCGGATCGCTGTTGACAAAAGCTTCCCGTTCCCGGACAGCATCATGCGAGGGGCCGGATTCGAACCGGCGAACTCCTGCGAGAACGGACCCTAAATCCGTCGCCTTTGACCTGGCTCGGCAACCCTCGC
>MVZQ01000263.1 GCA_002068435.1 Euryarchaeota archaeon ADurb.BinA087 | reverse complement strand
CTGCTGGAGGAATATCTCCCGGATCATCCTGGCAATCTCGATGGTCAGCTGTTCTGCCTCGGGCAGGGCATCGGACCCGACCAGCTGGACGATCTCCTGGAGTTCTGCCTCTTTCTGGAGGACTTCCATGGCCCATGACCTGAGCACGTTCCACTCGGGTGATACTTCCTTGTCGTACCAGCCATGAAGGGAATCAAGGTAGAGCGAGTAGGAGTTCAGCCAGTTGATCGCCGGAAAATGGCGCCGCTGCGAGAGCTTTGCATCGAGTGCCCAGAATACCTTCACAATACGCAGCGTATTCTGGGTGACCGGCTCTGAAAAGTCTCCACCGGGCGGGGAGACGGCCCCGATAACGGATACCGATCCGTTCTTCCCGGAGAGCGTCCTGACAAGCCCGGCCCTCTCGTAGAACTCGGAAAGGCGGGCTGCAAGGTAAGCAGGGTACCCCTCTTCCCCGGGCATCTCCTCGAGTCGTGACGAGATCTCTCTCATTGCTTCTGCCCATCGGGATGTCGAATCCGCCATCAGAGAGACATCGTAGCCCATGTCCCTGAAGTACTCGGCAATCGTGATACCGGTATACACCGATGCTTCACGCGCTGCCACCGGCATATTGCTCGTGTTTGCGATGAGCACGGTCCGCTCCATGAGCGGTTTTCCTGATTTCGGGTCCTCGAGCTCCGGGAATTCGGTCAGCACCTCGGTCATCTCGTTGCCCCGCTCCCCGCACCCGATGTACACCACGATCTCGGCATCGGACCACTTGGCAAGCTGCTGCTGTGTCACGGTCTTTCCGCTGCCGAAAGGCCCGGGGATCGCTGCGGTTCCTCCCTTGGCAATCGGGAACAGCCCGTCCAGGATCCGCTGGCCGGTGATGAGCGGGATCGTCGGGTTCATCTTCTCGGTGACCGGGCGTGGCACACGGACCGGCCATTTCTGCATCATCGTCAGTTCAGTCCCCGAATCGAGGGTGCACACCACCTCTTCTATCGTGAAAGAACCCCGTTTTATACTCTTTACCACGCCTCCCTGGACTTTTGGGGGTACGAGTATCCGGTGTACGATGTTTGTTTCCTGAACCTCCCCGATGACCATGCCCGGGGATACCTTGTCTCCTTCCTTTACAAGCGGCCTGAACTCCCATTTCTTCTGGTGATCAAGCCCTGGTGCAGAGACGCCCCGCTGGATAAAATCACCCATCTTGTCCACCAGCACGGACAGCGGTCTCTGAATCCCATCGTAAATACTGGTCAGGAGTCCCGGCCCGAGCTCCACGGCGAGAGAAAGCCCCGTGTTCGTCACGGGTTCTCCGGGTCTGATCCCTGAGGTATCCTCGTAGACCTGGATGATGGTCTCATCACCCTGGATCTTGATCACCTCTCCCATGAGCTCCTCATGGCCGACCTTCACC
>MVZQ01000262.1 GCA_002068435.1 Euryarchaeota archaeon ADurb.BinA087 | reverse complement strand
ATGAGTAAAATGTCCTCGATATCGACCTGTTTCACCATCTCGGGATTGTGTGTGGTGACAATGACCTGTTTCGATGACGCGGCATCCTTGAGCATCTCAACAAGCTTCGAGATCAGGAACGGATGGATATTCCGTTCAGGCTCCTCGATGATCGTGACCGGCCGGTTCTCGAAATAGAGCGCGATGATGAGGGCAAGGATGTTGATGGTACCATCGGAGACCATGGATGCGGGGAGAAATTTGTTCCTGCTGTAAATTTCCTTCAGTTTCAGGAAAAGTGACATATCCATAAATTTTTCCACCGCGATCTCATCAACGAAGGGGACCATCTCCCTGATCAGGCTGAAAAATTCTGTTTTTTTCTTCGGATCTTCAAGGATATTCTTTATCACGATGGCGAGATTGCTCCCGTCCTTCTCAAGTTCGGTCTTCCCCATGATAGGAACTGCACGCTTCAGGAGTCTGGGATCAAAATCGTATACCTTCATCCCGCGAAATATCCATTCGATAGGCGGTATCCCGGGAACTGATATCGGGAGGTTCATGATCAGCCATTTCTGGGGGATCTGTCTCTTCTGGAAATACTGGGGAAAGAGATCCTGATCTTTCAGTTCGAGTCCTTCAGGTGGGCAGACACAGTGTGCAACCGATCCATCGACCCTTGAGAGCGTGAGTGTCCCTGCACCAAGCTGATGTATTCCTGACGCTCCAGAATGGCAAAAATTTCCTGAAACTGTCAGGAGATCCATTGAGATCTCGTAACTTTCACCGCTGTCGGGGAAGGTCAGGGCAAATTCATACTTTATCTCGTACGGTTCAAAATATACGGGAAGTCCATCCTTCACCCCGATAACATCCGCCCTCTTCTCCTCCAGAACATAGACTATCCTGAAGGCGAAAGGCATTGCCGGCCCGATAATGGTATTCCGGAGATATTCCACTCCACCCTGGAGAGAGATGGCATTATTGAGCCCGTATTTGGCAATATCCCTGATGAATTTGAAGACCTGGATAAGATTTGACTTTCCCGATGCATTTGATCCGATGATGATGTTAAAATTGTCCGGTGAGAACTGAAGATCCCGGAAACTCTTGAAATTGCTGACGGCAATCTCACGTATTGGCATGACAAACCTTCTCAGACTCGGTATACAATAATCTTTGGCCAACCAATTCATGAAAATGATCAGGGAACGAAAATGTCCAACAGAAAGAATGTTCTCGAAATCAAACCCATCTACTCCATGGACGGGTGAGTATGGGAGGGATAATCCGCGCAGAGCATCTCACCAAAACGTATGGCATGCTTACGGCTGTCGATTCAATAAGCTTTTCAGTACAGCAGGGAGAGATGTTCGGCTTCCTGGGACCGAATGGCGCCGGGAAAACGACAACGATGAGGATGATCCAATGTATATC
>MVZQ01000261.1 GCA_002068435.1 Euryarchaeota archaeon ADurb.BinA087 | reverse complement strand
GGACAGAACTTCGTTGTTGCGATCCTTAGTTTTGAAGGATACAATATCGAAGATGCCCTGATCTTCAACAAAGCCTCGATCGATCGCGGTCTGGGGAGATCCCACTTCTTCCGGACGTATGAGGGTGAGGAGCGGAGGTATCCTGGTGGGCAGGTAGACCGGATTGAGATTCCGGATGAAGAAGTAACCGGAGCTCATGGTGCGGAGAGCTATAAAAACCTCGATGATGATGGGGTTATCAATCCCGAAACCATAGTAAATGAAAAAGATGTCCTGATCGGGAAGACCTCCCCTCCACGATTTCTCGAAGAGCCAACGAGCGATCTCATCACCGTCGAAAAAAGGAGGGACACATCGGTCACGATGCGAAGCAATGAGAGGGGCATTGTTGATACCGTCATCATTACCGAAGGCGAAAACAGCTCGCGGCTCGTCAAAGTGAGAACCCGTGACCTGCGCATTCCTGAAGTGGGTGACAAATTCGCTTCCAGGCATGGACAGAAGGGGGTTATAGGCCTCATCGCCTCCCAGGAGGATATGCCCTTTGCCGAATCAGGCCTGACCCCTGACCTGGTGATCAACCCTCATGCCATCCCGAGTCGCATGACCATTGGGCATATGCTTGAAATGATCGGGGGGAAAGTAGGGTCCCTTGAGGGTCACCGGATCAATGCTACTGCATTCTCGGGAGCACAGGAATCAGCTCTCCGGTCCTCGCTGAAGGAGCTTGGATTCTCCCACACCGGCCGTGAAGTGATGTACGATGGTATCACAGGGAAGCGGTTTATGGCTGATATCTATGTCGGGGTCATCTATTACCAGAAGCTTTACCACATGGTTTCAAGTAAGATGCATGCCCGATCGAGAGGCCCTGTCCAGGTGCTCACCCGGCAGCCCACTGAGGGAAGAGCACGTGAAGGAGGGCTCAGATTTGGTGAGATGGAGCGTGATGTGATGATTGGTCACGGAGCGGCAATGGCACTCAAGGAGCGGCTTCTTGACGAATCAGACAAGGTTCAGGAGTATGTGTGTGCCAATTGTGGCATGGTAGCCATGCTCGACCGGAAGGCCAATACCACCCGTTGCCTCTCATGCGGAGGTGAGACTGACATCTACTCAGTCGAGATGTCGTACGCTTTCAAACTGTTGCTGGACGAAATGAAGAGTATGGGCATAGCTCCCAGGATGAAGCTTGAAGATGTGGTGTAGGAGGAACAGGTCGTTATGCCAAGTCCAAAACGTATAGGAAAGATAGAATTTGGCCTGCTCTCGCCAAAAGAGATACGCACCATGAGTGTTCGGAAGATCATCTGGGCAGATACCTATGATGACGATGGGTTCCCCTACCCGCAGGGATTGATGGATCTCAACCTGGGTGTGATTGACCCCGGGCTCCGGTGCAAGACATGTGACCAGAAGGCGAGCGAATGCCC
>MVZQ01000260.1 GCA_002068435.1 Euryarchaeota archaeon ADurb.BinA087 | reverse complement strand
TATTAATAATATTTTTTTAAGTACTACCCTATCCCATGGAAAAACTCAGATCGCACAGAACCCTGATGATCATGATCTGCAGGTGAATGTGTGTGCGTGTGATTCCAAAATTTCCATGGGACAGGTCCCTGGGGATGTAAATCCTTCTCAAAATGGTGTGAATGAGAATCAGAGCGAAGAAACTGCTGATGATTTCTTGCGTCACACCCTGGAGGAAGCACAAACTATTCCACGGGATTGTGGGAAAAGTCCGGTTCCGATGGAAGGGTCCGCTTCCCCTGGAACCCGGCCCAGGATCAATGCGAGGGACTACAAGCCCCTGGAGGTCCCTGATCCTGTTCCCTGCCATATATGTGGGAGCTCCTGGACCCATTATATTGAGAAACTGACCGAGGAACGGAAGAGGCGGCCGAAGGACCAGCAGAAAGCCTACCAGGTCTGCAAGCGATGTTACGCTGCAGCGAAGCGGAAGGCCCAGGAATCGGCCATCATCCTTCCGGGGACCTATGACCTTTCCCGGCTGGAACGGCTGAAGTCATCAGTTGGTCACTGCACCATCTGCGAGCTTGATTCTGCGGTTTACATCGATAGGAGTACCGGGACCAAGGTCTGCGAAATCTGCTTCCAGCGGTTATCAGAATCACCAGACCACGGCGAGGTGAGCGGCTGACCGATATGAGCATCACTGCCAAGAGCCGCAATAAGGCAGGCGTTCCGCAGTCTTCAGCGACCCGCGGGCTGTCGCAACGGTCCGTGGGGAGCGGGCACCCGGCAGCCGGTGGTGAGGAGCCTGTGACGAAACCACGGGCGTCACCTGTTGCCCGGCCCAGGAAGAGGGATCAGGGAGATGGTGCGAGCGGAACGGACTGGAGTGAGGACCGACGGGACCGGAACGGAAGGGAGCGGAGTCGAGCATGGTCGACCGGTACCACTCCTCCAGACAACCTTACGGATCAGCGGTTCTCCTCCGGTGGAGGGATACAATCAAGAAATACCCTCATCTGTTGCGACTGTGACGAGGGGATGGCACGGATGCGCTCCGGGTCGGTGGATATCATCTTCACCGATCCTCCCTATGTCAAGGACCTCTACACCGAGGCCTACCAGGTCCTTGCCACCCATGCCGGCCGATTACTGGTCCCTGGCGGCTATCTTGTCACCTACTGCCCGCAGTTCCATCTCCCGGTCATTCTCCGAATCCTTGACGGGAGTGGTCTTTCCTACTTCTGGCTTTGTGCCCAGTTGAACAGCGGAGCGAAGACCATTGTCTGGTCCCGGCATGTGATGTGCGGATGGAAGCCGGTGGTGATCTACCAGAAGCCACCGGTCACTGCACCGGACCAGATTTTCATGGATGTGCTCCGGGGTGTCCGGGCCAAGGCTTTCCACCCCTGGCAGCAGTCGATCCATGAGACGTTGCACCTGCTCTCCCGGCTGGCAGCACCCGGGGCC
>MVZQ01000259.1 GCA_002068435.1 Euryarchaeota archaeon ADurb.BinA087 | reverse complement strand
TATGTTGAGATTGAAGCAGGAATGCTCGAATGTCCATTCTGCGAGGGAGAACTGAATAGTGCACTTATTGTCGCAAATACCGCCCTTGTTGGTCTGCTGCTCGAGATGAAAGTATTCAGGGCTGACTCACGGGATCATGCAGCAAAGATAGCGAAATCTGTGGTGGGAAAGGCGCTCCGTGATGTTCCTCTCCTCGTCAAAGAAGTCTGCGAATTATGATTCATATTGTCGGCCATACGGCAGTTGATCACATCTCCCGGGTCTCTGCCCTCCCTGCAAAAAATGGATCGTCGACCATCCTTCACCGTGACGTTCTCTTTGGGGGAGGGGCAGCCAATATTGCAACTGGGATAGCCCGGCTGGGCGGTGAAGTTACCCTTGTGAGCGCCGTTGGGAGCGACTTTCCAGGAAGCGCGTATGAAGCCTGGCTGAGGGAAAATGGCGTAAATACAGAATTTTATACGGTCTCCGGAAAGAACACGCCGACTGCGTTCATGTTCACCGATCCTCTGGGGGATCAGATTACGTTCTTTGAATGGGGAGCTTCTGAAATTTTTAAAGTCTCTGATCCCCCAGCGCTTCCTTTCGTACACATGGCTACCGCGGATCCCGAATTTAATGTGAAAGTGGCGGAAAAGGCGGGATTCTCCTCGTTCGATCCCGGGCAGGATCTTCACCGATATTCGGCTGAACAGCTCTATTCGATCATCTCAAAGATCTCACTCCTCTTTGCCAACCAGCATGAGGTTGAGAGCATGTGCCGGATGATGAACCTCACCCTTGATGACCTTACAACGATGGTTCCCATGGCTGTCTTTACCAGCGGTGCAGACGGGAGTACGCTTTACCAGGGGGGTAAGAGCGAACATATCCCCGCCATCCCGGTGAGGCTTGCGGATCCAACCGGTGCAGGAGATGCATACCGGGCAGGATTTCTCACCGCATATAACAAAAGCCTTCCCCCTGTTGTCTGTTGCAGGATTGGTACAGTAACAGCATCCTACGCCGTGGAAGCAGAGGGATGCCAGACCAACCTCGCCAACTGGAATATGATGAGGGTGAGGTATGAACAATTTTTTGGGAGCACTGACATTTAATGGAGAAAGATCTCCGGGAACGTTAAATCCGGAAGGACTCAGAGGAGACTGCCATGGGATTTGTGAGTGGAGATGTAAAAATTGAGCGGCTTTCACGTTTCTTTTTTGTCGCACCGTCATGGCCGGTTTCCCTTGCCATCATCATCATTCTTGGTATTGTTATCGATGGTGCAAGTCTCCGATCCGGACAGCATATCAGGTTCTTTGGATCGCTCTGTTTTACCCTCCCCGCTTTAGCCGGATTTCTCATAACCAAACCGCTGGTTCATCTTCTTTCAGGACAAATTACCCTGAACCGTTCTGCCCTGCTCTCCCTTGCCTGTACGGTTTTTCTGATAATTATCTCCCTTGCCGGCATGGTGGTAAGCATCCCC
>MVZQ01000258.1 GCA_002068435.1 Euryarchaeota archaeon ADurb.BinA087 | reverse complement strand
GCTCCAGGATGTCCTCGGGCTCTCCTATCACCAGGTCTACCGATTGCTCAAGGGGTACCGGAACAGCCGCGGGCTTTATACCGGCATTCTCGATAAGTGCCCCGCGGTGAGTTACATCGATGCCACGGTCGCCGAAGACATCTACGGGATGGAGGTGAAGCATCGGGAGCACTACTTCTCGTTCGATATCGGCCTTTACAAGAACTGGACAGCAAGGGCGGAGATCTGGTTGGAAGATGAACTGGAGGAAGAGCAGCGAAGGACACGAGGTCCTAGTAACAAGAGCATTGTTGACACTCTTGCACCAGGTTTGCCCGACACCGGTGTGAATGAAGAATGTGCTGATTCCTGTTCTGAATCTGAAAATGAAGAAGAAGGTACTGAGAGAGGTACCTCTTCAGATACCTCTTTGCATCATTTATCAGGAACGCACAGTATGAAGGATCGGGTGAGTGATTCACCTCCCTGTGCCTGCGTTTCGGGAAGTGGTGAAAACAAATCTCCTGCAGGGTCAATGAGGCCCCTGATTGCCGATTCGGGTCTGCAGAGTGGTCATTCAATCTGCACTAGCATTCGCAAAGATATGCAAAGAAAGGGAAAGGGTCGAAAGAGCGAGAAGCCTTTCCGCATCGATCCTCTCCCCGGGCTCCTGGACCACCGCGATTTTATCAAGGTCAAGGTTGTGTCGGACCACTGTGATATCTGTCATAAGGATGCAGCGGTCTTCCGTTGTGTGGAGAAGCAGATCGGGGTCTGTGAGGGGTGTTACGGGAAAATGGTGAGGGAGTGGAATGACCGGAACGGCATTCACTGAACCTATGGTAGCGGAAATCGCTCCACAACGCTCAAATACTTTGCATGCAAGGAAACATTTAGTTTACAAGAAAACAAATTATAATGTATCTGTAAACTTGGTTCCTATGGCACAACAGGTGAGCATTGGTGAGCGGGTCAAACTGGCCCGGATGAGTGCAGGGCTCAGCCAGCGGCAGCTCGGGAAAGAGATGGGGATGAGTGCAATGGCGATCTCCAAGTACGAGACCGGTGAGGTGGTTCCCAATTCCCGCGTCCTCATCCAGCTGAGCCAGACCCTCCATGTCCCGCTGGACTTCTTCTTCCGCTCCATCGAGGTGACCTTATCGCAGCCCCAGTACCGGTGCCGGAAGGCGCTGAAGAAAAGCGAAGAGAAGATGATACTCAGCAAGACCCGGGACTGGCTTGAACGGTATCTTGAGGTCGAGCTTATCACTGATGAATCGAAAGCACTGGACCTTCCTTCCGGGGAGCCCTGCATGGTCTCGTCCCTTCAAGAGGTGGAGGATGCAGCCCAGTATGTCCGAGACTACTGGAACCTGGGGCTCGATCCCATTGAGAACGTCATGGATGTCCTGGAGCAGCACGGGATCAAGGTCGGCCTTGTAGAGGCGAGCGAAGCCTTTGATGCCCTGACGTTCTATTACGATGACCGGACGCCGGTCATTGTCATCAACCGCGTG
>MVZQ01000257.1 GCA_002068435.1 Euryarchaeota archaeon ADurb.BinA087 | reverse complement strand
CCCTGAGGGGTTTTTCAGCGGTGACGATGAGAAGACTCTTCCTCTGTTTGTAACGCCGCCCTCTCATCTTTCCCCTGCCTGCCCGGACTTTTCGTGAACTCTTGGACCTTTCGATATCCTGGTAAAGCCCGGCTGCCGTGAGCGCTGAGATGACTTCGGAAGTCCTGCCAAGTTCTCCGAAGGAATCCTCGAACACAACAGGTATCTGGCCTGTAAAAAGATGCCCCCGTGATCGCACGATCTCCTCAGAAGCACTGGCAGCAAGCGCTGACCTGAATGCTTTCGCTTTCTCTTTTTTATTCATCCTGAGGAGAAGCACCTTCTGCACCACCGGCGGATGTGCCTCCCTCCCCCCTTTCGCCTGGGGAACTTTCGCTGCTCTTGACCCGGTCTTGATACGGGGTACATGTGAAACACCACGACCACTCCCCCATCCGACCGCAGATGACTCGATGCCTGCATACGGATATGTCCCGTGCGGCTGCCTTCTCGTGCTCTGGAGCGCAATGACTGCCTTCCTGATCAGGTCTGGGCGGTATTCTTCCGAGAATGCAGGGGGTAAATCGATGTCCCCTTTCTTTGTGCCGTCGATTGTAATTACCTGTGCTTTCATCGCTGTCTCACCCCTGCTTGCTCTGGACGCTCACAAACTCGATAGCAGGCTGGCGGGGAACATGTTCTCCAAGCCTCATGGCGGGGCGTATCCTTACAAGGCGCTTGACCGGCCCTGGAACGGATCCCTTTACAAGGACATAGGGATTGTTCAGTACACCATAATGGAGAAATCCGCCATCAGGAGTAACCTCTTTGCCGTTATCCCCGATTTTCAGAATGCGCTTGTTGAATTCTGTCCGTTGCTGGTACCCCATCTGGCCTGCCTGCGGAACCTGCC
Source organism: Euryarchaeota archaeon ADurb.BinA087 (assembly GCA_002068435.1). GTDB lineage: Archaea > Halobacteriota > Methanomicrobia > Methanomicrobiales > Methanospirillaceae > UBA9949. The sequence continues at coordinate 608 of MVZQ01000257.1, read as the reverse complement.
ATCGCACGTGGTGCGGATTCCAGGGTCCAAGGTTCCCAACGTGACGCTTCTTTCCACCCCGGGAATGTTTCCGTTTCCGGAGTTTGATGCCCCAGCGTTTTACCGGGCCCTGTGTCCCTTTCCCGGTAGTAACCGCGGTGATATCCGCATATGATCCGGCCTGGAGAACATTTTTAAGCGTTACTTCCTTCCCAAGAAGTGACAGCGCAAATTCGAACCGGTTTTCAAGAGCCCCCCCGGCAATCCTGACCTCCATGATGTCGGGAACCTTCTTGGGGATCCCCGATACCAGTTCAGGTGTCGTATGGACCAGGGCGAAAATCTCTGCCACCGTTCCTGCCTTTATTCCATCGAGGATGGCTTTTTGTGCGCCTGATCCATCGTAGTTCTTGGGAAGAGTCATTCTTCGGTCGAGGGCCGGGTCAGGAGCTGCATCCCAAACCTCGGTGAGAGGATGCTTTCCATACGTATCTTTCGTATAGGCACGGATCGCAGCGACCTTCATGGCAGGGATCTCGATAACCGTGACCGGTACCATGATATCTTTTCCCTCGGTAGGGCTGTTCTTGTGGTCATCGACCATGACGATATGCGTCATCCCCACCTTG
>MVZQ01000256.1 GCA_002068435.1 Euryarchaeota archaeon ADurb.BinA087 | reverse complement strand
GGCGCAGCCCTGATTCGCATGACAAGGACAATCGTATTCAGGATCAGCAGCGCCATGATGATGACTGAAAAGAGCAGGAGGATATCCATGAATAAAAGTGAACTGCCGAAAAGATAAGAATTCCCGTGAGATACAGGTGGAGGCTCGACACTTTTTTCATAGAATCCCCACCCCTTTTAATCTCAACAGAGACGGATAGTTACCTCGTCAGACATGGGAAAAAGCAGACAGAAACTCTTTGTTTCTGCAATGATTTCTGGGGATTGCCTTCATGTTTGGCATTCCCAGTCGTGCCGATCTCACCTCGCCCGCGGGTATACTTTCCGGGAACCAATTTTTGCCATCCTCCCCCGGGATTCAGGGCCATCTTCACCACTGGGAGCCACTTTGTCCCTTGCCATTGCTCTGTCCTTATCCCTAACGTTCTCCCCGAAAGGAGCGAAGCGGGGGAAGAAAGGAATCATCAATGTCATTACCGGCAATATCCATGGACTGCCTATCAATGATCGATTGGAAATTGCATGCTCATGGATACCTTCAGCGTGGAAGAGTTCCCCGCTCTGCGGCTGCAGGACCGGTATGGTTCGAGGTGTCTCTTGTAATGAATCACATACGGCGGCCAGATGATTCAGATGATCCCATATAAAAACAGGATATACAGGAGATAAGCACCAAGGAGCAGGATACCCCATATCCGTGTCTCACAAATTTTCCGTATAAACAGGATAAAAATTCCTATCGTGAATCCAAGCATCACGAGAATATCCTTCAGATCGGGTACAGGAATGGTGAAAAAGAGCGAATTAAGCCCGATGACAAAGAGGAGATTGAAAATATTGCTCCCGAGAAGATTCCCGATTGAGATCCCAGGCCTCTTTTGAATCGCTGCAACAACCGATGTTGCGAGTTCCGGCAGGGAGGTACCAACCGCCACCATGGAAAGCCCTATCACCGCGGGAGGAATCGCGAATATCTCGGCAATCGTCCCCGCTCCTTCGAGGAGCAGCTCGGCACCAAGAACCACCATGACCAATCCTGCAATAGTCACGAAGAGGGGATACCGGGTTGTAGTTATCTCGGAGGAGACCACATCGGGATTGTGTTTCCACATCCGGAGCAGTATCAGGGCGAAGAGAACCAGAAATATTATTCCTGACAGAATGTCGAAATAGCCCCTGACTGCAAAGAGGATAAAGACAGCCGTTGCCACCAGCGTGAGCAGGGCGTTTTCAAGGAGCCGGGGACGAGAGGAGGGGAGCGTGCACACCGAAGGCATGAGGAGACCGACAAGTCCGAGAACAAGCCCGATATTGGCTATGTTGCTGCCGATGACATTCCCGGTGGCGATGGCATAATTACCCTGTCGGAATGCTTCGGACGTGACGACAAGTTCAGGAAGCGATGTACCGAATGCAACTACCGTAAGACCTATCGTGGTAGACGATACCCTGAGTTTCCCTGCAAGGTTCTCGGCACCCCTGACGGTAAAATCAGCTCCTTT
>MVZQ01000255.1 GCA_002068435.1 Euryarchaeota archaeon ADurb.BinA087 | reverse complement strand
GCGTGATCCCTCTTTTTCAGAGAAAGAGGTCGTGGCATCCCGCCCCTTGCCCCATATCGCGAACGGAACGGGATCAGAGGTATGGGTCTTGATTCGTATGGGGGTAGGATGGTCGGGCAGTACCGCAATAATCCCGGAAAACTCCTCCATCACGGTCCCGATCAGCTCGTCAACCCGCTCGATCGCCTTCACTTTTTCGCAGACGTTTCCAAGGTGACCGGCCTCATCCGGCGCTTCAACATGAACGTAGACAAAATCCAGGTGCTCAAGTGCCTCCAGTGCAGAGGAAGCCTTCGCCTGGTAATCCGTATCCAGGTACCCGGTCGCCCCCGGTACCCGGATCACTTCCATCCCCGCAAGCCTTCCGATCCCCTGGAGCAGGTCCACTGCAGAAATGATCCCTGCCTCCCTGCCAAAAAGGGTCCGGAATGGGATGAGCCTGGGCTTTTTCCCCCCGCTCCATGGCCATATCTGGGTCGCGGGGGATTTCTGTTTCGAGATGCGTGCCCTGTTCACCGGGTGGTCCGCGAAGACCTCCCTGCTCTTCTCCATGCACTCCCGCAGAATCCCGGCATCTTTCCCGGAGGGAAGGTAGGGCTCGATCAGCTCTCCCACGATATCGTGGGGTGGACAGGTGGTTGCCCCTCCGCCCCCATGCACCACCAGAATGTTCCGGTAGGAGATGCCGGGAGAAAGGGAGATATCAGGGAGGTGTTCTGAAAGCGATGCAAAAAGGGATGCTCCTTCTCCGCTTGAGATATGGCCTGCCGAAAAGTCAGCCATCCTTCCGTCAACGACTGTCACAAGATTGCAGCGGTAGGCAATGTCCCCGGGAGCCATCTCGAGTCCCATGCTCGCCGCTTCAAGGGGCCCCCTTCCGGTATAGCAGGAGCGGGGATCATAGCCGAGTATCCCGAGATTGGCAATATCACTCCCTGCCTCGAATCCTTCCGGAATGGTCCGCGCCAGTCCCATCGTCCCTTCGCGGGCGATCCTGTCCATGTTCGGGGTTTCAGCATACTCCAGCGGGGTCTTTCCACCCAGCGCTGCCAGCGCTTCGTCTGCCATTCCATCGCCGAGAATGACCAGGTATTTCTTCTGTCTTTCCCTCATGCCCCTCCCCTCTCTGAGTATCCCGTCTCCAGGATCAGTGCCCGGGCGGCTTCCCGGACTGACTGCGGTGAGGTGACTTCATATCTCCAGCCGAGTGACCTGATTTTTTCAAGGGAAAGGAGCATCCGCGGGATATCCCCTACCCACCCGCGGTCTCCCCCCGTATAGTGAAATGATACGTCCGAAAGCCCCATCTCATCGGCTACGATCGATGCGATGGTGGTCACATCGATCCAGTCCTCCGAACCGATGTTGAGACAGGTGAATGGGGCACTGGTATGTGCCACGGCGAAGAGCACGGCATCAACACATGCCTGGACGGAACAGTATGATTTTGTCTGCGTTCCATCGCCAAGGATCTCGAGTTCCCGGGGATTCTGGCGGAGTTTATGGATGAAA
>MVZQ01000254.1 GCA_002068435.1 Euryarchaeota archaeon ADurb.BinA087 | reverse complement strand
CTGGAAGGAATACCGGCCCGGACATATCTTCGTCCTCGTCTGGTCGTTCTTCATCATCATCGCAGCATTCCGGGAAGTCCGGTATGAGTATTATCTGGCAGTAAACATCGCTATGCTCGGCGGGATATGCGTCGGGTATGTCCTCGAACGTGCCTGGCCTGATATCCTGGCGATGGGAAAAAAGAAGGCCGTAAAAGAGCCGGAACCAGAGCAACAGCCGGTGAAGGGATCGGCGAAAAAGAAAAAAGCTGACCGGATCTCGCAGAAAGCAACCAGGAAAGCTGTTTCAAAATCAAAGATCAACTATGCCAATATCCTCCTTGCCGGACTTGCCTGTGCTTTCGCCATCATCTTTGCGGTGCTCTCATTACAGCAGCAGTATGCCGTGGCATCATCAGGAGGGATACGGATGAATCAGGACTGGAGGGAATCCCTGGAATGGATGAACGGCAATACTCCTGTAACCGGAGTGGATTATTATACCATATACGAAAAAGACAACTTCACGTACCCTGCAACAGCATACGGTGTCATGTCCTGGTGGGATTATGGCCATTTGATCACCTATCTCGCCAACCGCATCCCGAATGCAAACCCGTTCCAGGCGGGAGTGGCTGGACCGAATGGTTCTGCGACATTCTTTGTATCGGGGTCGGAATCGGCTACCAACCAGGTTGCGAACAACCAGGGAACCCGCTTTGTGGTGACCGATATCGAGATGGCGACAGGTAAGTTCTGGGCAATGGCGACCTGGTACAATACTACCGAAATGCAGGCCCCCTATCAACCAACCTATTACATCCCCGATCCCGCCAATCCAGGAACCTATCAGCCACTCACCGGATACACAGACCAGTATTTCATAACTACCGTATCGAGATTGCACAACTTCGATGGCTCCTCCACTCCCGCGGGAGAAGTCTACTACATTGAGTATACCACTTCAATCGGCAGCAGATCAGACCAGCGGGTAATCACAAAGGCAACTGTGATGGATGCCGAGGAAGCACATGCTGCTGCTGCCCGGTATAACCAGCAGGCGCAACCTGGGACTGGTGCTGCTGTAATAAGTACTAATTTCATCCAGCCGACAACCGATATCCCGGCAATGAGCCATTACCGGCTCGTCCATGAATCGCCGACCAACGTGTTCTCCGGTACTTCTCCCGATGTGAAGTACGTGAAGATATTCGAGTACGTCCCGGGAGCCCGGATCAAGGGAGAAGGGATCATCGAGCTGCCTCTGGTTTCCAACACCGGGAGAGCGTTTGTGTACCGCCAGCAGAGTACGAATGGGGAGTTTGTTGTACCCTATTCTACCGAGGGGAATCCCTACGATGTACGGGCGACTGGTAAATACAAGATCACCGGAACCGGAAGGCAAGTCTCGGTATCCGAAGACGCGGTCAATAGAGGACTTCAGATCAGTTGAACGATGACATCCCAGTGCTCGGCCATCTGCGGGGAGGAATTTACCGCCCACGATATGGCGATCTCCCGCGAGAACCGGGCACGCATCGAGAA
>MVZQ01000253.1 GCA_002068435.1 Euryarchaeota archaeon ADurb.BinA087 | reverse complement strand
CCTGCCAGTTCCTCCATCGTGCAGACCGGGATTCTGGAGAACTCCTTCTGGAACTCCCCTGCCCCCATCTTCTCCGGCACCCCCGGAGGCAGCGTCTCGGATACCCTCCGCAGCACCGCTTTGCAACCCGGGACATCCCATACCCCGAGGGCAACCGCCTCTGCCATCCGGTGAATGTGGCCGAACAACGAGTAATACACGATCAGGATTGTAGTCATCGTTACCAATCGTCCCTGTGCTCCGGAATTCCTTCCCGTGATATATCAAGGTATCCCTTCTTTTCAAAGAACCCCGACAGCCACGAGCCCTATGATCACATTCACCACCATGAGAATGATGAACGCCCGGCCCATCCAGATATGAGCACTCCTGAAAAGATGCTTTCGTGGTCCCATGCGGTTCCTGATCAGGGAGAGGACAATTGCCGCAATGAGGGTAAGAAGGAGGAGGAGCCCGAGGATAACGTGGATGGCAAACGCTGACGAAGACAATGAGAGATAGGAAGCCTGGAAGACCATGAAGAGTGCCGGTATGACAAGGATGCTCCCGATCGCAGCCGTTACGACGTGGAGACGATACCATCCGACAATCCTCTTCCCATAGACGGGGATCAGCCCTGAAGCGACGATACAGAGAATGCCGGTCACCATCAGAACGGCATGGTATAAGTACCGGGGCACGTTATCTGGTCCTGAAAGAGCCGGGACGGTCTGCCCGGGCATAAGAAACCGGGCGGTTCCCGATCCCCCGATATTGCATTCAGCGGTTGCGACTATCTCATCACCGGGATTGAGGATGATCGGATACCGGTACGTGAAAGTATCCCCAGATGGTTGTCCAGTATAGACCTCCCCGATCACCGTCTCGCCATTCTTCCTCATGGTCACTTCACCGATATAATGGGAGGAGGGATCGCTGACACCGTGGACCACGGTCATTGCCAGCTCGCCCTCCTCTTCGTTGTATACCAGGGTAACCCCTGAGGGAGGATGTGCAGCAGCAGGGCTGACCACGATACCTAGAAGCAGGATAAGAAGGATGCAGCATGTCCGTTCAACCATGCTCTGTTCTCTTTTGTCATCAGCAATAAGTGTTGCAGATAGGAACAGGGAACCTGGACTGGCATATCTCACCGGCCGGTGTGTGGTCATGCAGGGGGGTTTATTCCAGGCTTTTCAGTATATTTTTATACATTAATGTATAAAATAATACACCACACGAGGAAGGAGATTACAATATGCCTGTAGTATTCCCGGTTCCCCGGGCTCTGATGAGATCCACAGTATTCTTCCCTGTCCTCGAGCCCTGGCGCTGAAACTCTTTTTACTGCATCTCCGGGCTTGTCCCGGCTCACTTTAAAAGAATAAAAAATCAGGTGAAATACCATGAAATCACGAGATATTGCCATTGTAGGCATCCTGCTTGCCGTTGGAGCCATCCTGCGCTATTTCCTGGCCATGCTCCACACCCCACTCACCCCCAACATGGTGATTGCGTTCTACTGCCTTGCGATCATCCTCGTCCG
>MVZQ01000252.1 GCA_002068435.1 Euryarchaeota archaeon ADurb.BinA087 | reverse complement strand
CCCTTGCCCGAAAGATGTGGGGCATGCGATGAAACACATTCCGCCAGAACTGTCCTCCTACCTCCGCGATCTATCACTTCAGGATCGCAGCCCGGCGTATCTCCTCATCGGGAGAAACGAGAACCTTGAGGACCTCAGCGGTGACCTCTCCCCGTATGGCCTGTCTCACCTCGATCTGGGGAAGCCCGCCATCGATCAGCTCCCCTTCCTCCAGGGATTACTGCCCCTGAGACAAACATCCCTCGCGCTTTCCTGCGTGCAGATCAATGACGGTCTCTGGACCGACATCCATATCATAAGAGCCGGTCGACAGCATTGGGTTCTGTTTCTCGCTCTTACCGAGGAGGAGCTTCTCCATCATCGGCTCTTTGAGAAGGCCAACGAGTACGGCGTGCTGCGCGACAAGCACACGAGCATCCTCGACCAGTATCTGGGCAGGGAACTGGTCAAGGCCCTGGATGACGGCCAGATCGTTCTCTGTGAATCGGGGGAGCGCAGGCAGGTGAGCATCCTCTTTGCAGACATTCGCGGATTCACCTCCTTCAGCGAGGCCAATGCGCCCGAAGTCGTCTTCGCGACATTGAACCGTTACCTGGACGCCATGATACCCCCTCTCATAGAAGAATCCGCCGTGGTGGACAAGATCCTGGGGGATGCAGTCATGGGGGTGTTCGGGATCCTCACCATGTCGGTATCGCCACCCCATCAGGCAGTGGTGGCGGCGATGAAGATACTGGACGCGGTCAGGGATCTCAACCGTCGCCTGTGCGAGGAGGGAAAACCCTTTCTCGAGGTGGGCATCGGCATATCTACCGGACCTGTGGCTGTTGGGATACTGGGAAGCTCGGCACGGAAGTCCTTCAGTGTTGTAGGCCACCACGTCAATCTTTCTGCCAGGCTTCAGGAAAACGCCGTACCCCTCGAGGTCCTCGTGGACGAAAACACCTACCAGGAGATCGTTGCCTATCAGGGGGGGTTCCAGGCTACGAGCATCAAGCTCAAGGGGATCACAGACCCGGTGAGGGTGTATTCATACCGTATGTCTGGGGAGTAAGGATCGGCCTCCTCAAAAAGAAAAGATCCTCACCATTCATCCGCTATTACAAAGTTTCATCTGGGTTAAGGGCTTTGTATTGTCCTCGTTTAATTGAACGCTCTCACGAAATAATCCTTGATGGGGAGCACCAGATCATCATGCGGCAAGCGTTGTGAGAGAAACACCCTGCCCCTGGGCCGCCATATTCTATTCCTTCTATTCAGCCTTATTTAATAACAATAAGATATTATTGAGCTAAGCGACCATCGGCATCATGTTCATTTAATAGTATATATTCTTAAATATATTTTAATACTTATGGGGATTGTTTATTGTTTATAAACGGTTGTCCGTCATGATGTTTTCAAGAACTCCCAGTGTACGTGCCCGCAGTATGTGGTCTGTTTTACTCCGCGTCTTCTTCGTTTACGTACTTTGTGAAGTCCACGATTTTCTCGTCTTCCTTCATGCGGATGGCACGCACGCCCTGGGTGGACCTCGTCCTT
>MVZQ01000251.1 GCA_002068435.1 Euryarchaeota archaeon ADurb.BinA087 | reverse complement strand
GGTAAGGGAGTCACTGGCAAGCAGGATATTGCCGGCAGCGTTCATCGTGTGCGTAAGCAGGCAGAGTTCCCGGTATTCTGACAGGCACGCGATCTCGGTCTCTTCGGCAAAACCGCTCACTACAAACCCATGGCGGTTCCCGGCAAGAAGGGACCCGATGATGGCGCTGCCCTGAATGGTGGTCTCGACAATCTCCACCCCGAGCAATCCGGTCAATGCTTCACAGAAGTCCCTGGGTGCATTGGGAGGGACCACGGCGATGTCATCAAAAACTCTCGTGAACACGCCGATGTTGCAATCCCCGCCGAACGAGACCGTTTTTTCCATCTCATTCCTCAGCAAGCTCGGCCTGGACCTGCCCATCATCGAATTTCATGGCGCGGACACGCACCCGTGATGGGGGATTCTCCGAACCCCGGTCCCAGATCCTCTCGTTGATGCTCTTGTCAAGCTTCACATCGTGACTTTTTAAGTGCTTCTCAAGATATTTCCGTATGTCCTTGATGGCAGTATGGCTCCTCTTCCATCGCGGTGCACGACGTGCGTCTCGAAGAGGGATGATATAGATCTGTTCCTGCGTCTTTTCTGCCATGTTTTCACACCTTCAGGGCGCTCCTTCTCCAGTTCCGGCGCCGGGGATGGGAAACCACCGCACGCTTGGTACGGAGCATCACCCATTGCGGAACCCGCCTGTTCTGTTCGCAAGCCTTTGCGAGTCGGATCTTGAAACCTTTTGTGGATTTACTCATCTGAATTTCACCTCTGTTCCTGGGACTGCCCGGGAGAGGACCAGTGACTGCTCGTGAACTTCCGGAAAGTATGCCCTGGGATCGAGCCCTTCCGCTGCGATCCCATTCCGTATCCTGCGTTCATAGTCACCGTTTTCGATCTGGCCGGTCTGCCCGTTGACGATAACAAAGTGGCACCGGGCAAGCCGATCCACCTCTCTTTTCCCATATCCGAGGAGCGGGCGCAGGTAGGAGCACCCGGTCCTGTCCTGGAGGCTCTGCACCTCGTTCCGCGTGAGCATGGGGATGCGGTCATCCATGCGTGTACCATCCGCAACCACGGGGTAGTCACGGCATAGCAGTTCCACTGCCGTCCGGTGTACCTCCTGAATCCCCTCGTTTGGATACCCGCATGACACGATCATTCCGATGACCCGCTCCAGGAAACCTTCATCAAATATCCTCCGCCTCCATGGGAGGCCGACAGCCCGGGCCGCGTTCTCGACCCCGGTGGTGTCGTCTTCCTGGTTGAAGATGAAGGTGTTCAGCTCGACCTCGTAATCACGAGAGAGCAGAAGCGCTGCAAGCGAGCTGTCTTTCCCACCGGAAAAGAGCACCCCTGCCTTCATCCTTTCCTTCGGATATTGAATTCCTTCTTTGCCGGCTGTATCTGCTGCAGCAGTGCTTTCAACTGCGCATCAGTGATCTTCTGCTTGAGACGACCGCTCTGGGCAAGAAGCACCAGCTGCTGCTCAACCGCCCGGGCAAATTCCGGCCGGGCGAGCCGGACCGCATTGAGCCGCTCCCGTGCTTCAGGTTC
>MVZQ01000250.1 GCA_002068435.1 Euryarchaeota archaeon ADurb.BinA087 | reverse complement strand
TAGTTGATATTGTTCACTTGCTCGGGCCACCGGTGGAAAAATATTACTCGCTCAAAAATTAATGCCGAATGTCGGTTATGTACTCTCTGCATACTTTCAAATTTCCCTTGTTTAAGGCCCACATGCAATGAATGGACCTGAAGAAAAGGGGGCATCTCGTTCTATTGAAGATGCATTTTCCTGGCTAGTGAACGATGCTTTCAAACATGATATCCTGATGATAAATCCGGATCCTCATTGTGCAAAAATTATTCACTGCGTCTTCTTCCTGGATCCAGAGACATACCCTTATACATCCCCATTCTGATAATTGTGGTACAGGAGATAAAATGGAAATATTGGCGAAGATGAAGGATAAAAGAACAATTTTCGTGGCAGCGATCCTGATAGTGCTCTTTTTTTTAGTATTATATATCCGGGCGTTGCCCCTGATTAATTTGGGTACTACCGATGTTCTCAATATTGTGGGGAGTGATGATCCCCTCTATAACCTTCGGCAGATCGAACAGATCCTCGCCAATTTCCCGGGCTACAGCTGGTTTGAAGCAATGACCCTCTTCCCCACGGGCCAGACCGTACCATGGGGACCATTGTTCACCTTTATCTGTAGTGTTGTATGCCTGATAGCGGGAGCAACAACCCGGACGGAGATTATCGAGGCCGCGCTCTGGGTACCACCCATCCTCGGGGCATTGATGGTCCCCGTCGTATTCATCCTTGTGAGGAAAATCTGGGACTGGAAAGCCGGCCTTTTCGCTGCAGCACTGATTGCCGTTATCGGTGGGCAGTTCTTCTTCCGTTCTCTGGCCGGATACCTTGACCATCATATTGCCGAAGTCCTGTTCAGCACCATCTACGCCATTGCCTATCTCTACACCCTTGATTTCTGCCGGAAGAGCCCTATCGACTTCAAACAATGGCATACTCTTAAATACCCAATCCTAATCTCCTGTATCACCGGTGTGGCCTATGTCCTAGGGTTCCTGACTATGCCGACGATGATCCTCTTTGCCTTCATAACCGCCCTTACCACCATTGTGCTCTTCATTCTCGAATTCTACCATGGGAGACACGGAGAGTATCTAGTTATAATCAATACGGTAGTGTTTGGTATTGCACTGTTCGTATCGCTCTTCTTCCTGCCTTCCAGCGGGTTCGCGCTCTATTACTATTCCCAGGGGCACCCCATCTCCTACCTGCTGCTTATAATCGGGACTATCATTCTGTATTTACTCTCATGCCACCTCAAGGGAAGACCTTGGTACAGCTACCCGGGCATCGTGATTGCCCTCTCACTGGTAGGTGTTTTGCTGATGGCGTTGGCGCTGCCAGCCCTTTACCAGACCTTTGTGGAAGGGCTGCAATCATTCTTCGGCCTCAGTCCCTATACCGTTACCATCCAGGAAGCTCGTCCTTGGACACTCTCGGAAGCTTGGGCCGTCTTTAACTTCGGCCTCCTGCTGATGATTGGCGGGATCCTTGTCCTCCTGTATAAAACCTGGAAGGAATACCGGCCCGGACATATCTTCGTCCTCGTCTGGTCGTTCTTCATCATCATCGCAGCATTCCGGGA
>MVZQ01000249.1 GCA_002068435.1 Euryarchaeota archaeon ADurb.BinA087 | reverse complement strand
TACAGGCCGGCATCGGTGGGATTCATGTAGACATACTCCTCCCACCCTGATCCGTTTTGGAGTGCTCCCGTGACGATCCTGTCGCGGAACGGTGTTCCGGTCACATCAGTCTTTCCGTGAAGATTGGTCCCTACCTGTCCTGGGTTGACTGCCTGGGCAACGAGGGTCACGTTGCGGTCAAAGATAAAGGGATACAGAGTCGGCGTTACCGGATCCCTATAGGGGGCTTCCCCTGCGTTGATCCGCCGGATGGTGCCAGGAGCGTCCTTCTCCATCGCCGTCACCGTCATATTGACCAGATTTATCACTTCTGCCTCGGGATAAGGCTGTGGCTGACAATGTACCCCTGTGTACCGGTACAGTATCCGCTCGTATTCGCTGAAACCCTCTGCTTCCTTCTCGGTCTTCAGGGCATCAAGCACCTTCTGGAACGACTGCACCGTCTCATCGGGGACATCCCTGCTGAACGCATAGTAGAGCGGAATATCCGGGAAGACGTACACGATCCGGAACGTGTCAAAACTTCCCGTCACCTGCCGGGTGAAGTACCTGCCGGCAGCCTGCGAGTACGCCATGAGATCGATCTCGCCATCCTGAAGCATCGTCACCATGACCGAAGCGTTGGGGGTCAGCACAATCCGGCTCTGGTTCACCCCGATCTCCAGCAGTTGCTGGATTTCGGCATTTTCCGCGACCGCTCCGATACGGTATCCCTCCAGGTCATCGGGGCTGGCAATCACAATCCCCCGCTCCGGCAGGGCAAAGAGAACAGGGGTGAGGGGAGTGATAGGTCCTGCCCATTTGAACGAGGTCTCCCGCTCGGGGAGCCGGGCAATGGCAAAGATCATCGTCTTGTTCCCGGTAAGGGCCGCCGTATACCCTTCCGACCAGGGTACTACCTTCACCTGTTCCCGTGACAGGTCCTCTCCCATCCCTGCGGTGATCAACGCAAGGAGATCGACCGAGATTCCCTGCAGGGTTCCATTCTCCACATAGTTATAGGGAGGAACATCCTCGGTGTATAAGGTAAGACTGGTCACGTTCACGGTGACGGGTGGCTTTACCGCTGGGGGTTCAGTCAGGCATCCGGAGACGAGCAGTGTTCCGATAACCAGGGCGAGGAGACAAAGGACGAGGGGACGGCGGGGGAGTGGCATACGTGTGAATCTCCCGGTTATACGGATAAACATTGTGCATTTATTCTGCAGAGGGTGAAAAAAGGAACGACGATCTTACCGGTAACGATGCAACACCTCGGTCGAGGTACTGTAGGCGACCTTATCACACATGGCACTGAATTCAGCAAACGCTGATTTGAATTTCGTCGAATGCCGCCATTCGGCATAATCCTCCGGGGATTCCCAGATACCAAACGACATGAATTTATTGTGCTGTTCCCGGTCCTGGACCACGTACACCCACCGTCCCCCGTTGATATGATTCAGAGACCAGCGGGAGAACTCCCGCCATCTTTCGAGGAACAATGCTTCCTTGCCAGGAGTGACCGTCCATTCACCGATTGAGAATATGGTATCTTCGCCCATGATCGATTCCCCTGAAAGACTGATAGTACTATCCCG
>MVZQ01000248.1 GCA_002068435.1 Euryarchaeota archaeon ADurb.BinA087 | reverse complement strand
GGTTCTTGTCGTGGCAGCCCCTGACGGGGTCATGGAACAGACCAAGGAGCACGTGTTCCTTTCAAGAACGCTTGGTATCAACCAGCTCATCATTGCTGTCAACAAGATGGATGCCGCCAAGTATGACCAGAAACGCTTCGAGGAAGTGAAAAAGGATCTCTCAGCCCTCCTCCAGATGGTTGGATACAAACCGGCTGAGACGCTGTTTATCCCCATCAGTTCCCTTCAGGGGGTCAATATCGCCAAGAAGAGCCCTGAGACTCCCTGGTATACCGGCCCGACGCTTCTGGAGTCGCTCGACACGCTCAAGGAGCCCGAGAAACCGACCGACAAGCCGCTCCGGCTGCCGATCCAGGATGTCTACAGTATCAGCGGTATCGGCACCGTGCCGGTAGGACGCGTTGAGACCGGCATCATGAAGAAGGGAATGAAAGTATCCTTCATGCCGGCAAACAAGGAGGGTGAGATCAAGTCCATCGAGATGCACCACGAGGAGATCCCTCAGGCTTTGCCCGGCGACAACGTTGGATTCAACGTCCGTGGCCTTGCAAAGGGAGACATCCGCCGTGGCGATGTCTGCGGACCTGTCGAAGCCCCGCCGACTGTCGCTGATGAATTCACCGCACAGATCGTCGTGCTCCAGCACCCCAGCGCAATCACCGTCGGATACACCCCCGTGTTCCACTGCCACACCACCCAGACTGCCTGCACCTTCATCGAGCTGAAGAAGAAACTCGACCCAAGGACCGGCCAGACCAAGGAGGAGAATCCCACGTTCATCAAGGCAGGCGACGCAGCGATTGTGCAGGTCAAACCGACCAAGCCCATGGTCATCGAGAATGTGAAGGAACTCCCCCAGCTCGGCAGGTTTGCAATCCGGGATATGGGAAGCACCATCGCTGCCGGCATGTGCATTGCCATCCAGCCTAAGCAGATGAGATAACTCCGAATCCCTCAATATTTATCTGGTGAATATCATGCAGAAGGCCAGGATACGCCTCACAGGGACCGATTTCAAGAAGGTTGAGATGGTCTGCGACCGGATACGGGAGATCGCAGAGAGGACCGGTGTCAATATCGCCGGCCCCATTCCACTCCCCACCAAACGCCTGGTGGTGCCCATACGGAAAAGCCCCGACGGGGAAGGGACCGCCACCTGGGACCGGTGGCAGATGCGGGTGCACAAACGGCTGATCGATATCGACGCCGATGAACGTGCACTCCGCCAGCTGATGCGTACCCAGGTCCCGAAAGATATCGGCATCGAGATCGTCCTCGAGAGCTGAGGAAGCGGATTGACCGCCGGAGTTCGCTCCCGGATCCGGGAATGGTGCTCCTTTCGGAACCTCTTTTTACTGATTTTCATCCTCGGGATAGTACTACGGTTCTTAGCCCTCGATCTCAAACTCTTCCATCACGATGAGGCGATCCATGCGTGGTTCTCGTACCGCCTGATGACCGAGGGGATTTATGCGTATGAACCGATGTATCACGGACCGTTCCTGTATTATGTCACTGCAGGAATGTTTTCGCTCTTTGGTGACAGTGATCTCGTCGCCCGGATACTTCCGGCCCTCTTTGGTGTCGCGATCATC
>MVZQ01000247.1 GCA_002068435.1 Euryarchaeota archaeon ADurb.BinA087 | reverse complement strand
GAATTCTCCATCTGCCAGCGGATCAATGACACCGAGTGGAAGCGGCCGGACATGATGAATATCCGGGCCGGGCTCTTTGCCGACGGCATCGCATCAACCATCGGCGGCCTTATCGGGGGAATGGGGCAGACCGGGTCCTCGTCCAACATCGGCCTCTCCATCGCCACGCGTGCGACGAGCCGGTATATCGGGTTTGTGACCGGCGGGATCCTGATCGGTCTTGCATTTCTCCCGGCCCTCGCCATCGTGTTCCTCCTGATGCCGGGCCCGGTGATCGGCGGGAGCCTGATCTATGTTGCGGGGTTCATCATCGTCGGCGGCATCCAGATGATCACCACGAGGATGCTCGATTCACGGAAGATCTTTGTGATCGGCATCTCGTTCATCTTCGGGCTCAGCGTCTACCTTATCCCCGGTGCGTACGAGGGCGTCCCCGGATTTATCAGCCCGGTGTTTGATTCAGCCCTCTCGCTCGCAACCGTGATTGCCATCGTTCTGAACCTGGTAATGCGGCTGGGGATCAAAAAGAAGGTCACCACCACGATCGATCCGGTGAGTCGGATCTCCGACCAGATCTTCCTCTTCATGGAGCGCCAGGGTGAAATCTGGGCAGCACGAAAGGAGGTGATCCACCAGATGGCCATGGCCCTCACCGAGGCATGCGAGCTGATCACCGATCACCAGCTGGCATCCGGACCGGTCAGTGTGACGGTGTCGTTCGATGAGTTCAACCTGGATGCCGGGATCTCATACGAGGGCAGTCCTCTCCCGCTCCCGGACAAGCGTCCCAGCGAGGAGGAGATCCTCACCGATCCTTCTGGCCTGGTCAAGCTGGGGGCATTCCTTATCAAGGGATATGCCGACAAGGTCACCTCTGTATCGTCTGGTTCACGTGCAACCCTGAACATCCATATGGAACATTGAAGGGAACCTTCCTTTTTCCATGATTTTTGACGAGAAAAAAATGGAAATGCAATACCGTGAAGAGAAGTGGTGAGACAACCAGCTCACCACCTCATCCGAACTGCTCTGATATTCCCCACTCTTTCACAACGCTCGCAAAACCGTTATCCTTTATGAGATGAACCAACAATCTCACAGAGCAATGGTACCCGGGATCCCCAGGAATATCAGGAAAGACCATATCCTTACAGCCCTGACAGTCATCGATAAGGAAGGCTATCCGAAGCAGCACGAATCCATCAAATATTCCCTGGTGTATGAGGGGAGAAAATATCCCCCTGTATGGGTCATCCGGACAGCCAATATCTTTGCGAACGGGGAGCCCCTTGATCCCACTTTTTATTCCGGGGGAGAACAGTCCAACAATTTTCTCAGGAAGTTCGGGTTCCGGATCGTGAAAAAGACTCACTCGGAGGGGGATCATACCAGTTTCGATTTCGAGACCATGAACCGGGAGCGGATCTGGAGGGAGATCCAGGCGAAGTACAAAGGCCAGAACATCCCTGCTCACCTCCTGAGAGACACCCACAGGATATACAGTGGTACCAGCGGGATCTGGGTGGACAAGGAACGGACCTCAAAGATCTCGAACGATGATGCAGGGATTGCCATCTCCGTGTTCCATAAAGGGAC
>MVZQ01000246.1 GCA_002068435.1 Euryarchaeota archaeon ADurb.BinA087 | reverse complement strand
GCTGCCCCTGCCTCCAGGCCGGCAGCCTTGGCGACAAGGACGGGAAAAATAAAGGCGGTTGCGACAATCCCGGTGTGCTGGAGACCGAGCAGGAACAGGGTGGGGCCTTTGGGCCGGTCATCAGCAGCATATTCGAGATCCGGTGGCCGCATGCACACGAACAAAGGCTCCAGGACTTTGATAAAGGTTATGATTTTACCCCGGTGGGCAGGAGGCCCCCATTCGTATTCCTGACGAAGCAGTCCCCGATGACCATCCCCGGCAACGGCAGGTCTTGGAAGGAAAAAAAGTCTGTTCTCAAGAGTCGCCTGGGAGATCCTAAGCTGTCTCTGAAAATAAGCTGTCTCAAAAAAACTACATGATTCCTTCGAAGGACACATGCATACGAGATGAAAATGCCGGAGGCATTTTCATATAAAAAATCAGAGAGGGGTGGTGGAGAACCCGGCAAGCGTGTCGGGATGGTCCATAAATACCCAGTATCCCTTGTAGGGGAGGAGATCCCGGGAGGCCCCGCCCCGAACATACGACCAGCTTGGCTGGTGCAGGCCCGGGCTGACGACGATGCGATAATCCCCTTCGATCGTGATCAACGAATCCTCGACCGGTTTTGGTGAAAATCCTCCATCCTCATAGGCCGGTGCAGGACCGATCAGGTTCCATCCGGTCACGAGTGCCCGGGCCGGGGGACTCGATATACTGGTGGATGGCACAATCGTCGCATGTGCCACCTCCCCCTCCTTTACATTGATATAAAATGCATACAGGGGGGTCATTTCATCGTTTGCCTGGGCGGCATACCAGAGGGATCCATCCCATCCCAGTGCCTGGACGATCTTCTCCTGGTCCCCGGCTGAAAAGATCTGGGAGAACTGGGAATGGCCCGGTGCCAACAGGATCGGTGTCGAGACCACATTCCATCCGCTTTCCAGGGTGACGGTGAAGGATGACGGGTCCTGATAGGGAGCGGTGGTTGCCGTATGGTTGACCCAGGTTTCATTGATCAGTCCTGTTGTTCCTGTCGTCCTTGTGCCAAGGGTATGCATCGTTGCAGGACTGAGATTGGCAGCAGTGAAAGTCCCGGATCCCTTCGTCACGTTGGCCTGGAACACCCCGTCGAGATAGATCATCACCTGATCAAAGGTTTCTGATGAGGGGTCGGTCCAGTTCCAAGTGATCAGGGTCTCCTGGTAGGTCGTGTTGTGAAGGTTCGTGATACTGTCAGGGGGATGTGTTGGTTCCGTAGTGCTGACCGTAATTGCTTCTGCGGTTGCGCTTGACCCGGCACTATTGTTCACCGTCAGTGTCACGGTATAGGTCGCTTGAGTGTCCGTGACAAAGGTATGAACCGGGGCTGACGAGGTCTCATTCGGGCTTCCGTCCCCGAAGTTCCACTCTAAGGAGAACGGTTCAGTCCCGCTCGAGTTGTCAGCGAACTGCACCGTGAGTGGTGAAGTTCCTGACGAAATGTTCACCGTGAAGTCCGCGGTCGGTGCGATGACGGCCGGGCTGTGAACGATGAACGTGCCCGGGAGCGTAGTTGCCGGTATCGCAGTCCCGTTGCTATCGTCCAGGGCGTTCACGGTCAGGGTGATCCCGGTTGT
>MVZQ01000245.1 GCA_002068435.1 Euryarchaeota archaeon ADurb.BinA087 | reverse complement strand
TACTATCATCAATGCCCTTGATGAGTACAATCCCTCAGGAAAGGTCCTTGCAGATCCCATTCCCCAGGGAGATGGCTCCATGGGCTGGGCAGCAAACGAAGCCCCCCGCGGGACAGATGTCCACCTTGCGAAGGTTAAGGACGGGCGTGTACTCTGGTATGAAATGCTTGTGCCAACCACATGGAACTTCCCAACCTGCAGCCGGGCACTGACCGGTGCGCCATGGCAGGTTGCCGAGATGGTGGTACGCGGTTATGATCCGTGCGTCTCATGCGCTACCCACATGATCGTCATTGATGAAGACAAGAGGATAGTTGCCCAGAAACTCATCCAGTGAGTGTAACCCCATGCTGTTTCCGGAAATTGTGGTTGCAGGGTGCGGGAATCCGCTCTTTGCTGATGACGGGTTTGGCCCCGCCGTAGCAGAAGAATTAGGCTGCCTCGAACTCCCCGATACAATAAAGGTCATTGACGCCGGACTCGGCGGACCTCACTTTATTTTTACCCTGATTGATCCCGAGCATACAAAACGGCTCATCATCATTGATATTGCCGATTTTGGTGCAGAACCAGGTGAGATCAGAGACTTTTCGGTCGAGGATCTGCCTGCGGGGAGTTACCGGGATATCCATTCATGGGATCTCACCGAGCCGCTCCAGCGCCTGAAAGATAGGGTCGATATCACGGTTATCGGATGCCAGCCGCGGAGGGTTACTGCCCCCGAGTTCGAACTGGGGCTCACTGATGAAGTACAGAAGGCAATCCCAGGAACTGTCCGTCATGTATTGGAATTAATAGGGGTGGACTATGGGATGGCTATCAAGAATCTTCGGAACGAAGGACAACAGCAAAAAACCGGAGGAGAGACCTGTTCCGGTGAAAGCTGATGTTGAAAAAAAGGCAGAAGTTTTACAAAAGGAGGATAAGCCTGTGGCAGACAAGATAAAAGTTGGCCATGTACACATGAGTGGATGTACAGGCTGCCTTGTATCCTTAGCAGACAATTACGGAGGATTGCTCACAATCCTTGACAGATATGCTGACCTGGTCTATGGCCTGACCCTTGCAGACGTTCGCCACATCCCAAAGATGGATGTTGCGCTTGTCGAAGGGTCGGTATGCATCCAGGACAAGATTTCAGTTGATGAGATTAAAGAGACACGCGAGAAAGCAGCAGTCGTTGTTGCTGTTGGGGGATGTGCCTGTTATGGTAATATCACCAGGTTCAGCCGTGGCGGCCAGCCCAACCAACCGCAGCATGAATCATTCCTTCCCGTGGGCGACCTGATCAAGGTGGACGTGTATATCCCCGGATGTGCACCGACCCCTCAGCTGATAAGGAACGTCTGTGTGATGGCATACCTGCTCCTCAAGGGGAACAAGGACCAGCAGGAGCTTGCCAAGAAGTACCTGACCCCGCTCATGCAGCTTGCAGAGCGTGGCACCGAGGCATGCGGGTGCGACCTGATGTACGATGTCATCAACCAGGGGCTCTGCATGGGGTGCGGGAGTTGTGCTGCAGCCTGTCCCGTCAGGGCAATCACCCATGAGTACGGAAAGCCCAACGTGAACCGCGAGATGTGCATCAAGTGCGGTGCCTGCTATGCCCAGTGCCCGCGGAGCTTC
>MVZQ01000244.1 GCA_002068435.1 Euryarchaeota archaeon ADurb.BinA087 | reverse complement strand
GTTCATCATTGCCGGAAAAGGGGATATGCGGCAGGAACTCGAGGAACGCTGCAGGACGCTCCCCGTCCGCTTCACGGGATACATCTCTGATGAGGAATACCGCGAACTCCTGAATGCGTGTGACCTTGTCGTGATCCCCAGCCGGAACGAACCCTTCGGGCTGGTGCTTACCGAGGCATGGAGTGCCGAGCGATGCGTGGTGGCAACTGATGTGGGTGGACTCTCGGAGAACATCGATGATTTCATTGATGGTATCAAGGTCCCTGTCAGGGCTGATTCGCTTGCCTGGGCGATCAGTTATATCATTGAAGATCCGGTCCGGATCCGGGCAATGGGACTTGCCGGAAAACGAAAGGTCCTCTCGCAGTTCAACTGGGGAGAGATCGGCATTATGATGGAGCGGGTCTACCTGAACCTGATAACGGACCGGCAGAAGGAGGTACGACTGTGACAGGGGTGGGCACCGCAGGAGAGCCGGAATCACCGTTCCTCTCTGACTATGACATCTTCCTCTTCCGGCAGGGAAGGCATCATCGGCTCTATCAGAAGATGGGCAGCCATCCTCTTGTCATGGAGGAGGGAGCGGGCACCTGGTTTGCGGTCTGGGCACCCAATGCCCGCAGCGTAACCGTTATTGGCGATTTCAACGGGTGGGACCCTGCCTCCCACCCGCTCCGGGAACGACCTGACGGATCAGGGATTTGGGAGGGCTTCATTGCCGGGGCGGCTGAAGGGATGCGGTACAAGTACCACCTCATCTCCCGCTACCACGATTATACGGCAGACCGGGGTGATCCGTTCGCATTCGCCTGGGAGCTCCCCCCCGCGACCGCCTCTCTTATCGCAGAACCATGCATCGGATGGCAGGACCGGGGATGGATGGAGGAGCGGAAGAACCGGCAGGATATCACCTCACCGCTCTCCATCTACGAGATGCATCTTGGATCATGGCGGCATGTCCCGTCAGATGGAGGGCGGGCACCGACATACCGGGAACTTGCACCCATGCTTGCCGGGTACCTTGCAGAGATGGAATTTACGCACGTGGAGTTCCTCCCGGTCATGGAGCATCCCTTCTACGGATCCTGGGGATACCAGACCATCGGGTATTTTGCCCCCACCAGCAGGTACGGCACCCCGGGCGATTTCATGTACCTGATCGATCACCTCCACAGAAACGGTATCGGCGTCATCCTGGACTGGGTCCCCTCCCATTTTCCCTCTGACCCGCACGGACTGGGATTCTATGACGGGACCCACCTGTACGAGCATGCCTCTCCCCAGCGGGGATTTCACCCCGAATGGAAGAGCCTGATCTTCAATTATGGCCGGTATGAGGTGCAGTCGTTCCTCATCAGCAGCGCTCTCTTCTGGCTGGATCGGTACCACGCAGACGGTCTCCGGGTGGATGGGGTGGCTTCCATGCTCTACCTCGATTATGCCAGAAAAGAGGGGGAATGGATCCCCAACCAGTACGGGGGAAAGGAGAACCTCGAGGCGCTTTCCTTCCTCCAGAATCTCAACGAGGCGGTATACGGAACCTTCCCCGATGTCCAGACCTTTGCCGAGGAATCGACCGCCTGGCCGATGGTGACTCGCCCGAAATATACCGGGGGGGTCGGCTTCGG
>MVZQ01000243.1 GCA_002068435.1 Euryarchaeota archaeon ADurb.BinA087 | reverse complement strand
CTTGATATTCTTGATGCGCATGGTGCAAAAGCAACCTTCTTCTGTACCGGAAGCAAGGTCCTTGCTTCCCCGGCTATTTTTGCCAGGATTGCATCTGAAGGGCATCTGGCAGGCAATCACGGTTACAGCCACCTCAACGGGCTCAAGACACCTGTCAGAACTTATTGTGCTGACGCATTCAGGGGGAGGGACATCACATGCAGCAATTTATTCAGGCCTCCCTATGGCACGATACGCAGGAGACAATACAGGATTCTGGAGAGGAGCATGCAGATAGTCTTCTGGGGCGTGATGCCGTATGACTTTGATCAGAACCTTACAGCAGACGAGTCTTACGCCATACTGATGCGCAGGTTGAAGCCCGGAACTGTCATAGTACTGCATGACAAACCATCGAGCACTGCACTGCAATATCTTGACCGGTTCCTGAAAAATGCCATGGATGATGGCTGGTCATTCGGACTGGTGGATGATTCTTTAACATTGACCTGAGTAATTTCATCCTAAATGCTATTTTTGAAAGGGAAAGAGAGCTGTATTATGAATATTCTTATCCTGGGATCAGGAGGGCGCGAACATGCAATCACATGGAAGCTGGCACAGAGCAGCAGGCCGCTGAAGCTTTTTGTTGCACCGGGCAATCCGGGAACTGCAGGAGTAGCCACAAACCTTCCGGTTGATCCGCTTGATTTCGAAAGAGTGCGTGAAGTCATCCTTGCAAACTCCATCAGCATGGTGGTCGTCGGCCCCGAAGTTCCCCTGGCTGAGGGGATAGCTGACTTCATCATGAGTGACAGTGCCCTGGCCGGTGTGGAGGTGATCGGCCCTTGCCGTGCCGGTGCTATGCTTGAAGGAAGCAAGGACTTTGCCAAGGGGTTCATGAAGAGGCACGGGATTCCTACTGCCGCCTATGAAACCTTCACCCCGGGCACCTTCAATGATGCTGTCAGCTTCATGAGGCGGATGAAGCCGCCCTATGTACTCAAGGCTGATGGCCTTGCTGCAGGCAAGGGGGTGCTGATCATTAATGACTTTGACGAGGCGGTCAGTGAGCTGAGGGAAATGCTCGGAGGAAGGTTTGGGACTGCAGGCAGCAAGGTGGTCATCGAGGAATACCTCCGGGGAATAGAGATGTCTGCTTTCGTGATCACTGACGGCATCTCGTACCGGATTTTGCCTGAAGCCAAGGATTACAAGCGCATCGGCGAGGGTGACACGGGAAAGAATACCGGGGGGATGGGAGCAGTGTCACCAGTGCCTTTTGCTTCCCCCTCGTTCCTTGAAAAGGTGGAGGCGCGGATAATAAAACCCACGATAGAGGGACTTAAACTGGAGGGGATTGATTACCGGGGATTCATTTTCTTCGGGCTGATGAACACAGGAGGTGATCCTTATGTGATTGAATACAATGCCCGCCTGGGTGATCCTGAGACAGAGGTGATCATGCCGCGGATCGGGAGCGATCTTTATGACCTTCTTGAAGGAGTTGCACAGCGTGATCTCGCATCACGCAGAATTGAAATCCTTCCTGATACCGCGGTGACGGTCATGATGGTATCAGGTGGTTACCCTGACAGTTACGGCAAGGGCTTTCCTGTCTCAGGTGTGGAGAATGTTACTGAGAGCATTATTTTTCAT
>MVZQ01000242.1 GCA_002068435.1 Euryarchaeota archaeon ADurb.BinA087 | reverse complement strand
GGACATCTGCTTCATATCGGCTGTCACCATCAGGGTGCCAAAGCCCCCTGCAGGAGAATGCTGGGTACCTTCCCCAACCACCATCCCAGGAGCTCCCCCAAGAAATGCCGGGACACCTCCCCCGATCATGCGGAAATGGGGATCGTTTGCCAGGGGATTGAGCAGGCCGGATCCGGAATACGTGATGTTCCCGCAGTTCGGCAGGAGCAGCCCCATGTAGGTCCGGAGACTCCTGTCGGTGGAATTCGAAGCGGCATTGTACCGCTGGTACCCATTCCGCGGGTTGAGCATGATGGCCTGGTTCAGGTTCTCGAGGAGGAGTTCGGTGGTGATAGTTCTCCTCGGGTAACAGTCGGTCCCGGTGGAGAGAGCCCTGAGTTCGACGGTCTTTCCCGCGATGAAGTCCTCGATGACATGGGCACCGCCATAACTCTCTTCGCGGGTAGCGGACTTCTGCGTTGCCCCGATATAGGCATCGACAGCTGCTATGCCGCCATATGCCTCGACGTCATTCAGCCAGATCTTCTCCATCTTGATCGGGGGATCTGCATGGCCAAAGTTCAGGAATGCGCCGGACGAGCACATCGCCCCGAACGTACCGGTCGTGACCACATCCACCTCTCGGAGCGCTCCCTCTTCACCGAGCTCGGCAACGATCGCCGGCATCTCCTCTGCCGTGACCACCCGTGCGTTTCCGTCCCTGATCCGCTCCCTGATCAGGCTGATGGTCTTTTCCATAGCCATGATGTCTTTTTATGAATATTTATAAGTGTTGCTTATTACCTGTAGTAATTACATACTTTTTAACCCCGTGGCACCGATATGTACCCATGGATATCAGGGCAGTGATCCGGGAGCTCGAGGAGATCGCTCCACCCGATGGTGCCGAAGAGATGGATTGCGGCAGGATCGGCCTTATCATAGAGGGAACGCGGGAGATCGGACGGGTAACCTGTGCTCTCGATGCCACTCCGGCAGTGATCCGGGCGTCGGTCAGCTCCGGTGCTGATATGCTTGTCGTGCATCATACCCCGATCTGGTCACCGATCACTGCTGTCCCGCAGACACTGGCCGCCTTCCTCAAGCCGGTACTCTCGGCAGACCTGAACATTTACGTGATGCATACCAACTTTGATCATGCAAAGGGTGGGATCAACGATTCCCTGGCAGGACTCCTCGGGCTCACTTCGGTGGATGAGATGAGCCTTGGTGTCTGCGGGGACTGCAGCCTCGATCTCCCGGGCCTTGCCCGATGCCTTGGTTTCCCGCTTCGCACGTGGGGGCCGGTCACCCTTCCCTGCCGGATCGGGGTTGTGGGAGGGAGTGGATTTGATCCGGAGCTCATAGGGGAGGCTGCCTCGCTTGGGGCCAGGGCGTACCTCTCCGCGGAACTCAGACATTCGGTGGCACGGGGCTCCCCGCTCCCGCTGATCGAATCGACGCATTATGCCCTCGAAGCCCCGGGCATGCGCCGGCTCGCAGAACGGATGGGGTGGACGTTTATCGATGACCCTCCGGCAATGGAAACATGGAGATAGACGAGCTGTTCGAAGCCTTGCAGGAAGGGAAGGAACTCACCCCGGAACTGCGGGACGAGATCACGCGGATATTCGGGGCAAGGGGAAAAAAAGCCCTCCAGGCGATT
>MVZQ01000241.1 GCA_002068435.1 Euryarchaeota archaeon ADurb.BinA087 | reverse complement strand
CTCCAGCTGGCAGGGATCAAGGACGCCTGGACGTTCTCGAAAGGGCAGACCAGGACGACCATCAATTTTGCCAAGGCCACCTTCAACGCGCTCAAGGCGACAAATATGACCCGGCGCGGAGGTGCTGAGTGATGTACGCCATAGTACAGGTCCGCGGGGTTGTGAATACCCGCCGTGAGATCAAGGATACCCTCAAGATGCTCCGGCTTCACCACATCAATCATTGCGTCCTTGTCCCGGATACGCCTGAATACCTCGGCATGATCCGCAAGGTCAAGGACTTCGTCGCTTATGGTGAAGTTGATGCGGTTACCATTGAAACGATCCTTCGCACACGGGGACGTGTTATAGGAGATACCCCTCTGACCGATGAGTACGTGAAGTCAAATTCATTGTATTCAGGGATTACTGAATTTGCAGCAGCTCTGGCTTCGGGTGAGACACGTCTTGCTGACATGCCCGGATTGAAGCCCGTCCTCCGTCTGCACCCGCCCCGGAAAGGGTACAGGACGATCAAACGAACTGCCCAGCAGGGGGGCGCACTCGGCTATTATGGGCAGGAGATTAATGCGCTCCTCCACAGGATGAGGTGAAAAAAGATGCCGGTAAACAAACGTTCGAAATACCGCGGATCACGAACATGCGGCGGGGGTACCCATAAGAACAGGCGTGGAGCTGGTAACAGGGGCGGAAGAGGACGGGCGGGTCACCGTGATCATCGGTTCTCCCACTATCTCCTGTATGGTGAAATCCATAACGGAAAGAATGGATTCTATAACCAGACCGCCAGGATCATGCGGGTGATCTCGATTGGTGAGATCGATCAGATGGCCCCTTCCCTTCTTGCAGGGGGAAAAGCAACCCGGGAGGGGGATACGATCACCCTCCATGCAGATCAAATCGGTATCGATAAGATACTTGGAAGCGGAAAAGTCACTTTGAAGATGAACATCACGGCGAGAGCATTCTCCGCTCAGGCAAAGAGCAAGATCGAGGCAATGGGTGGTCAGGCCCTGGTCATCTGACCAATTTTTAGGGTGTAAGAATGGGAACACTGTTGGACCGCATGGAACCGCTGCTTGCTGCAATGCCGGCAGTAAAAAGTCCCGAAGGCCACGTCCATTTTAAAAACAAGCTGTTATGGACCGCTGGCATACTCATCCTGTATTTCGTTATGACCAATATCCCCCTCTGGGGACTTGATCCAAATTCCATGGATCTCTTCGAATATTACCGGGCTCTGCTCGCCGGTGCGAGTGGTTCCCTGGTCCAGCTGGGTATTGGTCCGATTGTCACGGCATCCATTGTCCTCCAGCTCCTGAAGGGTGCAGACATCCTTCATATCGATACCGCCGAGGTTCGCGGGCAGGTCCTCTATATGGGCCTCCAGAAGCTCCTGATCTTTGTGATGATTATCATTGAGGCCTTGCCAAACCTCATCGGAGGGTTCCTGCTACCAGATCCGGTCATCGCTGACATGTTCTTCGGCGGGAGTCTCACCGCAGTCTCATTGATCATCTTCATCCAGATATGCATCGGCGGAGTGCTGATCATGTTCATGGATGAAGTGGTCACCAAGTGGGGTATCGGATCAGGAGTCGGTCTCTTCATCATCGCTGGTATATCACAGGCCATCATCAATGGTCT
>MVZQ01000240.1 GCA_002068435.1 Euryarchaeota archaeon ADurb.BinA087 | reverse complement strand
GGAACGAAGTAACGAGGTCCCGTTGCCATGTTACTTCATCCTCCCTGAAATGATCCCGATTTGAGCTTTCAGGTGTGCTACATTCCTGAACTGCCCTCCGGCAGCTTTCCGGTACAAGGTGCGGTAGAGGTGAGGTTCTATCTCTCCGCTCTCACGAAGTTCTGCAAGAGTTTTTCTGATCGCCCGAATCTTCTGGACCCACTCCCTTTTCGAAGGATTTCGTGCCCCGGCAGCCCCTTTTCGTCTGCCAGGTCCCTTGCAGTGGCCATACGAACGTTTCGCCATAAGCGCCCGGGCTCTTCCACGGCTGTTGCCCTGGACCTGACGTGCCCGGATCACACCCTCTCCGATAAGTCCCTTGATATCCTCTCGCGATATCGCATTCTGGATGTCGCTGATCCGTTCGGCATCAAACCATACACGATGGATACCACAGCCGAGAATCGATGCTGCGAGACGCCGCTGGTTTGCAATATCAGTCATCGCTCTTCTCCTCCTGCTCCTTGGGCCTGATATCCCTCGCGTTCAAAACCTTCAGCCCTGCTGCAACCGCCTGATCCTGTATAAGCAGCCGTTTCTTGTTTCCAACGGTTCCGCCTATACGGACGGCATCTTCCTCAGGATTCAATCCTGCAAGATCACCCGGGGTAAAGACCCGGACCTCACGATATCCGCTCGGGTGCATACCCCTGACCTCGATAGGGCTGCCATACCCTGGTGTCGGGAGCGGGCCTTTTGCTTTCTTCTGCCTCCGCTTTTTGGAATGGAGCCCGCGCGGCATCCGCCAGGATTCAGAGAGCTGCTTCTTTTTCCCCGCCCCGTCCCGCTTGAATGATGCTGATTTTTCGGAACGGACCTGGATCAACCTTTTTGTCTCGTCGGCCATTTCAATCACACCCTCTCGACGATGTAAATTCCGTCCTGGAAAATGCGGGGATCACGGTTCCGGATCTTGGTCGCATGTTCGATGTTGGCCGAAGTGTTGCCAAGGAGCTCTTTATCAATTCCGGAGAGGATAATCTCGTCATTCCCTATCTTTGCTGTCACGCCATTGACAATGGTGGCATACCTGGCCTTTTTCTCACCCAGGAAATTATTGATCTCAAGTTTATTCCCCTGCAGCTTGAGCTGGATAGGAAAATGGCTGTAGACCACCTTCATACGGTATTCGTATCCGGTGTTGACGCCATGGCACATATTTCTGGCATGTGCAGCAAATGTGCCCACCATGGCAATCACACTCTTACGGTCTGAATTGGTGGAGAAGATCACCGTATTGTCTTCCAAAACGGTAGTAATCTGGGGGAACCTGACGCTCCGTTCAAGCTGACCTTTCGGCCCCTTCACTTTCAGCAAGGTCCCTTCCAGCTCGACCTTCACTCCTTCTGGTATGGTTACTTTTCTTTCAGATGCCATGCTCTCTCACCTCTAGTACACATACCCGAGAAGTTCTCCGCCGACCCCTTCCTTCCTGGCCTGTTCATGGGTCATGACCCCTTTTGAGGTTGAAAGGATCAGAATCCCGAAATTCTTTCCAGGAAGATACTGGGTCTCCCAATACTCAAGCTCATTCAACGGTACGGAATACCGGGGTGAGATTGCACCGCACTTATTGATCCGCCCATTCAGCTGAACGAGGAATTGCCCTCCG
>MVZQ01000239.1 GCA_002068435.1 Euryarchaeota archaeon ADurb.BinA087 | reverse complement strand
ATGGATCTCCACGGCACCGGCCATCACGGTCTTGCCGGAGGCGTCAATCACCTTCGCCTTCGATGAGAGTTCCGAGCTCTTGACGATCTTCCCGTCCTTGACGGCAACATCTGCCTTGTCTCCCTTGATCCCCTGGACCGGGTCAAACACAAACCCGTTCCTGATCAGGTAGTCGGAGCCGGTCATCACGCCACCCCCATTAGTTCGCCGAGCCGTTTGTTGACCCGGGTCAGGAACTCGTAGTCGCTCAGCATGCCTTCTGGCGGATCAACGACCTTCCGGGCATCGATCGGGACATTGTCCATCCGGTAACAGTTGCCTCCCGCCTCAATCGCATTGATCGCTACGGGGACATGGAGTTTTGAGATCGCACTGGTCGGATTGATGTCAGGGACCACGGCAACCGATGGGATCTTTGCCATCTCCTTGACAGAGGATATCGGGAAGTGCGAGCCGGGATCCGAGGCGACCACGAGAATAGCATCCACTTCCCGGCGTCTGAGCAGGTCGTTTGATGTTGTCTCGCCAGGATTATATCGTGCGAAGCCCCGTGAGAGGTCGGTTGCAAACGGGTACCCGAACTGCCAGCCCATGACCTGGCCGGACCCGGTGACATTGTAATGTCCCCTCATGGCGATGATCGCAAACTTGGTGTATTCATTCATATCCTTCGTCACCATAATCGCAATGTCGATGTTATGGTGCTTCGACAACGACTGGGTGACACCCATGCCGAAGAAAATGACACCGAAGCGTCCGTTCTTCATAATCTCAACAGCTTCGTAAATCTTCTCTTTCGGGATGCCCGCTACCATATTAGGCAATTCCTCACCGCGGATTGCAACTCTGAAGGCTGAAAGGAGCTCATAATCCCGCCCCTGCTCGATCTGGAGCCCGACATCGGCCAGCCTCATGGTGTCAGTATTACGGGGGTCAACAACGATCATCTTACGCCCCTTGTGTCCCTTCCCGGTGAAGAATCCTCTTGGAAAGATCGAGTATCGCGACATGTGGCGCGGGTGAGCATGCGCAGGATTGCAGCCCCAGAAGATGACCACATCGGCCCGGTTCTTGATCTCACCAAGTGTACAACTCGGGATCCCGACGTCCTGAATCGCGATCAGGGACGGGCCATGGCAGACCGTCGCGGTGTTGTCCACAACACCTCCCACTCTCTCTGCAATCTCATGTCCGACCGATTGTGCTTCGCAGTTGGTATTGGACCAGCCGTACATCAGGGGCTTTTTTGCCCTTGCGAGCATCTGTGCAGTGTATTCAATAGCGTCATCGTAAGAGACCTCCCTGTACGAACCATCTTCCTGCTGCATCCGGGGGCGTTTCACCCGGTCCTTGGCTGCGGTGTGAAGGAACTTTGCTGCACCGACCGCACAGGCATTGTACACCTCAACAACGGTCTTCCCGTCATCAGAGATCTCTACTTCGAGATCATCACACAGAACCCCACAGAAGGGACAGACCACATCAGTTACCATCTTGGTCATCGGGTATCCACATCCTGCATGCAGAGTGCAGCACCGTGCGGGAATATCCGGACCATACCTGTGCCGCACTCTGAACACATGTTCTATATTATACGAACATTTTGTGTTATACGAACTAAATTAATATATACTTTTTGATCCTTATGATGTATAAGAAGGGCCTG
>MVZQ01000238.1 GCA_002068435.1 Euryarchaeota archaeon ADurb.BinA087 | reverse complement strand
GGGACGATCAGGGCTTTCACCTCGTCAGGGATCGACTGGGTTATCGAGTATACCGATACAGAAGGGAAGACGGTGAAAGTAAACGAGAAAGGTTCGGTGGGAAATGAGGAGATCCTCATCGACACCACTGAGGATGTTCTTGTCCTGACGGTATACCCGTATAGTTACGCAGCAGAGGGGGATGTGCTCCTGTCGGCGGATGGCGCAGCGAAGGTGGAGACTTCAGGCTCCGATACTGCTGCAACCACACCAGGTACCACCTCCACGGAAGAACAATCCTCTCCTCTGCCGGCAATCGGGGTGGTAGCCGCGGTTATTGCCGTGGTTGCTTTCGTTGTGATCCGGAGAAACTGGTGATCTTTTTTTTATGCTTTGGCATCGCATATACTATATCCGGGCCGGGGTAGTCTAGACCGGTAAGGCGGTGGCCTTGAAAGCCACTGGTGCCATGCACCTCAAGAGTTCAAATCTCTTCCCCGGCGCTCTCCCTTTTTTCCAGAACCTGCCTCGGTTCATGCTTTTCTCTGTTGCCACCACCCACACCATTTTTATCCATCGTCACCAAAACAAAAGGTATAAATGCGATTGAAAGACGCACTTCCGAAGATGCCCAAGATTGGGGCAACCCACTACCTTACGTTCATCGTTTTTCTCGGCATCCTCAATGCCTCGATAGGCCTTGCCTACGTCGAGGCAAAGACCTCGGAGATCACGGTGCTCCATATTGACGGCGCACCAGACAATATCATCTTCATCGCTGACCCCCACCTGAAACAGGGAAATATCGCCAATATCCGTACCATCATCAATGAGATTAACGCCCTTGACCCATCGGTAGTCATGATCGGCGGGGATTTCGTCTACGGCGATGGAGAGGACATCTCTCTCCAAAAAATATGGAAGGGGATCGATGCACCCGTCTACGCAGTGCTTGGCAACCATGACTACAAGTCAGGTATCACCTCAACATCCTGGGTGGAAAAGAACCTCGCGGTGAATCATGCCTCGTTCGACAAGGATGACTATAATGTGAGCAGCCTCTGGGATGAGACAACAGATGTCATCTATGCCGGGCGGCTCACTGACGAGCTCAGGAAGAACAGTGTGACAGTACTCAAAAACGAGTACCTTGTTGTGGATGCCGACGGACAGGAGCTGATCCTTGTCGGTATTGATGATGGCTGGGCAGGAATGGCGGATCCCCCCGACGTCCCGAAAACCGGGGCATTCACCCTCTACCTGATCCATGAGCCAGAATGCCGGGCAAACTGGGATGCTGATCTCATTTTGGCCGGCCATACCCATGGGGGGCAGTTCCTCCCCCAGGACATCCCCATGCCGGGATTCGAGCTCTCCGGGCTCTCTCTTGAGAATGGCGTGAGTACCTATATAACCCGGGGTATCGGGACCTCGAATCTTGGCGTGGAACTGAGGCTCTTTGCCACTCCGGAGATAGTCGTCATCAATCCAACCCGTTCCCCTGAAGAATTATTCCCCGATAAAAAAATCACCCATATCACGATCCCCTGATCAGTCCGCTTTTACCAAGGGGAAATTTTATAGGAGCTGCCATGCCATGCTTTAACATAGCAGGGTGTTTGGATTGGACGCGAAGTTTGCTGTAGGGGCAGTGCTGCTGATCGGCGTCATTCTCATCGCAGGATGTAC
>MVZQ01000237.1 GCA_002068435.1 Euryarchaeota archaeon ADurb.BinA087 | reverse complement strand
GAGCTTAACTACCCTGTTCCGGGTATTCCCTTTTATCATTTCCGGGCTGAGATAGAGCTTCCCCGGGAGTCGATGATTGAGGTCGAGGCGTCAGTTGACGGGAAGGCTCTGCGAGCAGTGGATATCCGTCGTGCGGCAGATTTTTCGGATTTAAGCCGGCCGACAATTCCCATCCGGCCGCCTTCGGGTTACAATTTGTCACAGGACCGGACGCTGTACAGGAATTTCCAGGTTACCGGGTGGGTAAGATGGGAACCTGGGAAGGATTATACGGTTAGTCTTTCGGTTCGGATGAAGAAGGATGCCGGGTCTTCGGCTTCAGACACGAGGCTTACCGGGACCAGGGTGGTCAGGGCTCCGCTGGGTGCGGGGGTTTACAGCAAGGACTGGAAGGGCTATAAATCGGTTATTCTGAGTGAGACCGCAGGGATAAGCAGGAAGGGTGAGCCGGTGGAGGTTCTGCTGGCCTTTTATGCAGATGAGGCCCAGCAGCTGGAGCGTGACATACGCGTTGTTGGGGTCGATCCTGTGACCCATGCGCTTAGCGAGGTTCCCTCACAGGTTTATGACCGGATGGAATACCTGAAGGAAGATGATCTCAGCCCTGACAAGGACGGCAAACCGACACGGGGGGCTCCGCTGTGGCTTCCTACGGTAACAGCCCGTGTAGCATTTCTGGCCGATGTACCGGCAAGGACCAGCAAGGTTTATCTTATATTTTACAATAATCCGCAAGCCACGGGCAAGATTTATCTGACAGATCTTCGCGTGCAGGGAGAATCTCCGGGGCTTCAGGTGGAAAACAGTGTGATTTCGGTCATGCTTCATCCTAATTCGGGTCATCTGGATCAGATCGTACTTAAGAGCAAGCCGGAATTGCCTCTTTATCACAGGAGCGAGACTAACGGTGCGATGCACTGGAACCCGGATATTTACCCTCCGCCCAGATTATGGACTCATACTGCAGACTGGAATCCTCCGTCGAATGTCATGAGTCTTTCCGGGAGCGTTATTGCTCGCAGCGATGTATGGGGGGAGATGCGTAAGGTTCCGGAGGTAGAAGCCTCGGTGCGGTATGAGTTTTATCCGGGTGTTCCCTATTTCATAAGCAGCACCAGTATGCGTATCAGGGAGACTATCCAGGCTCTTGCACTCAGGAATGCAGAG
The DNA here is from genome assembly GCA_002068435.1 of Euryarchaeota archaeon ADurb.BinA087. Taxonomy (GTDB): domain Archaea; phylum Halobacteriota; class Methanomicrobia; order Methanomicrobiales; family Methanospirillaceae; genus UBA9949. The sequence goes on along the minus strand of MVZQ01000237.1, from coordinate 503 downwards.
ATGGTCATAAAAAGGGAAATGATCACCCATGCAGCCTGGTATGACGTAGTTAGGGATTCGGTTATAATATATGATATTGAGCACATTCCTGATTTCACTGATCTTAAGATGGAGGCAGATGTTCCGTGGGTTCTTTTTTTCAGCAGGGAGACGGGAATAGGATTCGCAGGGATCCAGCTGAGTTACTCGAATACTGGCCTGGAGTCACCGTTGAGGGTGCTGAACCCGTTTTTTTATATCACTGCCGGCCCCTGGGTTTACTGGGCCCGTGGTCTGTCGCACACGTTTCTGTCATCGAACATGCAGCAGGTTGTACCGGCCATGAAGGGGAACATATTCAGTGAAAGGTGGGCGTATGTTATCCTGGAAACGGACAAGACCCCGACGCCTTATGCCCCGGTCTTGGAGTGGAAGAAGAGGCTGACCAATCCGCTCAGGATAGATCTGGTTGAGGAGGTTGACGACAGGGTGACAAAAGTCATGACTGAAGCCCTGGACGATGC
>MVZQ01000236.1 GCA_002068435.1 Euryarchaeota archaeon ADurb.BinA087 | reverse complement strand
GTAGGGATAGCGCTGTACGTGAATCTTTTTTACCTCCGTGTACAGTATCCGCCTCAGCTCATCAAGATTATCACGATTTTTGGCTGAGATGAATACAGTCAGCTGGTCACCGGCACCTGCCATCCAGGTCTTCTTCAGCTCTTCAAGGGAGAGATTCTCGCGCTTCACCGGGGTAAGATCATCCTCATCCTTCCTGGTGAAAGTGAACAGGTCTGTCTTGTTGAAGACATAAATTGTCGGTTTGTTGAGTGATTCCAGCTCCTGGAGGGTGGTATTCACCACAGTCATCTGTTCTTCGAAACCGGGGTGTGAAATATCAATGACATGTAGCAGCATGTCGGCCTCCCTGACCTCGTCGAGGGTTGACTTGAACGACTCAACCAGATCATGCGGCAGCTTGCGGATGAAACCCACCGTATCAGAAAGCAGGAAGGGCAGGTTGCCCAGCACCACCTTCCTCACGGTGGTGTCAAGGGTGGCAAAGAGCTTGTTTTCCGCAAACAGGTCACTCTTGCTGATCAGGTTCATCAGGGTCGACTTCCCGACGTTGGTATAGCCGACAAGGGCAACCCTGACCATTTTCTCCCTCCCCTTGCGGCGGATACTCATCTGGGTGTCGATCTTCTTCAGCTGCTCCTTAAGCTTCGTGATCTTGTCACGAATGATACGGCGGTCAGTCTCAATCTCAGTCTCACCCGGACCGCGTAACCCGATACCTCCCCGTTGCCGTTCGAGGTGAGTCCACATGCCGGTGAGCCTCGGAAGAAGGTACTGGTACTGAGCCAGCTCCACCTGGGTGCGGGCATGCGAGGTGCGGGCCCTTCCCGCGAAAATGTCAAGTATGAGGTTGGTGCGGTCGATGATGCGGCAGTTGAGATCATTTTCGATATTGCGCATCTGGCTGGGAGTGAGCTCATCGTCAAAAATTGCCAGTGTGATCTCTCCGGCAGCGATAAAGGCAGCTATCTCCTCTATCTTCCCCTTGTTGACAAAGGTTCTCGGATTGGGATGTTCAACGCGCTGCAGGAATTTCCTGACGGGCACTGCGCCGGCTGTCTCTGCCAGAAACGCAAGCTCGTCAAGGTAATCGCGGGCACGGGCCTCGCTGATCTCCGGGGTGATCACCCCTATCAATACCGCTCTTTCTATTCTTCAGAAGGTTTATCAATAATCATTATTCCTGCACTTCATGCTTGTCCGGCCGGGAAGCGCTCCCCTGACCCGGTGGCCTGAGGGTGAATACAAGGCCATAACAAAAGTGACGGAAAGAAACCGCCCCGGTCTGTGAGGGCCGGGGCGTCAAAAATAATACAATCTAGTTAATATACCTTCGGTTGGCCTGCATGAAGCCCCTGATAGCACTCTTTAGATTTTCAGTACACATTATTACCATGTCAATATCCATCGGGAACTGAACCGGTTGAGACTGCAGCATTTTTTTCTGCTCCTCTGACAGTGCATTGACATCGCCGATGGCCCTGGCCGAAATATGTTCGAAATTCGACCTGGCTCCGATGGGCTCCTTTTTTATTGTCCTCTCAGGGTAGAACGAAAGCATCTCCACATCACCCTGTATGACACATTCCTTGGCCTGCACGGTCTGGATAAGAGCACACTGAAGCTCTTTGAATTTCTTTACCTTGATGTCATTGCCAAGCGAGTCTTTCATCACGTT
>MVZQ01000235.1 GCA_002068435.1 Euryarchaeota archaeon ADurb.BinA087 | reverse complement strand
TCGTGACCTCTCCGAGGTCATGACCAAGAGTGCAACCAAAGACGGGCTTGAGGACTCTATCGACATCACCGAGGCTGAGATGGTGGATGTCTCCTAAAAGAACATCTCTTTTCTTCGTTCCCTTGAATCCGCCTTTCGTTAAAGGACATTCCTGGAACATATTGGGATGAGCTATCGTTTCACCCCGATGATACTGATCTCATGCCATGATACGCTGGCGATGAGCCCCGGGCATGATGTCTGTGCCAGCAGGCCCTTTGAGGCTTCACTGCTTCGGAAGGGACCGGTTTCCTTGTCATACTCTCTGCTGGATCCCTGCCTGGCTCTGTTCATTCCTCCTGTAGGAACGCCGTAAACGCACACAAGAGGTATTCCTCTGTGAGAGAATCATGGAGGACTCCCTGGCCCTACAGGGCACCACTCCCCCACCATCCCTGTCAGGCATATCACCATGCCATTCCTCTTCAGGATACCCCCCCGCCACATTTTTCAATTAGTATCAGCCCAGATACTGTAGCATGGAGCTCACCTATTATGGACATTCCTGCATCCTCCTGAAAGGAGCCAGGACGGTGCTGGTCGATCCCTTCTTCCCTGATGGGATAATCCCACCCCCCGCCGATATCGTGGCCGTCACCCATGGGCATGCGGATCACATGGGGGTTGCCGTTGCCCTGAAACGGCCCACAGTAGCCATCAACGAGGTGGCGAAATACCTGAAATCGAAGGGGATCCCTGCCGAGGGGATGAACATTGGCGGCACCATCAGCGTAGATGGGGTAGCCTTCCACATGGTGCAGGCGGTCCATTCGTCATGGATTGAAGAGGCAGGCATCGGGTGCAATGGCGGCGGTGCAGCAGGGTTCGTGATCGGGATGGAGGGAAAACGGGTATACCATGCCGGGGACACTGCACTCTTCTCGGACATGAAGCTGATCGGCGAACTCTGCCACCCTGATGTTGCCCTGCTTCCGATTGGCGGAAGGTTCACCATGGGCCCCGAGGAGGCGATGATTGCAGCCCAGTATATCGGTGCCCCGCTGGTCATCCCCATCCATTACGATACCTGGCCGGTGATCCGGCAGGATCCCGGACTGTTCAGGGCTGCCCTTGAACGGACCACCGATATCCGGGTGAGAATACTTGCCCCGGGCGAGAGCCTCACCATTTGATGCGAAAACCCCGGAATCTCCTTTTTTATCGGGATCCTGCTGTGGTCGTGCGCCTCCCTTCCGCGGTGAACCAATGTTTCGAGCAGGAGATCCCGCTGACCAGGGACAGGGGACCGATCCACAGGGATGAAGCCCCTCTGACCGGGATTGCCTGCCATTGAATCATGAGGGGTGGTTGCCCTGGCTGGCGGGCTTTCTTGCCCACTCCCCTTCTTCCCAACGGTCTCATCTCGTTATTACCGTTCAGGGGAAGTGGTGCCTTCCAGCCGTTCTGCCAGGTCCGAAATGAGGCAGGCCACGGACAAAGATAAATGGTGCTATCAGAAGAGATGAATTCCGGGTATCCCCGGTTATTCCTTTGCCCTGCCCTTCTCCTGCCCCTGGATGAGATGCAGTTTCAGAATGCCATTGCAGGAATTGCAGATATAATAGTCCTGTGTCCAGCAGGTGGAGCAGGCCCACCTCCCGCACAGGGTGCACTGCTTCAGCCCGGTGGAAGGATAC
>MVZQ01000234.1 GCA_002068435.1 Euryarchaeota archaeon ADurb.BinA087 | reverse complement strand
AGGTCAAGGAGTTCGTCGGTCAGCCCCTTGACCATGGCTTCCATCTCCCTTCCCTTCTTCTCCAGTGCCGATATTCGCTCTTCCGGGGTGGCGGCCGGGAGGCTCTCCTTCTTTGGTAGCTCCATATCCTTCTCCTTCTGATCAGGGATGCTCTTCCGCAGGGATGTACGAACGTCCTCTGGCATCATCAGAACCCTCATTGATAACATTGCTTGATCCCCTATAATAGTTATGCCCCATTCAATGGGTTATTTTGGCCTGTACTATCAGAAATCCTTCATTTTTTTGGGTATGTGGTAAGGTTCCAAGGAATGCCCCAGGATCCCCCCATGACCTGAGAGAATGCGACGCCGCCCTCATATTTCACCATCCATATCCATTAAACGCCCTTTTTTCATCGGGAGAGAAAAAAGTATTACCTGATCAACACCGACCTTTTTAACCATGACATATCTGGCCACAACGGATTATGAAATATCTTCAATCATCGAGAAAGAGAGGCTCCGGCAGCAGAACGGGCTTGAGCTGATAGCGTCGGAGAACCTTGTCAGTAAAGCAGTCCTCGAGGCAATGGGATCGGTCATGACCAATAAGTACGCCGAAGGATACCCGGGAAAACGGTACTACGGCGGCTGTGAATTTCATGACATGGCCGAGAACCTTGCCAGGGACCGGCTGAAGGAGCTGTTCGGTGCAGAGCATGCAAACGTCCAGCCCCATTCAGGGACCCAGGCAAACATGGCCATTTACTTTGCCGTCATGGAATGTGGCGATCCGCTCATGAGCATGAGCCTCGCCCAGGGCGGGCATCTCTCTCATGGGTCACCGGTCAGCTTCAGTGGCCGGTTGTACCAGGTGACCCAGTACGGAGTGGACCTCAAGACCGAGACGATTGACTATGGCGTGGTTGAGGAAATAGCCCGCAAGGTCAGACCAAAGGTTATCGTCTGCGGCGCAAGTGCATATCCAAGGACCATCGATTTTTCAGCCTTCCAGGAGATTGCTGAACAGGTGGAAGCCATCTGCATGGCAGACATCGCCCATATCGCGGGTCTCTGTGCCACCGGGCTCCACGAATCCCCTGTTGGCGTCGTTGACTATACCACTACCACCACCCACAAGACACTTCGAGGACCACGAGGGGGAGCCATCATGTGCGATAGTGAAAATGGTCCGAAGGTTGACAAGGCAGTCTTCCCTGGCATGCAGGGGGGTCCTCTGATGCATACCATTGCTGCAAAGGCCGTCTGCTTCAAAGAGGCGCTCAGGCCTTCTTTCCGTGAATACAACCGCCAGATCGTGAAGAACTCGCAGGCAATGGCAACGGTTCTTGCCGATGAAGGGCTTCGCCTTGTCTCCGGCGGCACCGATAATCACCTCATCCTCCTTGATCTTACCAATCTCGGCCTTACGGGACTCGAGGCAGAGGTTGCGCTTGGAAAAGCGCACATCACCGTAAATAAAAATACCATTCCAAATGAGAGCAGAAGCCCGTTCGTCACCAGCGGTCTCCGCATCGGAACCCCCGCTGTCACCACCCGCGGGATGAGAGAGGAGGAGATGCGGCGGATCGGACATTATATAGCCACGGTGCTCAAAGACATCAAAAACGAAGCAACAATCAAAAAAGTAGGGGCAGAAGTGCATGAGATGGCACAACGCTTCCCTCTTTATCC
>MVZQ01000233.1 GCA_002068435.1 Euryarchaeota archaeon ADurb.BinA087 | reverse complement strand
ACTCGATCCCATCGCCAAGATCCCGGAGTTCAAGGCCTGTGCTGTCAAGGTCGAGAAGATTGCGGAGGCGAAGTAACATGGGACTCTTTAGCGGTAAACCGGACCAGAAGAAGGGAGACATGGTCTATGCGTGGACCAGCGATCCCGAAATTGAAAAGAAGGCGGAGTGCGGCGGTGCGGTCACCACCCTGCTCAAGTTTGCCCTTGAGCACAAGATGGTGGATGCCGTCCTCGCCATTACCAAAGGGCAGGACATCTATGATGCCGTCCCTACCCTGATCAGGGACCCGAAAGACCTTGCAAAGACGGCAGGTTCCCTCCACTGCGGGACCCTGAATACCGCCAAGCTTGTGGCAAAGTATCTCGATGGTGCCAAGGGCATGAAGATCGGGATGACCGTCAAGGGATGCGACCTGATGGCCCTGCAGGAGCTTGCCAAGAGAAAGAAGGTGAACCTTGACCAGCTGCTTCTCATCGGAGTGAACTGCGGTGGGACGGTCAGCCCTGTCCTTGCCCGGAAGATGATCGCCGAGAAGTACGGAGTCGACCCTGACACCGTCCACAAGGAAGAGATCGACAAGGGGCAGTTCATCATCGAGTACGAGGGAGGCCACAAGGGGATCTCCATCGATGAGCTCGAGGAGGAGGGTTTTGGACGCCGCTCCAACTGCCGCCGCTGCCTGTATAAGGTCCCGCGGCAGGCCGACCTCGCCTGCGGGAACTGGGGGGTCATCGGTGAGAAAGCCGGCAAGGCCACCTTCGTCGAGGTCTGCAGTGACAAAGGGGCCGATCTCCTCTCCCGGGCAGTGAAGACAGGGGCGCTCAAGACCGAGGCACCGAACCCGAAGGGGCTGGAGATCCGCGGAAAAGTAGAAGGGGCAATGCTCAAGCTCGGGGAGAAATGGCGGAAGAAGGACTTTGCTGCCCTCTCAACCGACCCCTGGGGTATCATCAAGAAGGAGACAGCGCGGTGTATCAAGTGCTACTCCTGCATTGAGAACTGCCCGGTCTGTTTCCCTGTTGAGGAGCAGCTGAAGGGGAAGCAGTACATGGTAAAACCCGGTGAAGTCCCGCCAAATCCCATGTTCCATCTGAGACGCTTTGCCCACATCTCTGATTCATGCGTCAACTGCGGGCAGTGCGAGGAGCTCTGTGCCATGGAGATCCCGCTGGCCAAGTTCTCCCATGCCATCAGGGTGGAGGCAGATGCGGAATTCGAGCCAAAACTCGGGAAATCCACCTACACCAACTGATTCCCTAATTTTCTTTTTTCTTTTCAGAACTACCTAAGAGAATCCGGATTCCGGAATCATGATCAGGTAATGGATTGGACGAGTTCTTTTTTGATTTTATTCCAGAAAATGGGAGATTCTTCCAAAAAACTTATGTATGAACGCCATCATTCCGTTATATATAAACATTACGTGCGTGGAAGGATTGGCATACCCCGGGAAAGAGATCCCCTGACCTGCCGGGTTTGCAATCCGGCCAGCAGAGGTTGATAGAAGCATGGTGCAGGAGAGAAGTAACCAGGGACAATATCGGAATAAGGACGCTCATAATCCGATAGGAAGGGATGAACAAACCAGGGGGATTGGCAGAACGGGGCAGTGCATGATGGTCATCCTCTGTCTGGCTCTCGCTTTTTGTGGTATCTGTGGTGGAGAGAGCAACACCCAGCCTCAGTTCCCC
>MVZQ01000232.1 GCA_002068435.1 Euryarchaeota archaeon ADurb.BinA087 | reverse complement strand
AACTTGTCGGCCACGAGGCCAATCTCGGCCAGTGCCTGTTCGACCACGCCCTCAAGGTCGTCCTCGTCAACGGCCTCGACGGCACAAAAGACTGCCAGGGCCTCTTCTGCCCGGTCAGAGAGCAGGCTCGTCTCCTCGGCCATGCCCGTCTTCTTTTTTGCTTCGTATTCAATGAAATCGGAATGTATCAAAAGGAGCCGCATGCGTCATCTCCGATAAATATGCATTGTTGTCCGGATTATGTCTGTATTCATAAGGTATATATCCATCAGGAGCGGGGATTCTCGTGGTACCGGGAGAGGGTTGCCTGCCGCTGGTCCATGTACTTGGCACCTGCTTTCAGGTTGTAGGGCTGGGCTGCCCGCTCGGTCGTGTAAAAGACGAGCTGGCCGATCGGCATCCCTGCATACACCCGTACCGGGCGTGCATTGACATTGCACATCTCGAGGGTGATCGATCCCCGGAATCCTGCATCGATCCACCCCCCGGTCTGGTGGAGTTCGACCCCGAGGCGTGCAATGCTGCTCTTCCCCTCGATGCTTGCCACAATGTTGTCGGGGAGCCCGATCACCTCCATCGTCTCGGCAAGCAAAAAACGGCCGGGCTCCAGCACGAACGAGTCGGCATGGTAGTCGGCCGTGCCGCTTGCGATCGTCTCCTTCCGGTACGGATCGATCACCTCGTCCCCTGCCTCGTACCAGAGGAAGTGATTTCCGAGGCGGATATCGAGCGAATTGGGCTGGACGAGGGCAGGGTCAAAGGGATCCACGTGAATAAAGCCCCGGGTTATCCGGTCCAGGATCTGCCAGTCGACAAGGATCATCGGCCTCAATATGGGCGGGGAGAGGTAATGAGGGTGTCTGAACGAACAGATTCCTCAGTCACTATGCAATGTACAGTAGTGTTCAGGAGGAAAAAAAGAATGAGTAGTAGGTTACTTGGTGGTATCGTAGACCAGCGTGATCTTCCCGACCCCATCAGAGAGGGTCAGCTCGTTTCCGGAGATCTTGTAGACTTTCATCATCGGGAGCACTCCCAGGTAGGAACTCTCGAGATCCATGACCCCCGGCTCACCGCAGTACATCAGAGTCGTCGCAAATCCACTCATGGTGATACTGTTCCCTGAGACAGTGTAGGATCCGGAGTAGCTGTTGCAACCTCCATTTCCGCTCACCTTCCCGTCATCGGCAAACTGGATCGATATCGGGTTTGTGCTCCCCGGACTCCAGGGGTTCCCCTGGGAATCGACGAATGAGTTCAAGTACCACATCGTTCCGGTCAGTGGGGCAGGAGTCATCTGGTAGGGTGGGACGGTTGAGTAAGTCAGGAGAGCCTTTCCACCACTGTCATTAATTGTCAGGGTATTTCCAGACAAGGAATAAGATGCTGCACCCTGGATGGCCGAAAGATACACCGTCTCCTGGGTCATGATCCCGGCAGGTTCATTGCAGTTCATCTTTGTCGATGCCGGTGCCCTGATTGAAAGCCCGACAGCGGTAGCTTCGTAGGAAGCGGTATACTGGTTACATCCGGCTGATCCGGATACTTTACCCTGGGCATCGAAGAAGGCGGTGATAGTTGTTCCGGGCTTCGTGGAGAGCGAGGCACCGCCCTCATTCAGGGAGACGAGGTACCAGGTAGTACCGGTCAGTGATGGTGCAGCCTGTTGTGTGGTCATAGGAGTCGGTTGAAC
>MVZQ01000231.1 GCA_002068435.1 Euryarchaeota archaeon ADurb.BinA087 | reverse complement strand
CCCCTGAAGTCCTTGAGTCCCCTGAATTCCCTGGATACCTGTGTAACCTTGTATCCCGGTTGTGCCCTGTGTACCGGTGAAGCCTTGTGAACCGATAATGCCCTGAGTTCCTTGCCGACCTTGTACCCCTTGAGTTCCCTGTACTCCTTGTATTCCTTGAGTACCTGCTCCAGCGAGGCTTATTGTCCATGAAGAATAATAACCTGTCCCAGATGATACTGCGACTAAAATAATCATCATTGTATCATTCGGATAATAATAGGTTATCGTACCCTCCATCCAAGTTGTTGAATTATATCGGATTTTCACATAGTCACCAAGTTTGTATGCCATCCCTTTCTGTGTTGAACAAACAAATTCAACACCTACTGCCTTAACATTATTGTATGTTGATGATGTTCCACCATACCCTGAACCAATAATACCTTGTCCACCCTGAGCACCGGTGATGCCTTGCGAACCGGTAAAGCCTTGTGGGCCGGAGCTACCCTGTCTGCCTTGTGTTCCCTGTGTACCTTGAACTTGAATTCCAATGGAGCCTTGTATTCCAACCGCTCCTTGAATTCCTGTTGTTCCCTGAGCACCTGTGGCGCCCTGAATGCCGGTTCCGGTAAGCCCTTGTGCACCAGTTGCACCTTGTGTGCCGGCACCGGTCAATCCCTGAATCCCCTGACGGCCCTGAATACCTTGAACTCCCTGCGATCCGGTTGTCCCCTGCGTCCCGGTAGCCCCCTGTATCCCTGCCGTCCCCTGTGAGCCGGTTCCGGTAAGCCCTTGCGATCCGGTTGTCCCCTGCCTCCCCTGAAGGCCTTGGGTTCCCTGTGTGCCTGTTCCGGTTATCCCCTGATTACCGGTGATCCCCTGAAGGCCTTGGGTTCCCTGTGTGCCTGTTCCTGTCGCTCCCGTCATCCCCTGCGAGCCGGTTGAACCCTGACTCCCGGTCGCCCCTTGGCTTCCGGTTGTTCCCTGAGTCCCCGCTCCGGTCGCCCCTTGGGAGCCGACAATTCCCTGAATTCCTAAAGCGCCTTGGATACCTTGGACGCCTTGGGTTCCCGCCCCGGTTGTCCCTTGGGCACCTGTCGTCCCTTGGGTTCCTGTTCCTGTAAGACCCTGCCTTCCCTGAATACCCTGAATTCCTTGCACGCCTTGACTACCGGTAAAACCTTGACTGCCGGTAGAACCTTGAGAGCCTGTCGAACCTTGAATTCCCGTACCGGTGATTCCTTGCACGCCCTGAGAGCCTGTAGTTCCTTGCGTTCCTGTACCTGTCGATCCCTGACTTCCTACGGCGCCTTGCGTTCCTGTAGCTCCCTGAGAGCCGGTGATCCCCTGATTCCCGGTTAAGCCTTGGGAGCCGACAATTCCCTGAACTCCCTGACGCCCCTGAATACCCTGAATTCCTTGGGTTCCGGCGCCCGTTGTTCCCTGAGTCCCGGTCAAACCCTGAGAGCCGGTGATCCCCTGATTCCCGGTTAAGCCTTGGGAGCCTGTCACCCCCTGCGAGCCGGTCAAACCCTGTGATCCGGTCAAACCCTGAGAGCCTGTTAGACCCTGTGATCCTGTCGCCCCTTGGCTTCCTGTTACTCCCCGCCTTCCCTGAAGACCCTGAACGCCTTGAGCGCCGGAGAATCCTTGCGATCCGGTGACGCCTTGCAATCCCGTCAATCCTTGAATTCCTTGGACTCCCTGAGTCCCTACCCCAGT
>MVZQ01000230.1 GCA_002068435.1 Euryarchaeota archaeon ADurb.BinA087 | reverse complement strand
CGTGATGATGAATATCCCGAAGATGGTCCGCGAGCTGCGGGACGAGATCCCCGGCGGAGGGATCAGCGGGGGAGGACACCTCGTGGTCGGGAGCATCAAGTTCGTGGAAGGGATGCGTGAGAGCGTGCTGGAGGGGCTGATCGAGAAGATCTCGCGGGTCCCTGCCGGGCTCTGATCCCTCCCGTTCCCACTCTTCTGCGGTACACCCTCTTCCTGTATTTCTCAATCCGGTCTTGACCGGTGGTTCGTGCGGTACACCCTTTTCCTGAAATCCTTTTTCCTGTTATGACTGTCGTTTCATACAGTTCCTGATCCAGTCCTCTCATCTCATTTTCGGATGAGGTACGAGATCTTCATGAACCATGCAGCCCTTATCGCATCGCGGGGGACGCCCCAGCGGCAGGGGTGAGCCGAAGGCAGAACCCCCGGGAGCGTCAGCAGCGAGATGCCGGGGTAAGAATTCACCCTTCTCAGAAGCCCTTATCGCGTCAGTAGTGACCTACCTGGGTAAGAATTCACCCATCTCTGAACCCCGTATCGCATCGCGGGGGACGCCCCAGCGGCGGGGGTGAGCCGATGGCGAACACCCTGGGAGCGTCAGCGAAGAGGTCCACCTTTTTTTAAACAGAGAAAAACCGGGACCACTCCCGGCCTCTCTTTCACCTGCCTGTTCAGTACAAAGGAGAAGGCACGGATCCCGGCTTGCAGGGGTCAGGATATCTGCTTTCAGGGTCCTTGCATTAACCTTTTGGTTAGTGCGAATAATTTCGCAGTTAAATTGACGAATCAAAGAAAGGGCGTATTTAAATGCTTTGCTGTTGGCATGCGAGATAAAAAAGTATAAATACATTATCATGACAAGTAGATCTCACATTGCTGAGGTGACTCACATATGACATCGGGAACAATCCGAGAAAAATACAATGAAACCCAGCACAGGATCGTCCACTATCTGCTGGGGGGTCTCTCAAGAGGTAAACACTACTTCAAGTCCAAGTACATCGCAAAGGAGCTCGGTCTCTCGGCAAAGGAGGTCGGCACCAACATGGCTATCCTCTCAGAGATATGCCAGGAGCTTGCGATCATCAAGTGGAGCTATTCGAACAGCACGACCTGGATGGTAACATCCAAAGGGATCTGAGTGTTAGGATCACCTTTTTTTTATGGAACCGATTGCCGAGATCGAGACGATCATCGAATTCGTAGCCCATATCAATGAGCAGAAAGACTGCCTGATGTCCCAGGACAACACCCAGAACAATCCCGGGTGCCTCTGGTTCAACATCGATGTGCCCAAAGGGCATGGTCTCAAGGCGGGCGACAAGGTCAGGGTCATCGTCCAGAAACTCTGATCCTGCCCCACCCGTTTTGAAATCTTCTTGTAGTATCACCATTGTGGGGATCTCACAGGATGGGATCTTACAGGATGGGATCTTACAGGATGAGATCTCACCGTATGGGATCTTTGTTTCAGCATCTGAGTTGCCGGGATCTCACTCTTCGAGGCTCAGTGTCAGCGATCTCTTTTTGGAAAACCATTCTTCAGGTCCCCTCCTCTCATCTCCCGCTCTGACCCTGTCCCCTGCCATGCCGGGACGGGGCTGCCCCCATGCCCGGGAAACCCCGGCCGTTCCTCCCCCGGGGTATAAAGAGAAATTACATAAGCGATCCTTGCCAATACCATAAGAGCGGGGCCATAGGGTAGCCTGGC
>MVZQ01000229.1 GCA_002068435.1 Euryarchaeota archaeon ADurb.BinA087 | reverse complement strand
CGTCAAATTTCGCGCGCTTATCAAGGAGATCATGGGGTGCATGCGCGTCTGAGTTCACGACCATGATGCATTCTGTCTTCCTGGCGACAGAGGCCACGTGACCATTTGCACGGTTATGTCCTCCCCTTGAGGTGATCTCAAGGGCAATCCCCCGGTCATGTGCCTCATAGGCATCCTTGGTCGTGATAAAACCCGGGTGAGCGAGCACGTCAACGTCGCTGCAGGTGCACGCAGCATGATTGGTGCCGGGTGCAACCGGTTCAACCGGTGACTCGCCGTGTACAATGACAATATCAGCGCCGTTTTTTTTCGCAGCCCTCGCAGTGCCAGGGATAAGAGGGGGAGGAATATGCGTGAGCTCGACTCCGCAGAGAAGCCGGACTCCATATAGTTCTGCAGAGGTTTTCAAACGATTGACCGATTCAATAAGGAAGTCCAGGTTGGTGCTGTCAGCATGATCAGTGATAGCAACGATGGAATAGCCAAGGACAGACATCCGTCGCACCAGTTCTATTGGTATCATCTCACCATCAGTGAGCGTGGTATGGGTATGCAGATCACAGAGCCCGCTCATCGTTTCACCTCGAGAAAACCGGCGACTTTTTTCAGCAGTTGCTCCTTACTTTGCGCCCATGCGACCACAACGCGACCTTCCCGTTTCCACCAGCAAGACGGATGGCTTTTCTGTTCTATCCGGTACTGGACACCACATCGCTTCACGGCACGTTCGATATCCGAAAGGGAGGGATCCTTTACCGCCCGGGAGCGGGTGATCCGCCTTCCCTCGCTTCTCATCAGGTTTGCATTGAAATAACAGGGATAGAGAATCCGTTCTCCTTTCATCTCCTCTTTCATTATACTAATGTGAGCTGATGGAACCTATAAACACTGCAGCATCCATATTTGATACATGCACCACATCGACGTCAGACTGGAAAAGGACATATTCGACGTCAATAACCGAATTGCTGAAAAAAATGCAGCCTGTTTCAAGGCGCATGGGATTCGTGCAATCGATCTTTTGGGGGCTATCGGGTCAGGAAAGACCGCCCTCATCGAACGGATAGTCCCATTGCTCTCTGAACGGGGTCTGAAGAGCGCGGCGATTGCAGGTGATGTATTCGGAGATGATGACTATAAAAGGATCAAAGCACTTGGAATCCCGGTTGAGAACGCCAATACTGGCAAAGAGTGCCATCTTGATGCCCACCTTGTAGAACATGCTTCCGAACATCTCCCTCTTGACCTGATCGATGTTCTTTTCATCGAAAATGTAGGAAATATGGTCTGCCCCACTGATTTTCTGCTCGGAGCAGAAATCCGAGTTGTTATCGTAAGCTCTACTGAGGGTGATGATGTGGTGAACAAGCACCCTATGATGTTCAGGGGTTGTGACATTGGCATTATCAACAAAGTGGATCTTGCTCCCCTTGTAGGAGCCGATCTCAATCGCATGGAGGCCGACATGCACCGGTACAATCCCGGTATGCAGGTATTCCGTACCAATCTCAAAACAGGGGAATCTTTGTCGGATGTAGTTGCCGCTCTCCTTGGATGAACCAAGCAGAGCAATTAAATAACATGCATGGGTATATGTATAGCACTTGTCCGGGTGATTCTCCCGGATGCTGATAGTTCAGAGTTCTGACAGAGGGATGAAACAATGCAGTGGCAGGGCAGATCAATTCGCAGGCTGACCGGGGGGAGATACCGACCT
>MVZQ01000228.1 GCA_002068435.1 Euryarchaeota archaeon ADurb.BinA087 | reverse complement strand
CCCCCTTCTGATGGAGAGGGATTATCCTGAGGTGCAGGGACCTTCCCACATTCTGGAGCGCATAGTCATCGCTCATGATGGCAGCCTCGCACTGGAGACCGAGGGCGAGCACCTCACAGTCGGTAGTGGAAAGGGATGACCCCTCCCCCATTGCGGCAGCGACTTCTCTGACATGGCGCACCGATTCCGTCTCCGGATCTATCACCCGGAGCCCTCTCTCGCAGAGAAGGTCGAACCTGGCTTTTGAAGAGAGATCCCGCAGTTCCGAAACGACCGAAGGGGTCGTACACAATTCTCCCCCAAACAGTGCTCCCTCAAGCGAAGCCCCGGCAAAGAATGCACTGGAGTCGAGGACCAGTCTCATGCGGAAAAGACCACCTCCCGGCCTTCCCTGACCTGTATCTCATAGCCGAAGAGCGCAAGGAGCCAGCACATCGTCCTTGCATGGAGGGTATACGACGAGGTTGTAAATGATCCACCGTAACGGGCAAGGGAGATCAGGAGCTGGTCACTCAGGCAGGGATCTGCCTCTCCCGGGCTGTTTACCTCGCTGATCAGGCCGGCTGCTGCTGTCTTGCCGACCTCTTCGGCGGGAAGCCCGGGACTGCCGAGTGATGAGAATCCTTTCGATCCATACCATGCAGTACAGGAGCTGCCCTTCGATCTGCCGTCCGAACGCAGGATCTCTACCGGGACCTCGATCCCCAGTGCACGGGAAAGCATCGTTTGTGCAGTGGCAGCCTGCCGCTCAGTGACATGGGCAGGGAGCCCGGACGAACAGGAACGGATACCGCAGGAAGGATCCTTATTAAGAGAGATCGGTCCAGGGTGCTGGGGATCTGCGCTGATCCTGACGAGGCCTCCCCCAGCCGGGTAATAGCCCCTACGGGTGACCGTGACTGAAACTGCCCCCTCAGTTAGACCCAAAGCAGGTATCAGGACGTTCTCAAGGTAATCGATGGTAGGGCTTGCAGGTACTTCAGTGCCCCCGGTCACTTCGAGGATCCCGCCCTTGGTCAGGGCAACCGGGAGCCAGGACTGGAGTACGAGGGCAATGCTCCCCGCTGTTCCCACATCGTCAACGCACGCGGACCTGTGGATCGTGCCGGGGAAGAATAGGAGACGGTCGCTCCCCGGTTCGTTTCCCTCCGAATCTCCGTTGCAGGCACAGGCGACAGTACGCACTGCGGCGCAGTGCTGGAACCTGAGTCCGGCCTGCTTCCGTTTCGCTCTTATCCTGTTGATCTCGACCGGAATTCCTGTCACCGCCGAGAGCGCAACTGCAGATCGCACGATCTGCCCCCCGCCTTCAAGGTGTGAACCGTCTATCTTCAGCATCGGGTGATTCCGTCAGAGATGATCCCCGCGGCAGAATAGGCGCTGCAACCCCTCTCGATGGTATCGCTGCAGTATACCTGCCTCACTCCGGATGAGATCAGATGAGCATACGCTCCCCCTGCAAATACTCCGTGAACGCATGCCGCAGAGACACTCCGTGCCCCCTGTCCGTACAGGAGCCGGGCAGCGGTTGCCAGCGTTCCCCCGGTAGAGATGATATCGTCAACGATGACAACATCGCGATCTTCAGCGCAGAGGTTCTTGGGCGATATGCTCACCTCTTCTGAAGAGAGGCGGATCTTTTCAAGGTGATCGACATCCCAGCCATTCACCCCCGCGACTGCTGATGCGAACCGGGCAGCACCATCATCCGGGGCAAGGATG
>MVZQ01000227.1 GCA_002068435.1 Euryarchaeota archaeon ADurb.BinA087 | reverse complement strand
AACAGCGTCATCTCTCTCTTTTTCATGCGGCTATTAGGATGCAATGCCTGTCTTCACTGTCATTATCCGCAGGAGTGAAGAAGTCATGATAAGACGAAAGCCGTTGACCGGGTGACTGTCTCTATCGAAAAGAAGACATATGCGTTCGTATGGAGCATACTCATCTTCCCCATCCATGAGCGAATGCGGGAGAATACACCGGTTATCGGGACGATTCACTCTGGAGAGAAATGGGGAACCGGTCCCGGGGGAGTAATTGTGCTTGATATTCCCCTGGCTGGTGGGGAAATCTCCTTAAGCGTAGCGGAACCTGATCACGGTCAGCAGCTCTCCCTCTACGGTCTCCTCCATGATCCGTTCCGGGGAGAAACCGGCCTCCCGTATCAGCATGCATACCTCGGCAATCCCGGTCAGGGACGAGACAAGAAGGAGCACCCGCCCTCCCGGGGCAAGCAGCCTCCTGGCACCGGACAGGAACCGGGAGATGACCAAGCGACCATCCGGGCCACCATCAAGGGCATATTCGAGCCAGTCGTCCCGCCGCTCTTCCGGCATGGTCGGGAGGTAGGGCGGGTTGAAGAGAATCAGGTCAAACCGGCCGCAGATACCGGCAGCGAGATCGGTCCTTACCACCTTGATGCCCTGATCGCGGGCTGCACGGACCGCATACGGATTGATGTCTGTTGCGAGTACGCTGGCCCGCCCGGAGAGAGATGCTGAAATAATACCGCTGCCGCACCCGACCTCGAGCACCTGTTCGCCATCGCGGCATTCCTTCTGAGCGGCCCGGAGGAGGAGCCAGGTGTCCTCTGCCGGGGCATAGACCTCCGGGTGGGTCATTCTGCCGCCAGGTTCGTGATGGTCGCAAAATCCTCGAGATAGAGTGTCTCCGGGCGGGAGGCGAGGATCTCCTCGGAGAGTCCTGCGAGCATCTTCTCTGCACGTGCAGGATCGAGTATCCCCGCAGAAGTCCGCAGGCAGTTCCTGACCGTTTTTCTCCGGTGGGAGAAGAGGGCCCGGACCACATCGGCATAGAGTGCATCGTCACTGATGGAGAAGAGGGGGCCACGGAGCTTCAACCTCACCACGGTCGATCTGACCTGAGGCTTTGGGGAGAATGCCTGCGGAGGAAGATCGAAGCACCGTTCGACACAGCAGTAGGTCTGGATCATGATAGAGAGCCGCCCGCAATCAGGGGTCCCGGCCGGTGCAACCATCCGGCGGGCAAACTCCTCCTGGTACATCAGCACCGCTTCTTCAAATCCGGCAGAGAGTAACCGGAACGTGATCTTTGACGATGCGGAATAGGGAAGGTTCGAGACCACCACGTCAAAAGGCGGGAGCTCGCACCGGATGGCATCCCCGCAGATGACCGAGAGCATTCCTGTCTCGATCTCATCGGCAAAAAAAAGAGTTAGTTCGTCCACCAGATCGGGATCGATCTCTACGGCGTTGACCTTTGCCCCCCGGGAGAGGAGTTCCCCTGTCAGGATCCCTTCACCGGGACCGATCTCGAGGACCAGACGATCGCGGAGATCAACCAGATCGGCTATCCGACGGACTGCATTCCTGTCGACCAGGAAGTGCTGATCCTTTGGGGCTCTCATTTTGAGGTGAAGACATGATACTTGATATTCGGGTCCTGGAGTTCCTCGAGGATCCGGTTCACCACCATCTTTTCCGGATGGGGAATCGACTTGATCCGCTGGCTGATGTCAGCAAAG
>MVZQ01000226.1 GCA_002068435.1 Euryarchaeota archaeon ADurb.BinA087 | reverse complement strand
GACTCTTCGTTCATGCCCTTGATCAGCTTGTTGACCTTGTCGATCACTTTTCCAAGCCGGATCTGCATCTCCATCTCGTCTACCTTGAGCTCGTTGATGAGACGATCTACTTTGTTGATGAAAAGGACCGGGCGGACCTGTTCCTTGAGCGCCTGCCTGAGCACCGTCTCTGTCTGGGGCATGGTACCCTCGACTGCATCGACTAGGACAACAGCCCCGTCCACCGCACGCATTGCACGGGTAACATCGCCACCGAAGTCAACATGTCCGGGGGTGTCAATCATGTTGATGAGATATTCCTGCCCGCCATACTCGTGCACCATTGATACGTTACTAGCATCTATGGTGATACCACGCGCCTGCTCTTCCTCATCGGAGTCCATAAAGAGCTGCTTTCCGGCAAGCTCCTCACTGATGATCCCGGCACCGGCAAGCAGGTTGTCGGAAAGGGTGGTCTTCCCATGGTCAATATGCGCTACGATTCCGATATTTCGGATATGTTCCGGCTGGTTCATCAGCTCTTTTACTCGGTCTATGGATTTCCTGCCTCGGGCCATAACAACACCACAAAAAAGGATTACTTATCGAGCGGACTTTGCTATTCGCTCGCGCTCTTCTTTTTTATTCACTGCAAAAGCCTTTACATCGCCTTTCGATGCTGCGATCAGTTCATCGGCGAGACATGCTGCAACAGGTTTCTTGTTCTTGTGAGCAGCCTTGTACACCGCCTCTGATATGAAGTAGAGACCTGTATTCACACGCCTGATCGGGGCGGTATCAACGGATTTCGGAACGTTGATTCCTCCGTATTTCAGCCGGACCGTCTCTTCCCTTGGGCCGGTATTGGCAATCGCCTCGACAAGGACCTGGACGGGGTTTTTCTTTGTCTTCTGGTGAACGATCTCGAACGCGTCACGTACAATACGGGTAGCAAGCTGTTTGTTCCCGGTATTCATCTCCGATTTCATGAGCCGGTTAATCAGCCGCTCCACAATCAGCATGTTCGCCTTGTTGAACTCCTGCCTGGTGAATTTCCCGGTCGTGTGAGGGACAATCACCGGATTCAGCCCGACATACCTGACCAGCCCGGGATCAGCTATCTGGACCTCAGAAAGATCCCACCGGTTGAAGAGAAGTCGTTGTCCTGCTTCGGTTTCTGCCATGCCGCTCACCTGCGTGGTTTCTCCTTCCTTCCAATCACCATTTCATGGAGGCAGACATTGTTCACTTTGGTCACAACATACCGGACACCCGGGATATCGCCCATTGACCTGCCGAGTCTCCCGCCTATGCCTTCGATCTCGACCTCATCGTGCTCATCGATGAAGTTGATAGCCCCGTCCCCCACTGCAAAAGCGGTGACCTGACGGCCGTTCTTGATCAACTGCACCCGCACACATTTTCTGATTGCCGAATTCGGCTGTTTTGCCTCAACACCGATCTTCTCGAGCACGATCCCACGTGCCTGTGGTGCACCCTCAAGGGGGTCAGATTTTACATTGACACCAGAATGGCTCCGGACATATTTTGGATCACTCCACCGGAACTTCTTAGCGTCGCGAGTCAGCTTCCTTGCTGCGAACTTACCCTGTCCCATGCATTATCCTCATTGGTTTGGTCTCGACGATGTGGATACGCCCCACTGTGTTATATAAAATCGCGCGGAACGGTTTTATATGTTGTGGAGTCGCCAACCTGTGCCTGAATAGGTTATCCTGCATTGATAATAATATTATACCTGCTTT
>MVZQ01000225.1 GCA_002068435.1 Euryarchaeota archaeon ADurb.BinA087 | reverse complement strand
GAAGATGAACATTGATCCTTCGACGATCATGAAGATGATCCCGGCACTGGCACCCCTGCTCCTTGGAGCACTTACAAAAAAACGTGACACCGGAGGCAAAGGTATTTCCGGTGTAGGTGCACTCCTGGATGCTGACGGCGACGGCAGTATCCTTGATGACGTGGCAGGATTCCTGCTCAAGAGTGGCAGCTCAACCCGGTCAGGCAGTGGCGGCTTCCTCGGTTCAATCATCGGAGGGATCACCCGCCGAAAATAGTCTTTGTCACCATGAAAAAACCGGTACTTTTCTTTTCTGTTCTCCTGGTGCTCTGGGTTGCTGGTGCATCATACTGGTATGTATGCAAGATAAGGTGCAACTGCAAGAAGGCAGAAGCATCTGCAGTTGAAATGCAGGCTGCCCCGGACACCCTGGCCCCGTCACCTGAACAGCTCTTCCTCGACTCTCTCAATGAGGCAAAACAGTACCTCTCTGAATCAGGAGTCAGGAAAGGATTCTTCCCCATCTCATCCGCCGCCGGAGACATGAGCGGCATAAGTGATGAATATCTTGAGAAGCTGAAACTCGTGCTTGACAATGACCCGGCTGCCCGTGTTGAGGTGACCGGTCATACTGACATCACGGGCACGGCTTCCTTCAATAAGGAGCTCGGCCTCAAAAGGGCTGAATTCGTAAAATCATACCTGGTTAACGCAGGCATAAAAGCGGAACAGATAGTGACATCATCGAAGGGTCCGTCAGAACCCGTCGCGTCAAACAGCACGCCCGAAGGGAGAGCCGCTAACAGAAGAAGTGAAATCAAAGTTATAATTTAAACATCATGGCCGAACGTTTTACAGCAGATCTGCTGTTCATTATTATTGTGCTGCTGGTGGCAGCATTGCTGGGTTTCCTCATCGGTTACTACCTTGAAAGGGGCCGCTGCAGGAAACGGATAGCCATTCTGGATGAGGAGATAGAAGGACTGAAAGCGAAGATACGCAGTCTGGAGGAGGAGAAGAGAGCGCTTGAGGAGAAGCTAAGGCAGGCAGAGGAGGAAAAAAACAACCTTGCCGCAAAGATTAACGGTCTGGAGGAAGAGAAAACAAAACTGCGGGATGATACCCGCAGAATGGACGACGAGATCACCAGCCTCAAACTGACAATAGACAGGCTTGAGAAGGAAGCCAGGGAGCTCAGGGGAGATCACCCCGAAGGCAGTATTGCGACGGATACGCCTCTGGCCGCCATGGCTCATGAAGAGTTCAAGCCTGATGACCTTGAGGTGGTGATAGGTATCGGGCCAAAGATCGCAACGTTGCTCATCAACCGCGGGATAACAACCTGGAAGGCACTGGCGGAAACATCTGTCGCTTACATTCAGGAGATACTCGATAAAGACGGCGGTGAAGATTACCGTATCCACGATCCTGAGAGCTGGCCTCAGCAGGCCCGCCTCCTTGATGAAGGCCGGTGGGATGAGTTCCGGGAACTGCGGGAACAACTCAAATAGAAAAATCTGCCTGTCAGGCAGGTAACGATGGGCCTCAGACCCATCGCATATTTTACAATATGCACTTGTTCTGCATCAGGGGGCAGAATGCATCACAACCAGATAATCTGCCTCCCTGGCAGGGCGCATCACAACCAGACAATCCGCATCCGGGGCAGGGTGTGCATCGCCAACAGATAATTTGCATCCGGGGCACGTGGCGACGGGTCTCAGACCCGTCGTTACATCATCATATTAAAATTCTCCTGATAACAGGTGAGACCCTGTTATT
>MVZQ01000224.1 GCA_002068435.1 Euryarchaeota archaeon ADurb.BinA087 | reverse complement strand
GCCCGCGAGATCATGACTCCCCGCGTGGATGTCGCGATGATCGAGGATACCCTCACCCTCAACGAGGCGATGCAGCTTTTCAACGAAACCGGCTTTTCAAGGCTGCCGGTGTACCATGACTCGGTGGACAACATTATCGGGATCCTGAACATCAAGGATGTCTTTTCGGCTGCATTCTCGATGAAAAAGGAGATCCCGATCAAGGAGCTGATGTACGATCCCTACTTTGTGCCCGAGACAAAGAAGATCGATGATCTGTTAAAGGAACTGCAGCTCCGCAAGGTGCAGATGGCCATCATCCTCGACGAGTACGGCAGCTTCATCGGGATACTTACCGTTGAAGACATCCTTGAAGAACTGGTTGGTGATATCCTCGATGAATTCGATCGCGAAGAGCCTGAAATCCAGAAGATTGGCGAGGGTATCTACCTTGTCGATGCAAAACTCTGGGTCGAAGACCTGAACGATGAACTGGATATCAGCCTGCCTGTCCACGAATCCTACGAGACCATTGGCGGCCTGCTGATCGAACGGCTCGGCCATATCCCTCATCCCGGAGAGACCGTGCACCTTGCCGAAGCCCATGTCACCCTGGTCGTCATGCAGATGCTCTCACGCCGGATTGTGAAGGTCAAGCTGATCCTTCATACCCCTCCGGCACACGATGGTGAGTGAGAGCAATGAAGACCAAGCGGATCGCGGTCCTGGCATCAGGCCGGGGTTCAAATTTCCAGGCAGTGATCGATGCTGTTGCGAGCGGGGAGATCCCGGCGACCTGCTGCGGCCTTGTCACCGACAATCCGGATGCCTACGCGATTGAGAGGGCACGGACTGCCGGCATCCCTGTGTATATCGTCGCTTATGGATCCTATCCCTCAAAAGAGGCATACGAAACAGCGTTGTGCATGGTAATGGAGGATCTCGCGGCAGATCTGTATATCCTGGCCGGATATATGCGGATCCTGGGCAGCGGCATCGTGAAGCTATTCCATGGCAGGCTGATCAATATCCATCCTGCCCTTCTCCCGGCGTTCCCCGGTCTGCACGCCCAGCGGCAGGCGCTCTCGTACGGGGTCAGGGTGTCGGGCTGCACCGTCCATTTCGTGGATGAGGGTATGGACTCCGGGCCGGTGATTGTTCAGGCATGCGTGAACGTCGAAGACGAAGATGACGAGGAGTTGCTCGCCGCTCGTATCCTTGCCATGGAGCATCGCTGCCTCCCCCAGGCAATCCGTCTCTTCTGCGAGGATCGGCTGATGATTGAGGGAAGAAGAGTGCGGATCCTGCAAGGTATTGCTCCCTCCCCTGAATTCCAGGGCTGATTTCCCAAAGCCCGGCTGATCCTGGTGTCTGGATCATCATGATAATCCCAGAGAGCAAAGGATACACCAGCCATCCCCGTCAATGAGAAAGAGGATCTGATAGTGAGCCGCTCCCAGCCCCCCCAGTCCAAGAAGATTGCCAGGGAGAGGATTGCTCTCCTGTTCACGAGAGCGGGGGAGTTCTTCCCGGATGATCCGCTCGTTAGTGATCGGTGCGTGGCACTGGCACGACGGATCTCGATGCGGCACCGGGTAAGGATCGACCGGGTATACCGGAGGCAGTTCTGCCGGTTCTGCCACCGGTATCTGGTTCCCGGGAAGAATGCCAGGGTGCGGATCACGAGAGGGAAGGTTGTCATAACCTGCCTCTCTTGTAAAAGACAGGTGCGGATTCCGGTGAAAAAGGAGCATGAAAGCGGATAAGAGCAACAACCTGATGCAGGATCT
>MVZQ01000223.1 GCA_002068435.1 Euryarchaeota archaeon ADurb.BinA087 | reverse complement strand
GTCAGGACAAAACCCATACCGGGATAACACCGTATCCATTGCTCGAAAGTAAGACTATGGGCATTGAGATCTGGTCTTGGTATATGATCGAGATCTATCCGGGCTCCCTTTCCACTGACTTCCAGGAGCATCCCCAGCGTCCCGATAATACCGGGATTGCTGATATCTTTTCCGGCTGTCACGAGGTGTTCTCTCCCCAGCTGTTCAAGAACCTGAATCTGTGCACGGACCTTTTCTCCAGATTTCATCGTAACAGAATCCCAGTTGAGAGCACAGGATGGATGGATTCTTCCATCGAGATCGATTGCAATGATGACAACATCGCCGGTATTGGCAGTATGACTGTATATGACCGCATCACGGGCAGCAGTGCCCAGGATGGCGACATCGATCACACTGTAAGGGGTATCAGGATGCAGGTGTCCTCCCACGATTGGGACGCCAAACTGGTATGATGCTGCATGCATTCCATCAAGCACTTCGTCCCTGATTCGTTCATCAGAGATGGAGAAAACATCAACCATCGCGATCGGTCGTCCTCCCATGGCTGCAATATCATGGATATTTACGAGAACTGAACAATACCCGGCCCAGTAGGGATCCGCCTCCATAAGGCGGCTCCAAATCCCGTCAGCGGCAAGCAGGAGAACATCCTGGCCATGTTCTATGACGGCTGCATCTTCGCCGAATGAAGCGATCACATTCGGGGCATCGATCCGTATTGCCCGAACCATCTCTCCGATTGATCTCTTCCGCTTTACCCCTTCATATTCACGTACGGCAGTCGCAATCTTTGCGGTGGAGCAGCCATTCAAAACCATAGAACACACATATTCCGCTTGGTACTGATCAAATGG
Organism: Euryarchaeota archaeon ADurb.BinA087; assembly: GCA_002068435.1. Lineage (GTDB taxonomy): Archaea > Halobacteriota > Methanomicrobia > Methanomicrobiales > Methanospirillaceae > UBA9949. The sequence goes on along the minus strand of MVZQ01000223.1, from coordinate 1,008 downwards.
GGCATCATCAGAGATAATTTATTTGATACACAGATGAAAGTTAGGCATGGACTGGGCATCAAAGTACCGCCCGAAGCACCTGGCAGACGTGGTCGGGAACAGTACTGCATTGCAGCTCATGGCAGGATGGGCCCGTTCCTGGACGTTTTCAAGCAAACCGCTGCTTCTCTATGGAAAACCCGGGACAGGAAAAACCTCGAGTGTCTACGCCCTGGCAGCAGATTTTTCCTGGGAGGTCATTGAGCTGAATGCCAGTGACCAGCGGACGAGGGATATTATAAAAAAAGTTGCCGGTGCCGGTAGTGTCACAGGGAGCCTTATCGGGGCGTCACGAAAATTGATCCTGCTTGATGAAGCCGATAATCTTCACGGGACGGCAGACCGGGGTGGTGCACGGGCAATTCTTGACGTGATGAGGGATTCACGCCAGCCACTGATCCTTATTGTCAATGAGCTCTACCAGGTGACCCCGGAGATCAGGTCACATGCCGAACAAGTCCAGTTCCGCGCTCTGCCTGCACGGTCAATCATCCCAAGGCTCAGGTATATCTGTAGTGCAGAAGGTCTCAAGTGCAGCGAAGATTCCCTGAGGATCATTGCTGAGTCTGCAAACGGCGATATGAGAGCAGCTATCAATATGCTTGAAGCTGCGGCAATAGGACGCTCTTCGATTGGAGATAAAGAGGTATCTACCTCCCGGAAGGATGAGCGGGCGTCGGTCTTTGACCTGATCAGCGCGATATATGGATCTGCCAAACCGCAGAAGCTGATGCAGACAGTATACGAAGTTGATGAAACCCCGGATACAATCGCCCAGTGGATCGAATCAAACATCGGGCATATCAAGGACATGAACCGGTATTTTCAGGCTTACCGTTACCTGAACCGTGCCGATGAATACATTGGGCTGACGTATCGCCAGCAATATCACACCTTATGGCGATATGCTACTGCTCTGATGGTTCTCGGGGTATCTGAATCGGCAGGGGGGAAGGGGATACATGCACG
>MVZQ01000222.1 GCA_002068435.1 Euryarchaeota archaeon ADurb.BinA087 | reverse complement strand
GTACTACCCCTTTTACGTCCAGCTCCTCGTGGGAGGAGTTGACGACTCCGGACCAGGCCTGTTCTCGGTGGATGCAATGGGTGGGGCAACCAAGGAAGAGGAGATCGTTGCGACGGGATCCGGATCTCCCATGGCATACGGGGTGCTCGAGGACCGGTTTACCAGGGGAATGAAAAGGAAAGACGCGATCTCGCTTGCAGTGAGAGCGGTCCGTGCTGCCATGAAAAGAGATGCAGGTTCGGGAGAAGGAGTGCATGTCGTAGTGATCACGAAGGACGAGTATTTCGAGGTCCCTGAAGACCAGCTCCCGAAAAACAGCGCGGCAGCGACGGCATAATACTTTTTTTTAGGACTGATTGGATGCTTATTGAAGATCGGCTGAAAGAACTGAAGAATAAGATCGATGAGAGAGTACCTGCGGGTATCACCGTCTCTGAAGTGGAGTTTGAAGGGCCCGAGCTGGTCATCTATACCGATGACCCCAAGCGGTTTGCCGATGAGGCCGACCTGATCAAGATCCTGGCGCGGGACCTGCGGAAACGTATCGTTGTCAGGCCGAATGTGCTTGAGGATCCCGAACGGGCAATGCTTGAGATCCGTGAGGTGGTTGCAGAAAATGCAGGGATCACCGATATCTTCTTTGATGCGGATACCGGTGAGGTGCTCATCGAGGCTGAGAAACCGGGTGTCGTCATCGGCAAGAACGGTGCAACGCTCCGCGAGATCACGAAACATATCGGATGGACGCCCAAGGTCGTCAGGACCCCGCCGATCGAGAGTTCAACGGTAAAACAGGTCAGGCAGTTCCTGCGATCGGTGAATGAGGACCGGAAACAGTTTCTCCGGACCATCGGGCGGCGTATCCACCGCGATGTCACCAGCAAGGACGCATGGGTCCGGGTGACCATGCTCGGCTGCTGCAGGGAGGTAGGGAGGGCGGCATTCCTCCTCTCCACTCCCGAGAGCAGGATCCTGATCGACTGCGGAGAGAAACCTGACAACAGCACCAACAATGCTCCCTATCTGTATGTGCCGGAGATTCATCCCCTTTCACAACTGGATGCTGTCGTGCTCACTCATGCCCACCTCGACCATTGTGCGCTGGTGCCCCTCCTGTACAAGTACGGATTTGATGGTCCTGTGTACAGCACCCCCCCCACGCGGGATCTGTCGGCGATGCTCCAGCTGGATTACCTGGACGTTGTCTCAAAGGAAGATCGGAAGATCCCTTACAGCTCAAACGATGTGAAGAGCTACATCAAGCATTCCATCACCCTCAATTACGGGAGCGTGACGGATATCGCTCCTGATATCAAGCTGACCTTCCACAATGCAGGCCATATCCTCGGGTCGGCCATCGCCCACTTTCACGTCGGAGACGGGCTCTATAATGTCGCATTTACCGGTGACTTCAACTACAGCAAGAGCAGGCTCTTTAATCCTGCCACCAACCAGTTCCCGCGGCTCGAAGCGATCTTCATGGAGAGTACCTACGGGGGCAGCGGTGATCTCCAGCCGGCTCGTGCTGATGCCGAGGAGAAACTCTACGAGACAATTGGAAACGTCATCTCCAGGGGAGGAAAAGTCATCATCCCGGCGTTTGCCGTGGGGCGATCTCAGGAGGTCATGCTTGCGCTGGAAGAGGGGATCAGGAGAGAGAAGATCCCGGCTGTCAGGATCTATCTTGACGGGATGATCCGGGAGGCTACGGCAATCCACACGACCTACCCGGAATACCTGAACAGTGAACTCCGCAACCAGATCTTCAAGGAAGGTTTGAACCCGTTCCTCGCCGAATGCTTTGTCCCTGTCGATTCATCGGATCTCCGTGAGAAGGTGATCAATGGGGATCCCTGCGTCATCATCACG
>MVZQ01000221.1 GCA_002068435.1 Euryarchaeota archaeon ADurb.BinA087 | reverse complement strand
GGGTTGTGCGGGTCAGGGCTGATCGATCTCCTCGCCGAGCTGCTCCGGGCCTGCATCATCGATCGGACCGGACGGATCAATACCGCCATCGCCCATGAACGGATCAGGCAGGGCCGCCAGGTACCCGAATTCGTCATCGCCTGGAGGGATGAGACAGGGGTTGGGAAGGATATCGTCATCACGGAGAATGACATCAAAGCCCTCATCATGAGCAAGGCATCCATCCTCGCTGCCTGCCAGACACTCATGAACCAGGCAGGGATCGGGCGGGATGAGATTGCCCGGATCTATTTCTCCGGGGCGTTTGGCAACTATATCAACAAGGACCATGCCATCACCATCGGGCTGATCCCCGAGATCCCGGTGGAACGGGTGATCACGATAGGAAACGGGGCGATCGCCGGCGCCAATATTGCCCTCCTGAACCGCAGGAAGAAGAGGGTGATCGATGAGATCGCCCGGAAGATCGCGTATATCGAGCTGAATGCCGATCCCACCTTCATGGATGAATACACCGGGAGCTGTTTTCTGCCCCACACCGATCTCTCCCTCTTTCCCGGCGTGGAAAAGATGCTCGACCAGTGCCGAATCCTGCGGGAGCGGTCATGAGCAGCTGGATCGCTCCCCCTGAGTGCCTGGCAACCGGAGTGGGAGCCCTCCCGCATACCGATCCGCGGGATGCCTGCGATGCCGTCCTTGCACTATTCCCTGAATTTCCCTATATCCCGACGCTTCCTAACCATGGGCTGCTCGAATCCATCGTCTTCTGTGATTCAGGGAGACTTCCCGGGGGAGTGGTCCGTGAGGGACGTCTCGGTATCGACCCGGCAAGAGACATCCCCGGGGAGATGGAACAGATCTACCTTGATTTCATCGAAAAAAATACCGCTCCCTACGCCCTGACACCGGAATATGCATCCGGGTTTGCTGAGATGTCCGGCCGGGACTTTTCGGGATCGGCGGTCCTCAAATGCCAGGTCACCGGCCCGGTCACCTTCGGGATGCAGGTCGTGGACGCAGAACGTCGTCCCCTTTCCTATGATGACCAGTACGCCGACATCCTCCCCAAGATGATTGCACTCCGGGCCCGCTGGTGCGAAGAGGCGATGGCCCGGTTTTCCGGGGTGAAACAGACCCTGGTGGTCCTGAATGAACCCTATTTCGCATCGCTTGGTTCCACCGTCGTTCCCGTGCAGCAGGAGACGGTCAGCGCCGGATGGCAGGATATTGCCGGGATGGTAGAAGGGGGTCTTGGGATCCACTGTTGTTCGAATACGGACTGGGCATTTGTGATCAGCATGGATCCCGCTTTCCTCTCGTTTGATGCATACACCGGTATCCGTGAGTTCCTCCTGTTCATGGAGGATATCGTTGCCTACCTGGAACGGGGTGGTGTGGTCGCATGGGGACTTGTCCCTGCACAGGTCCAGGAGTTCAAGGCCGTCACCCAGGCAGAATTGTACCGGCGGTTCAGGGAGATCAGGGAACAGGTCACCGAATTCTGCCCCCCCGACCTGTTCTTCCGGCAGTCGGTTATCACGCCGACCTGCGGCATCCAGGCAGGTGATTCCGCCGCATCAGTGGAGATCATGAGAGCTGCGGCTGCTCTGTCGGAACAGATCAGGGAGGAATGGGCGGCTTGAGAACGTTTTCCATCGCAATATCAGGGAAGGGGGGTACGGGAAAGACCACCCTTTCAGCGCTTCTGGTTCGGGCACTCGTGGATGCCGGCAGGACCCCTGTGCTTGCGGTGGATGCCGATCCAAACGCCAATCTCCATGAAGCCCTCGGTGTCCGGCTCCACGAAACCCTCGGGTGCATGCGGGAGACCGAATTCAGAAGGAACATTCCTCCCGGGATGGCACGAAACGA
>MVZQ01000220.1 GCA_002068435.1 Euryarchaeota archaeon ADurb.BinA087 | reverse complement strand
TCTTCTCTTTCTCCTTCTCTTTCTCCTTAGCCAGTTCCTCATCGAGCCATTTTGCAGTTCCGAGGCCGGACTGCCGCATGGTCAGTCCGATCTTGCTGTCGCGTGGTTCGCGTTCATTCAGAGAGAGGGTCACCACCCTGACCCGGAGGGTCTCTCCCACAGCGATGTACCTTTTGGACTCCTGGCAGATCAGCCGGGCATTCTTCTCATCATAATTGATGTACTCATCAGAGATCTGGCTCACATGGAGCATGGCATCGATCGGTCCAAGGCTGACAAACGCACCGAAACTGGTCGTCTCAACCACCATGCCTTCAATGACCTCCTGGAGACTGAGGCGCAGGACCAGTGACTCAAAATTCACATCATAGTAGACCGCTCCATCACCAGGAACGATCTCGCCCTCTCCAACCTCCAGCACTTTTGTAATGGCAATGAAAATGCCGATCTCCTTGTCGATGCTCCCTTCAAGCTGCTCCTGCAGCACATCGAGGATCACCTTCCGGAGCTCCTCACCGAGACGGTGGGGTGGAACCCGCACCTTGTCTGCCAGTTTTATCCGGTAATACATGACCCACCTAGTTCCTGTATACTTCCAGCCTTTGTTTTCCTGCGAGCGAGATCACCGGAATCCCCTGGGCGAGCAGGATTGTCCGGAGATCCCGGTCGTTTGTAAATACCATGCATCCATGCGTGCTTGCATAATAAAGGATCTTCTCATCCACCGACCCTCTAAACAGGCCTGTCTCAGCGAGCGTGCACCGTTCTGCAAGCATGAGCGCAGACCGCGCAGATGATCCTTCCTTTCCATGTGATGCGGCAAGCCCCCGTAACTCATCCCGAACACAGTCGAGGAGTACAGGTTCAAACGCACCGATACATTCTGTGAGTTCTGCAAAGATATCAATCCTGAACTGCAGTTGCGCCATCAGCGCATTTGCATCGATCAGGACGGTCACTCGGTCAGGACGCCCATCCCGATAAGACGCCATCGGGCTCCAACCTGGCGGCTGATTGCTATCCTTGCCCCTGGTTCAGCGCAGACCGGGCGCTTCAGGGTTACTTCTGCCATGTCTTTTCTGGCGCTGGTAACCACCCCTACGGTGACCGCGGTGCCGACTGAGAGCATCAGAGGCTCGTGGTGCTTGAGCGGTTCGATCGAGAGCTCGCTCATAGCACCCACGACACGCTCCATGAGGGTGACCTGGAAGCGGAGGCGATCCCAGACCGGTGGCAACGCGCCCGTGTGGCCAGTCACCTGTCCAGCAAGCGCGTCACTTTTTGTGAGGGCTGGATCGAGTTTGGTTCCTATCCCAAGAAGCCCGCCCGGGCTTGCTTCCGGGACTTTTTTGGATCCGGCGTTGATAGTAGTTATCTTTGTCGTGATCGGTTCCCACCGTATCTTGTTCTCTGCCTGGATCTGCCTGCCGGGTCGGATCTCTATGTCATCCCCCTCCTTGAAAACCCCACGGATCAGGGATCCCCCTATCACTCCTCCTTTTACATCACGCCAGTTCGATCCAGGTTTATTGATATCGAAGGAGCGTGCAATCAGCATGACAGGGTTTGCGCCCGGGTCACGCTCTATCTCCGGAATTACCGCATCAAGCGCCTCGATCACTGCCCCGATATTGATCGATTTCTGTGCGGAGATTGGGATGATAGGAGATCCTTCTGCAACGGTACCTTTCACGAATGCCTTGATCTGCTCGTAGTGCCTGAGAGCATCTTTCTGTGATACGACGTCAATCTTGTTTTGCACGATCACTATTCTTTTGATCCCGACAAGTTCGAGCGCCATCAGATGTTCCTTTGTCTGAGGTTGTGGGCAGGGTTCATTTGCCGCTATCACAAGCATAGCCCCATCCATAAGGGCAGAACCTGAC
>MVZQ01000219.1 GCA_002068435.1 Euryarchaeota archaeon ADurb.BinA087 | reverse complement strand
GATGACAAGAATTCGCATGAAGGATTACAGGGTTGAGAGCACCCGTTCGGCATTCTTTATCATCAGGTCAGCAAGGAGCGGATCGCTTCCGATGGGATCAGCATAAAGAAGCGGGATGTTCTTTCCGTTCATGGCAAACTGCCCCTTCGTCTCCCCGCCCGAAAGCCCTATGATCTCCGGGATATCCTGCAGGATATGCACCCCCTTGGCAAGGAACAGCGGTACGACAACCAGCACCTCGATCGGCTCGTTCCGGAACGCATCCATGGAGTCCTTGATGGAGGGGGAGTTCATGTTCATAAATCCGCATTTCACGACAAAATCCGGATATCTCCGGGCAATAAGCCCTGCAGTCTCTTCGACAAGTTCCTTATTATACGGGAGTTTACTTCCATGGCCCACAAGGAGGATGCCCTTCTTACTCATATGGTAATACGTTGTACTGATGGACGTAAAACAATTGCCAATTTTTCCCCTGAACATTTCGGACAACACACCAGAATGCAAGAATCCGCAGGCACTGGAGGGGGGAAGAAAGGATTTTTATACCATTTTTTGTATAATCCTTCCGGTTTATTTTTAAGGTATTCAAACGATTTATAATCCCATACAATGGATCATCTACTGCACTCGGTGTAATTTTGATACCTGTCCAGCGTGTTACATATGGAAAATAACGAATATTTCCGAAGGTTTGGAATCATTCTCAATCGTAAGGTGGTAAAGACTCCCCTTGCCATAGCATCCATGGCCGGGATCGTGGACGCAACGTTTGTGCTCGAGCGGGAGGCGCATGTCGGAGCTGCCTTTATGGGGGGATACTCCATCGATGAAGAGACGCTCGCTGCCAGCCATGAGATCGCGGCAAAAGGGAGAAAGGAGTTCCTCTGTGACGACCCGCTCAAGGAGATCGCGGAGCAGGTCCGGCAGCTCCGCAGGAGTGATGTTGTGACCGGAGTCAACATGAGGGGGAGCCGCCCTGACTCGTTCGGGGAGGCCGCCCGGCAGCTCGGGGACGAGGTGATCTATGAGATCGATGCTCACTGCCGCCAGGAGCCGATGAAACAGGCCGGGGTCGGTGAATATTACCTCCATCACCCTGATGAACTTATCCGGTGCGTGCAGACACTCAAATCCGAAGGGGTCGTTGTCTCTGTGAAGATTCGGGCAGGGATACATTCCAACGATGCAGCCCTGGCACGGCTTCTCTGGAAAGCCGGCGCCGATATCCTTCATGTTGACCTGATGGACTTTGGATACCAGAAGATCCGGCAGATGCGGAACAACTGCCCCATCTTCATCATCGCCAACAACTCCATGCATACCTTTGAACGGATGAAAGAGATGCTCTCCCATGGTGCAGACATGGTCTCACTCGCGCGGAAGGCCGATGAGCGGACGCTTGGAGGCCTCGATGCTGCCATATCCCGGTATGCTGATGAGCATGGCTGGTACAACTCCCCAAAACAGCTCTGCAGAGGTGGTGATCTCCGTTCCCTCGCGTTCTGCTGCATGCCGGTCAAGAACTGCCCCCTTATACCAACCCTGGAAAAGGCAGGGGTGACAAGGGAAGAGTACATGAAGCTGAAGCAGGAATACGTCAAAGATACCCCCCTGGCCGAGGGGAAACAGACCTGTTTTGGAAGCCTGGCCTGGTGCTGCAAAGATTCATCTCCCTGCATGTTCCGCGATCTTACGATACGGCAGGCAGGCCTGACCAACAGCGAGTACATGCGAAAGAAGCGGGAACTTTCAGACAAACTGATGCACTGGTTGTTTTATGAACGGGCAACCGATGACGCGTGCTGACCGTGCGCAACTCGCGATGATGCTCGAGGTCTGCGCTTTCCCCAAACCGGGAAACGTGGACCGGTGCCATGACTATGCCGAGACCCGG
>MVZQ01000218.1 GCA_002068435.1 Euryarchaeota archaeon ADurb.BinA087 | reverse complement strand
CGCCGACGGCACCCTGGGGCTGCCAAATCGGGCCCTTGGTGACCTGGAGATCGTGATTGCATCAATTCATTCAGGGTTTTCCCAGCCTCAGGATATCATCACCCGACGCATCCTCGCTGCCATTGAGCACGAACATGTGGATATCATCGGGCACCCGACCGGACGGCTCATCGGGAAGAGGCAGGGGTATGCGGTTGACATGAGCCGAGTGATTGAAAGAGCCAGAGAGACCGAAACTGCTCTCGAATGCAACGCATCTCCGTACCGGATCGATCTCGATGACGGATATATACGGGAGGCGGTGGAGAAAGGGGTCAGGATTGCGATCGGTACCGATGCCCATGAAAAGGCTGAACTGCTGCATATGGAGTACGGCATTACTGCCTGCCGGAGGGGATGGGCAACGGGGCCGGACATCCTCAATACCCTGAGTGGAGCCAGTCTGCTGGAGTGGGTGGAATGATCCGCCGGATATACGAATGGATTCTTCTCCGTCAAATCGAGGTCCTGCCAGGGCATATCTGTTTCATGATCACTGCATCAGACCTGCAGGCTTCTCCCGGGAAACTGAATGACGTCACGAGGTGGTGCCTGTCCGTGAACTGCCATTTTGCAGGAGATAAGCGGAATGTTACTAGTGATGGAGGGATTCCTGTCCCGGCAATAAATGGGCTCACGTTCCACATCAGCACCCCTGATCCCATGCAGATAGTGCCCTATCTCCCCCTCATACGGAAGGTGGGGGATCATGCACGCTTGCACCTCCATATCGGTGAGACTACCGAGACACTCGGAGAGGGTGTGGACGTCTGCGTAGCGGTGGGGAAGAGCGGCAGGGAGGAGATCGTCTCATGCATCCAGAAGATGGCCGAAGTGGGGGAATCCCCGGAATCAGTGTCAGAGCAGACATTTGAAAAATACCTTGCCTTCCCCTATGCCCCGGACCTCGTGATCAAGACTGGGGGCTCCCATCTGACTGACTTCCTGATCTGGCAGTCAGTCTACTCAGAGCTGTTCTTTTCAGATGTCAACTGGGCCCTCTTCCGAAAGATTGATTTTCTGCGTGCGCTCCGCGATTACCAGGCAAGAGTCAGGAAATTTGGAAAATAGCAAGGAGGATTCTGATCAGCCTGCCAGAGCATCGCGCCGTTGCGAATATACCCGGATCGCCCTGAGAAGATCGATCTTCCTGAACAGTGGCCAGAAGGGGGCGCAGAAATAAACCGCAGATTCATGGCCGTTTGCAAGCCAGGGGAGGAAGTTTGACGTGCGGCATTCGTTTCCGGTACGGATGACAAGGTCAACAGGGGGGAGATTATGGTCAGCACAGAGGTGCCGCTCCACCAGCGCGGCATCAATCTGTTCCGAAGTGTATTCGCCACTGGTCACTTTTCCCAGGATCTCCCGTGCTGCCCGCACAATCTCGTTCCTGCCGCCATAGGCCAGTGCAACATTGAGAGAATACGAATCGTAACCCCGGGTTGCCTCTTCTGCCCGGGTGATGACAGAGATGAGATCATCGGGGAGGAGCGCCCTGTCCCCGACCATCCTGACCCGAATCCGGTCCCGATGCACTCTTTCATCGGTCACCACACGATCGAACCGGTCCTTGAAGAGGTCAAACAGGTCTTTTACCTCTTCCCTGTCGCGGGAGAGGTTCTCGGTTGAGAACGAATACAGCGTGATGTGCTGTATCCCCAGGTCATGGGACCATTCAAGTACCTTCTCGGTGCGATCTGCTCCCGCACGATGCCCTTCCTTCCTGATAAGTCCGTGTGATGTCGCAAACCTCCTGTTTCCGTCCTGGATGATTGCCACATGATGGGGAATATGCCGTATCTGGGCCATCAGGGATCGTTCATACACCGATTCGAGGAGATCCCTGATCATCTGAGGGGGGTCA
>MVZQ01000217.1 GCA_002068435.1 Euryarchaeota archaeon ADurb.BinA087 | reverse complement strand
CTCGAGGAGATTCGAACTCCTGACCTCCGCCATGTCAAGGCGACGTCATAACCAGCTAGACCACGAGCCCGCTCTGTGCAAGATGCCTCTTAATATAAGTCACATGACTATTAAACTATTCTCTTTTTCTCCAATAACCGACTGTAAGCCAGCCATCCTCCCCCCATGGACCGGCTGATTTCCGTGTCTGAAAGAACAGTTCTCTGTGAGAATAATAAACATGCCTGCGGTACATTACGGTCTCTTTTTTTCCGCTTTCAAAGAGAGAGAAAAATGATGTTATTCAGATCAGATTATCCGAGATTTTCGCAAATTTTGCGGTAAAAATCCCGACCTTTGCCCGGAACTCGTCCATGATTTCAGGAGATACTTCACCATCCACGTTCAGAACCATGATTGCTTCTTCACCAGGAGTGATCCTCCCAACCTGCATTCCGGCAATGTTGATATTGGCCTTGCCGAGAATGGTCGATGCCCTGCCGATCACCCCGGGTTTATCGAGGTGACGGGATACAATGACATATCCCTCGGGGATCATGTCCATAGTGTACCCGCCGATAGAAACGATCCGGCTCCTTCCCTTGAAAAAAACCGTACCGCTCATCGTCTCTTCCATCATATCGGTCTTGACTTTAATGGTCACGAGGCTTTTGAATCCACCGGATTCTGGGGTGGTGGTCTCCGCGTAGCTGATTCCCCGCTCCTTTGCGATAAACTCGGCGTTCACGATATTGACAGGGACCTGGAGAATTGGATCGAGAAGCCCTTTGAGCGCCATCCTTGTTACGAACCGTGTATTGGTTCCCAGCTGGGAGAGTTCCCCGCTGTAGGTGAACTCCACCCGCTCCACCCGTCCATCCACCAGCTGCATGAGGAACCGTGCCATCTTCTCTGCCAGGGCGGCAAACGGTTCGATGGTATCAGCGACCTCAGCAGGGACGATTGGTGCGTTGACAATATACTTTGCTGAACCTCCTTTCAGGACGGCACTGCACTGCTTTGCGATCGAGACAGCAACATTGGTCTGGGCTTCGACGGTGCTTGCACCAAGATGAGGGGTCGTGATGACCTGGTCAAGGGTGAGAAGCGCGGAGTTGAGAGGGGGCTCCTCTTCGAAAACATCAAGTGCTGCACCTGCCACTTTACCGGACTTCACCGCATCATACAGTGCCTTCTCATCGATGATGCCCCCGCGGGCACAATTGATGATCCTGACGCCATCCTTCATCGTGACAATGCTCTTTGCATTGATGATGTGCCGGGTCTCCTTGATGAGGGGGGTATGCACCGTAATGAAATCCGAGGCCCTGAAGAGCTCATCAAGAGACGCAGACTCGACACCCAGCTGGACAGCCCGCTCTTTGCTGATAAACGGATCATATCCCAGACAGTGCATTCCCATGGCATTGGCCCTCTTTGCTATCTCGCGCCCGATCCTGCCAAGCCCGACTATCCCGAGCGTCTTCTCATTCAGTTCCACCCCCATGAACTTCGAGCGCTTCCACTCCTTCTTCTTCAGGGATGCATTTGCCTGGGGGATATTCCGTGCCAGGGATAACATCATGGCCATCGTGTGTTCGGTTGCAGCAAGGGTATTGCCCTCGGGGGCATTTGCGACAATAATTCCACGCCGGGTCGCAGCATCCATATCGATATTATCGACCCCGGCCCCTGCCCTCCCGATAAACCGGAGCTTTTTTCCTGCTTCGATCACTTTTGCAGTGACCTCAGTACCGCTGCGGACGAGAAGCGCATCATAATCCCCGATAATTTTGATAAGCTCCTCTTCCGGGAGATCGGTTTTAACGTCAACCTGGAACTCCGATCTGAGCAGCTCCAAACCATCTTCAGCCAGCGGATCGCTGACCAGTATCCTGAAGCTCATATGAAAACCCATAGTATATCGTTACCAGAGCTTTTCTAAC
>MVZQ01000216.1 GCA_002068435.1 Euryarchaeota archaeon ADurb.BinA087 | reverse complement strand
AACAAAGGACGGATAGCCGCGCCGGTAATGGACCTTATGGAGAAGAGTGGTCTCCACCTGCTCGACAGGGAAGAACGGAAGCTGATATCGAGGACACCTGATCCACACATCGAGGTGCTTTTTGCGCGTCCCATTGATATCCCCGAATACGTTGCAAACGGTGCTGCAGACCTTGGAATTACCGGAAGGGACATGGTGTGCGAAAGACAGGCTGAGGTCGATGAGCTGCTGGACCTGCGATTCGGGAATGCCACCCTTGTGGTCGCAGTAAAAGAGGAGGATCATGCGAGGAAGATTGAAGACCTTGCCGGGAGAAAAATCGCCACAGAATTCCCTGTAATCACCGAAGATCTCTTCAGGGGCGAGAAGATTCCCATCACTGTAGTCCCTGTCGGTGGTGCCTGTGAAGTGACGCCTTACCTTGGTATTGCAGATGCCATCCTTGACCTCTCAAGCTCCGGAGACACCCTCAGGTCCAACCGGCTGCGTGTTATCCGGAAGGTGCTTGACACCAGTACCATCCTTATAGGAAACCGCGATTCGATGGTGTCCAAGTCTGAAAAGATCGACGAAGTGGTGCTTGCCCTTGAGAGCGTCGTCAGGGCGCGGGGGCAGTGCTACCTGATGATGAATGCAAAACGTTCCTGTCTCGATGAAATTACCAATGTGCTTCCCGGTCTCTCCGGCCCGACGGTCATGGAGGTTGCTTCATCTGACGATCTTGTTGCTGTTCATGCAGTTGTGAGCGAGGACCGGGTATATCGCCTAATCAACCGTCTGAAACGGGCGGGTGCAAGGGATATCCTGGTCATGTCAATCGAGCGGATGATTCGCTGATATGAAGATCTTTCCTGCTGTTGACATCCTCTCGGGCAGGTGTGTCCAGCTCGTGCAAGGGAGAAGGGACACCGCTACCTCTTTTGGCCGGCCAATCGAATGTGCCCTGCGATGGATCAATGCTGGCGCCCGTCAGCTCCATGTTGTAAATCTTGATGGGGCATTTGGCAACTCTGCCGCAAACCTTCCTCTGATCAGGGAGATTATTCGGGATACCGGGGTGACGATCCAGCTGGGGGGTGGCATTCGTTCATTTGAGGACGCGGCTGGGTGGCTCGATGCAGGAGTTGACCGCGTTATCATCGGGACACTGGCGGTAAAAGATCCCGGTGTTCTTACTGACCTTGCTGATCATTATGGTCATGACAGGATTATCGCCGGAGTCGATGCCCGCGGAGGATTGATCACTGTCGAGGGCTGGGACCGTACTGAAGGCGATTATATCAGGTGGGCACACATTTTTGAGGAGAAGGGTGCCGGAACACTTCTCTATACCAATGTTGATGTCGAAGGACTCCAGCGTGGCATAAGGATCCCACCGGTCAGACGTCTCATCGAATCGGTCGGGATACCGGTAGTTGTGGCAGGTGGCATCTCAAGCAGTAACGATGTGAGAGTATTAAAGGAGATTGGGGCATATGGAGTAGTATTGGGCTCAGCGCTCTATTCGGGGATGCTCTCCCTGAGCGAAGCCCTGGAGGTTGCCGATGAGGAGGACTGAGGTATCACGCAGGACAAAGGAGACGAGTATCAATATAGTACTTGATCTGGATGGTTCAGGAAAGGTCCGGGCAGGAACCGGCCTGCCGTTCCTGGATCATATGCTGGAGGCAATGGCCCGCCATGGCAGGTTAGACCTCGAATGCACGGCTGCCGGAGACCTTGAGGTAGATTCCCATCACACGGTAGAGGATGTCGGACTGGTCCTTGGAGAGGCGATCAAAAAGACGATTGGAGATGGTCGGGGTATCAGAAGGTTTGCTCATGCCATCGTTCCCATGGATGAATCACTTGCCACAGTAGCCCTTGACTGCAGCGGAAGAGGATTTCTCGTTTTCCAGGGATGTCTTTCACATCCGGCACTGGGCTCCATCGAACG
>MVZQ01000215.1 GCA_002068435.1 Euryarchaeota archaeon ADurb.BinA087 | reverse complement strand
GCTGCTCTATGACAGAAGCCTCAACGTCATCGACCGGGTCAGCTACACTCCCGATATGCATATGATCTTTCTTTCGGGGACCAAAGGGGTGGCGCTGGAGAAAGTCTCATCCGGCCTGCCATCTGATGTTGCGTCTAATTGGCATTCAGCCTCCGGGGTATGTGGTTTCGGCACACCGGGAGCGTCAAATTCAGTTTTAGCCGGTGATGCTGATGAAACCGGCGGTCTCTCCCTCTCATCAGGCAGGATTTCGCCTGACGGCGACGGATATGAGGATGTGATCTCAGTGGGTGTTTTCCCGGGAGGGAAGGGGAATGTCATTACAGTGACGGTATTCAATGACCGGGGTTATCCGGTGAGGCAGCTGGCAAAGAGGGTCACTGCTGATGCAGGAGCACGGTTCGTTTGGGACGGGGTGTCAGACAGTGGTGCCAGGCTGCCGGCAGGTTTATACATGATAATTGCCGAATCATTCAATACCGCCGGTTCATCGCGCCGGTGGAAAAAGGTATGTGCCCTGCTTTACAGGTAACAATAATATAATCAATGACTTATTTGCCGATCAGAGGGCTGCGATGAGCTCCTTCATGATCTTCGTCATCTTCTCTTCGCTGTGTTCTGCTGCTGCCTGGACCGATTCATGGGTTGTGTATTCGATCTTTCCTTCAACGCCCAGGTCGGTGATGATGCTGACGGCAAAAACAGGAAGATTCATGTGCCTTGCAGTGATCACCTCCGGCACTGTTGACATACCAACTGCATCTGCTCCGATGATCCGGAAGAACCTGTATTCGGCAGGAGTCTCAAAGGTGGGGCCTGTGGTTGAGAGATAGACTCCCCTGCTGACAGGTATATTCAGCTCTGCAGCAATTGTAATAGCCTTCTCTATCAGCTTTTTGTCATATGGCTGGCTCATATCCGGGAAACGGGGGCCGATGCGGTCATCGTTGGGGCCGATAAGGGGATTGTCAACAAGGCATATATGATCATCTATTATCATGATATCGCCAATCCTGAAGCCAGGGTTGACTCCTCCTGCTGCATTGGAGAGGAAGAGCGCCCTGATTCCCAGTTCCTTCATGACCCTGATGGGGAATGTGACCTGTTCGGAGCCGTATCCCTCGTAATAGTGGAAACGGCCCTTCATGGCAACCACCTTTTTACCGCCGAAATCGCCATAGATGAGCTTGCCGGCATGGCCCTTGACCGTAGAAACGGGAAAATCAGGAATATCCTCATAGGGGATTTCAACCTGGATGTCAATCTCTGCCGTCAGACCGCCCAATCCTGTTCCTAAAACAATTCCGGCATCAGGATCCTTCATCCCTCTTGAAACCAGGAACTCAGAAGTTTTAATAATCTTTTCCAGCATAAGAGTAAACTTTATTTAAAAATAGTTTTTCATCTTCAATGAATTGTACCCTGACGGGCAGGTAATACAACGCCTGCCTGGCATGGTCTGCAATATTAGTGATTTCTTTTAACCTGACGCCATCCTTGGCAGTAGTGACAATTAATTTATCCGGACTGCTCAATGAATCAAATGCTGAGATTATTCTGCCGATATCAGCCGGTGTGTAAGCGTGGTGATCAGGGAAGGCAATACCGGTGACCTGACCTGCAATGCTCTCAAGGTGCTCTTTCAGTGGCGCCGGGTTAGCTATCCCGGTCACAAGCAGGACGGAGGTGGTTTGCCGGATTTCACCGGTACTATTGCTGTAGAGGTGGAGGGGTTGCCCGTATGCGAGTGAAGTGAAGAAGATTGTCCCGCATGCACCTGCTGCCATCAACTCTCTCCTGATCTCCTCTCTGGCAGAGGGAGAGGCCGCCACGGGAGTTTTTGCAACTATCACCGCATCAGCCCTTTTAACAGCCCTGATATTCTCACGCAGCATTCCCAGGGGCAGCAGACGGTCACGGGTCATCAGCCTGGTCCAGTCT
>MVZQ01000214.1 GCA_002068435.1 Euryarchaeota archaeon ADurb.BinA087 | reverse complement strand
TTTCCCTTCTTTGAGCTCGGGAGGGATACGTTTTGTGAACTCTTCTAGGAGTTGAGTTTTGCCACCAGCCCATTTTAAAAAGGGTTTTGCAGACGATTCAACCATACGATGGTTCCTTTGTTCTTTCTTATTATTCCAAAGATATTGATTCCAGTGTTTTTAGTTGTACCGATGGGAAGTGAAAGTGGAGATAAGTTATTCACCCGCACACTTCCTTCACCTTCTCTGGGTCATACCGTAATGCTATCTCCCTCGTTCTTCCCCTTTGGTTCAGGTGAGAAAGCTCCACCAACCGCATCTGGTCGAACTTCCGGAGTTTCTCATAGAACCCGGTATAACTCATCTTCATCTTCGTTGTCGCCGATTCGTAGACCGCACCGGATGTCAGGTATGAATGATTATCAATAGCCATGTCTGCGATCTGGTAGAGCAGGGACTTTTCATCGGTTGAAAGAGCGCGGACTGACGCAGAGAGATGAACGTATTTTGAGATTTCATAAGCCTCAAGGACATCCTCTTCCAAGATAGCCGTCCGTCCTGCCCGCTCGGCAGTCAAGGCACTCTGCTTCACCAGGTCCAGCCCAACACGGAGGTCCCCACACCGCATCGTCTGTTCGATGATCAGGTCGAACATTGACTCCGGCACAACGTTAGGGTAGAGGCCTTTCCGGATCCGGTCCTTCAGGATCTCGGATATCTCCTCCTCTGTATACGGAGCGAAGTAAACTTCCTTGAGCTGAAGGACTGACAGCACACAAGGGTCGAGTTCCTGGGGAAGTTGGACATCCATGCTGCTCATCGGGAGGAGGACCCCGGTCCTGGCGTTGGGAAACTCTTCGTAGAGTCGTAGGATAGTATAGAGAATTTCATTCAAGGCCTTGTTGACAAGGAGGTAGTTGGCATCATCCAGGCAGACCGAGAGCACCATCCCTTTCTCGGAGAGAGTCTTCCCGACATCGTAGATAAGCTTCCGTACCGGTGTCCCGGTCGGAGGTGGTTGATGGCCATGCAACTTTCCGTAGATCTTCGCGAAGACCGCAAACTTGGTGTGTTCGGTCTGGCAGTTCACATAGACTGGTACCATGCGACGGGTCGTTTCCTCGACTTCAGAAAAAATCCTTCGAACAGCTGTGGTCTTTCCGGTTCCCGGGAGACCTCGGAGGGCCATGTTGAGCGGCCGGCTGCCATGGAGACCTGGTTGCAGGGCAAAGGCGATGTCCTTCAGCTGTGACTCCCGGTAATTGAATTCTTCGGGGATGTAATCGATCTCAAAAAAATCACGGTTGCGAAAGAGCGTTTCATCGGAGTAAAGATATTTCTTCATCGTGATTGATCAGTCTCAGCAAGGTGTCATATAGGCATGAACCAGGGGAATTGAAAGTGAATTATCTTAAAAGATACGCATTCCGAATCTCTTCATATTTTTTTCCGAATTATTATTTCTCATTAATTATCGTGTGGATTTGCATTCCGCCCGCTTGATACAGTCACGCCCATATACTCCTTTCTTCTTTATATACTCACGTCTATCCGAGATCCCGGGAAATCCGTAGACAGGAGTATCAGCATGGGAGATTTCGTCCAGCAGACCAATGTCAAGTCGGCCGTCAGGGCACTCACTACCCCGATCGCTGACGTGGCTGCCTTCAACACTATCGTGCAGGCAGTCCTGACCACCAACCCGTTTGGGTGTACCGCGTATGAGACCTCCAGCGGGCAGATGCCCGCGATGGAGAAGACCAGGGAAGGATATACCGCCCGGATCCTCTACGAGGATGATGAAGCGAATACCGTGGGGACCATCACCGCACGGGCAGGGACCGTTGCCGGCTTCAACACAGTGAAGTCCGAGATCCTCGGTGATACCGAGATGGCCACCGCAATGGGTGGCGACCCGGTGAACGACAGCGAGGGTGAGCGGTACTCGGCCACCATCAAGTGCCACGACCC
>MVZQ01000213.1 GCA_002068435.1 Euryarchaeota archaeon ADurb.BinA087 | reverse complement strand
ATCCTGCACTTGTATCCTTTCCCTTTCCCGGCACTGGTCATTCGCTTCCTGCAGGAAGAACAGAATGGCGCCTTCGGTTCTATCCCGGGAACAGTGGACATCACCCCGATCTTTTCTAGGTTGATGCTGCCCCCCTTGTAACTCCCCACAACCACCACCTCGTCCCCTGCTATGAGCATCCGTATGATATCGCGGAATCCCTTCGTGGGTTCATATGCCATGCACCGGACGGAAAAGCCGCCTTCTGAAAGATAGAACGATACATGCCCGCCACTCCGGGTCACTGGGGCCGTGGCGACCGTTCCCCGGACAAGGTAGGATCTCCCGTGTTCCAGTGCACCAGGAGACCCCGCTATCAGGTGAGCATCGCTGCCCTGGTTGGTGGTAAAGATCTGCTCCCTCTCAGGAGTTTCTGATACCACCATCCTTCGTGCACGGAGCACCCATTCACCAGACACCCCCCTTATTCCAAAGAGTACCGGATCAGGGGTATGGGGAACACAGACCACACTATTATTCTCTCTGTCAACGGTATCCCAGGTGCAGGGATATGTCTCACGATCAGCGAGAAAGAGGCTCTTGCGGTCGACCTTCCGTGGAGATCCCTGGCATTCGGGTCTGCGGTAAACAAGAATCTCAGATGTGGTGTCTTCCAGGACGCTTGAGACTGCCGCTGTCGCGCCAATAAGACCACGCCCGTTCTTGTATCCCCTGAAGAGCGCTTCCGCTTCCTTAAGCAGAGCAACTGCTTCGCTGATCTCGCAGAAACCACTGACCGCTCTTCTATAGAATTCAGCAGGAAGCGCACTATCTGAAACCACAACCCCCGGATTGGTCTCTTCGCATGAGAAATCTGCCAGTTCTTCAACAATATCGCAGGCCATGGAAAACGCTGTGCTGATATCCCCTATGACATCGATGCAGATCGCTGCATTCCCTCTTGTCTTATGGATCACATTGGGATTCAGTCTGATGAGGTAGGTTTCTCTCACGGTCATTCCCGAATCGGAGAGCCTGCCGGCAAGCAAGGCCCCGAGGTAGGTGGTGCACATCCCGGCCGGCGAATCTGTGTCGTCGATTCCGATTCGCATGTATGCACTACTATTAATAACCTGCCCTGCTATATCCATTCGTAACGGAAATGTCCCAGGATCGCCTTCTCCAGATGGTAGTGTCGGTACTGCTCATGGCCGGGTTCCGGGTGACGGAACGATTCTCTATGCGGCCGCGGAGTTTCGACCTTATTACGGGAAAGAAGGAGATCCTCCTCGTCATCAAGGTGGTCTCCCATATCGACAGCGTGAGCGAGGAGACGGCACGGGATCTCGATCACATCGCACGTTCACTCAGGGGATCTCCCCTGATTATTGGCGAGCGGGCCCGTGACGCGGAGCTCGAGCGGGGAGCCGTCTACGTCCGGTATGGCATCTATGCAGTCAGCGTTGCCACCCTCTACGATGCTTTTGTAGAAGACAATCCTCCCTTGGTGTATGCCTCTCCTGGAGGCCTCTACGTAAACATCAATGGCGAGGTGCTTCGTGAGCAGCGGGAGAAAAGGAACTTGTCCCTTGGCGATCTTGGCAATCTGCTCGGTGTTTCCCGGAGGGCGATCAGCAAGTACGAGGGCGGTATGGGGACCACGCTCGACATCGCACTCCGGATTGAAGAGATCTTTGATGCCGCCCTGGTCAGATCAATCGATCTGCTGAAGTACGAGTCCCACTTCAGGGATGAACCTGAGCAGGGGATTGCGGAGATACCGATGAGTTTCCTTCAGAGGTTAGGCATCACGCTCCATGCGATGCACCGGGCACCCTTCCAGGCAATGATCGAATTTTCTGATCATACGATTCTTACCGGCTATGGCACCACCGACAAGGTGGTCAAGCGGGCAGCCCTCATCGGGAACATCTCTCAGATCGCGGGTACCCATGCCATGTGCGTGCTGACG
>MVZQ01000212.1 GCA_002068435.1 Euryarchaeota archaeon ADurb.BinA087 | reverse complement strand
TGAGATCGTTGAGGGAGTACTCATCGACAAGGAACGGGTCCACCCGGCAATGCCGAAAAAGGTGAAGAACGCAAAGATTCTCCTCCTGAATGCCGCAGTCGAGTTCAAGAAGACCGAGGTCGATGCCGAGATCAATATCACAAGCCCTGATCAGCTCCAGGCCTTCCTTGATGAAGAGGAGCGGATGATCAAGAACATAGTCGACAAGATCGTCGCATCCGGAGCAAACGTCCTCTTCTGCCAGAAAGGGATTGACGATATCGCCCAGCACTACCTGGCAAAGGCCGGTATCTTTGCAACCAGGCGTGTCAAGAAGAGCGACATGGAAAAACTTGCCCGTGCAACGGGTGGTAACCTGGTCTCAAGCATCGATGCCATTTCCAAGGACGAGCTTGGATATGCCGGGCTTGTCGAGGAGAAGAAGGTGTCCGGCGAGGAGATGATCTTTGTTGTCGAATGCAAGAATCCGAAGGCCGTCTCCCTCATTGTCCGTGGCGGGACCGAGCATGTCGTCGATGAGATTGAGCGTGCGGTCGAGGATGCCCTCCGTGTGGTCGGAGTCGTATTCGAGGACAAGAAGCTGGTCGCTGGTGGGGGATCCCCGGAGATCGAACTCTCGCTCCGTCTCCGCGAATATGCCGCAACGGTCGGAGGTCGTGCACAGCTTGCCATCGAGGCATTTGCAAACGCGCTCGAAATCATCCCACGGACCCTAGCTGAGAATGCAGGTCTCGATCCGATTGACATGCTCGTCGAGCTTCGCGCAGCTCATGAGAAGGGCAAGAAGACCGTAGGCTTGAACGTATTCGACGGAAAAGCCGAGGATATGCTCAAGTCAGGTGTCGTTGAACCGCTCCGTGTCAAGACACAGGCCATATCAAGTGCCGCAGAAGCGGCAGTGATGATCCTCCGCATCGATGACGTCATCGCCGCATCCAAGTCAGCAGCCCCCCAGGGACCCCCGGGCGGCATGGAAGGCATGGGTGGCATGGGTGGCATGGGTGGCATGGGCGGCATGGGAGACTATTAATCCCATCAATCTCACCTATTCCCCTGAAAAATCCCTATTTTCTCGAACATTATTTTGGGAATTTCCGACACCCGGTGCTCCTAAAAGTCGCAATTCTCCTGGGGACTACTTTCTTATAGCCACCATGGAAATGATCATGCATGACGGACCGGTTCATTTTCACCAGGTACCGGACGACCTGCTACCATTGCCACAAGGAGGCAGACCAGATTATAAAGGCAGTCCCTTACCAGTCCCAGGTAATCTGTGAAAACTGTGGTGCCACCCGGATCTTTATCCCGCGGCGGGAGGAGGTTACAAAGGAGGGAAGTTTTACCAGGATCGGGTGCTATGACCTCTGGAACATCGTGTCCGATGCATCCTGCCGTAATTGCCGGACCACCGGTCCCCACGATCTGGCTATCGGTTGCAACCACTTCACCGCCCGGTGCAGGAACTGCGGATTCACCCATTTCTACAAGTTCGACCTGGAGTATGTGGCCAAATGTCCCATTGAAGGAGGAGACTGATCGTCTTCCTGTCGTTCAGTTCACATCATGAACACCTGTTGACTATGATAATTCCAGTGAAGATCAAGTGCCCTCCTGATCACATCTCCCAAGTTTTGAACTGGATCATATAACACCACTCTCTATCGAGGAACGTTCATGATTCGTTCCCGGATAGTTCCGGGTCTCGAGAAATCGGGTGGGTCAGATGGCCAATACCTGCTCCAAGACTATAGAAAACAGTTCAATCAGCGCGGGCACACAGAATGTCTGATAAAAAAGAGAGATAGAAAATTACAGCCGCGTTTATTTCTCTTCCCGTTCCATTGATATTGCTTTCTTGGGGCATTCGTGTGCACAGATACCGCATCCCTTGCAGAAATCGAGATCAACCACAAGGTCCTCGCTGATTGCCGCATCGGGGCAGAACATGGCACAGATG
>MVZQ01000211.1 GCA_002068435.1 Euryarchaeota archaeon ADurb.BinA087 | reverse complement strand
CTGAGTCCAGACGGCAGGATTGTTCCGCATGTAGTCTTCGCACCAGCGTCTCAGGGTCGGTATTGAACTGGGAGATTCCAGAGAACCTAACCTGGCATAGCTCTTGAGGGTCACGATGGCGGAGCCGATCTTGATCTTCTGGGGTGAGAGCAGCAGCTTCATCAGGAAGTGCTGTTCCAGATAGGTAACCTTGCGGCCCCGGACTCGGTTCTTGCCCTTGTGGATCAAGGCGAACATATCCCGGTCGCTTTCGGTGTACTTCTCCACCCATAACCTCAGAGTGCGTTCCCGGCGGATACCTTTGAGCGCTTTCAACTCGGGCACCAGGAGCCCTGCATTGTATTCCCTGGTAATCAGCTTCCACTCTTCTAACTTGGCTTCGGTCTCTGCCAGGCGGCTTAATACCGTCTCGCAGAACTGGGAATGGAGTTGAGCCTCGTCCATGCAGCTGAGCAGCTCCTTGCTCTCCGGCTCCAGATTCAAGCTGGAGGCTTCGATCTGCTCCGTGACCGTTACCGGTTCGATAGCCTGTGGTTCCCCTTCCTTATATATAGGAGAGCCGGTCTCAGTTGCAGATGACGCTTCCTGTACCTTTTCGACTGGAGCAGGCTTGACTCTGCCCACCACCTTCGCTTTTAGCTCCGTTTGGATAGTTTTATCTGATCCAGGGGCATACTTCATGAACTTGATCGGGACTCCGGACTTGATCAGCTCCGCTATCCTCTGGCAGTCCGCGTCATACTCCGCCCTGTCATACTGGCCGATGATCTCTTCCAGTGTTTCCATCATTCCTCCTTGTTTCCTGCTTTGATGTATGCTGTGATAAACAGGCAGTCCCGTTTATCGGAGTCCAGGTTCATCAGCTCCCTATCCAGGCAGACTCCCTGCTGGTTCTTGCTCTTGCAGTCGGCTATCTCCAGATCGAGAAGCTCCCCTGCCGCCAGGACAAAGGTCTTGGTGGTATGGCTCTTCCCACTGGGCACCAGTCTTTTAACCGCAGGCAGCTTTCCTTCTTTCACCAGCCTGCGGATCGTCTTTACCGATCTGCCCGTCAGTTCGGCCACCCGCACAAGGGGCAGCCAGATCAGCGTAAAATCTCTCTCCATTTCATATCCTTCCCATGATATCCGATTACCCGTAATTGGACTTGGACAAATTGTAGGTGCCGGATTTGGACTTGGACATTCGCCTAGACTTGGACATGGACTTGGACATTTTCCGTAGCACTTGGACACAATTTCGCACAAAGAATGGATATTGTGCCCGGAAGCTATGCGCAGTGAGAGCTGGAAGCTGTTTTGTCCAAGTCCGGATGGATATGGTTGGACTTGGACATTCTGCACCCGGCAGGCTTCGCAGCTCGATTTTTCACACTGTTTCGCGGTCATTTTCACCTCTCTGGTTAGTTTTAACAGGGTGCTAACTTCCTTGCATCCAATATCTTGGGAAGTCCTTTCTGCAGTCCGGCGGATATTTCCGGCACTTTTCTGAAGGATGCCAAACCCGATGGCACGAATGCCATTGAGATAGATACCCTCCGAAAATAATCATTGACACAACTATACGGCTATATATTGATGTTCTGAGTTCACTATAAATCCGTTTGGAAATATGTCAATGGCAAATTGAACAATGGAGGCATCATGACAGCCCCAGAGGTTGGACAACGATTGGCTATGCTGATGAAGAGTATGAAGTTAAAAAACTATCAGTTCGCCAAACAATATGGCATCTCAGCCGCCTCGTTATCGAGATATAAGGCCGGAGAACGCTACCCGGACCCCGAACTCCTGCTCAAGTTATCCGAGTCTGAAGTGAATGTAAATTGGCTTCTGACTGGCAAGGGCACGACCCGGATCGTGCAGGATTTTGATGGGTGGATGAAGGAGAGACTGGAGGAGAAACTCAGGGTCGTCGACAGCAAGACCGGGCTAATCCAAGCCCCTACAATAGATTACACTC
>MVZQ01000210.1 GCA_002068435.1 Euryarchaeota archaeon ADurb.BinA087 | reverse complement strand
CGCATCGTTTACAGCTGGGACTACCCGGGTATCTAATCCGGTTTGCTCCCCCAGCTTTCGTCCCTCACTGTCGGAGCCGTTCTAGTGAGACGCCTTCGCCACAGGTGGTCCCCCAAGGATTACAGGATTTCACTCCTACCCCTGGAGTACCTCTCACCTCTCCCGGTCCCTAGGTTGCCAGTATCTCCTGAACGCCCATCGGTTGAGCCGATGGATTTCCCAGGAGACTTAACAACCAAGCTACGGACGCTTTAAGCCCAGTAATAGTGGCCACCACTCGAGCCGCCGGTATTACCGCGGCGGCTGGCACCGGTCTTGCCCGGCCCTTTCTTCACCAGTTATTTAAACTGGCGGACAGCCAGCCTGTGCTGGCACTCGGGGTTTCCTTATCACGGTTGCCCGCATGGTAAAGTTTTCGCGCCTGCTGCGCCCCGTAGGGCCTGGATTCGTGTCTCAGAATCCATCTCCGGGCTCTTGCTCCCACAACCCGTACCGATCAAAGGCTTGTTGGGCCGTTACCCCAACAACAACCTAATCGGCCGCAGACCCATCCTGAGGCGGCGGACCTTTGAACTAGGGGGCATTCCAGCCACCCTAATCTATGGGGTATTATCCCCAGTTTTCCGGGGTTATCCCCCTCCTCAGGGTAGGTTGTCCACGTGTTACTGAGCAGTGCGCCGAGGTCTTGCACCTCTCGACTCGCATGGCTTAATCGAACCCCGATAGCAGTGGCCTCTGGCAGGATCAACCAGAATTCAAGTTTAAAGCACACATTACTGAAAATTTCGAGGAATTAGCGGTTACCAAACAAATTTCCGCATTGCCAGTACCAACGTCAGAACCAAGGCCGGCGGCGCCGGCGTATTTGGCTCTCCATCACAGAGGGTATTATCATACGCA
The DNA here is from genome assembly GCA_002068435.1 of Euryarchaeota archaeon ADurb.BinA087. GTDB lineage: Archaea > Halobacteriota > Methanomicrobia > Methanomicrobiales > Methanospirillaceae > UBA9949. Next base: position 1,088 of record MVZQ01000210.1, on the reverse strand, counting down.
TTATCGGTATATAACCATTGCGACTTTGCTGTGCAAAGCATCATGGTCATGGGGATTCCTGACATGAGAATCCGATCGCATCGGGGGACGTTCATAAGGCCACTGTGAGCCGGCCTTCATCGACCCTTTCAGCGTATCAGAACCGGAGATGTTCTCGCAGCAGGGTCCGGTTCATCATCGTAACTTGAGGATATACACGTTGTTTTTGATGCTATATGAACCTTGTTCCCCATCCTCACGGGGATCAACGTTCGCGTCATGCTCCCGGAATGCCGGCCGGATCGCCGTAATTCCAGTGCATTGGAACCATATCATGTAATCATGACTGGTATAAAAAGAGTTCGCCCTTTTCACGGATCTCGTGAGAAAATTCTGGTCGAAGCCATACAGGCAGGGAAAAAATTTTTATCATGGGCAAGGGATTCGCGCAGATTTTGGGGAAAATGATGACGAAGAACCATCACTGGACTGTTTTTCATCACTCTGCGCGGCAGGCGCTCACCATGATCTCTCCGAAAAACTCCTCCTGCCAGAGGGTGAGTTTTCCTTCCGACATCAGAAAGAGGAGGGGTATGTAGACATCATAGATTCGTTTCCCCAGAAGCGCGGCCAGTTCATGGAGAGTAACCACGCCGTTCATGGTGATCGTCTCCTCGCACTGGCACAGTACCGTAGTCGCCGCTTCCAGATACCCCTCCTCATGCGCGATCCCGACCACCTCTTCAACATCGATCACATCCATCGAGAAGGACGACCGGAACCGCTGACGCCGCCGCTGCTCTTTCTCTGCATTCTTCAGCTCAAGGATCAGCTCAAAGAGGGTGACCGGACGTTTCCGGAGATTTTTCCTGTCAAGCCGCCGCCTGATCTCTCTCTCGAGCTGCTCGATCGGCCCCCCTGCCCCTTCCGGGAAATCGTCTTCAATACCGAATCCATCATCGTCATCAGGCACCTCCTCATCTTCTGTGTCCCCGGAAAGGTCAAGGTATTCAGATTTCATACGGAGAAGAATCGCGGCATAAAACAGTGTCCTGCCCGATATGCGGAGATCGAGCTCCTTTCTCCGTTCGAGTTCTGAAAGAAACCGG
>MVZQ01000209.1 GCA_002068435.1 Euryarchaeota archaeon ADurb.BinA087 | reverse complement strand
GGCTTTGTTGAAGATCAGGGCATCTTCGATATTGTATCCTTCAAAACTAAGGATCGCAACAACGAAGTTCTGTCCGCCTGGACGATCATCCGATCCGATCAGATCAGAGGTCTGGGTGTGGACAATGGGCCTCTGGACATAATGTAGCAGATGACCCCGGGTATCTGGCCTGAGCTTCATGTTTGATGTACCAAAGCCCAGGGCTTGCTTCACCATCCCCGCACCCATTGTGACACGAGGGCTTGCATTGTGCTCTGGGAATGGTACATGGGCAGCACCGATTCCAAGTATGAGGGAGGGATCGATCTCAAGATGAGTGTGCTCTGGCGTGATCTGCTCGGGATTCATGGCGACAAAGAGATCTTCCTCTTCCTCGGCATCGATCAACTCTATCATTCCTTTCCGTATGAAGTAATAGAAGTCGATCTCCTTTCGACTGAGTTTCTCTATCTCATCTGCACTCATCAGAGGTTTTCCATTCTGGAGTACGATGAGAGGGCGTCTTGCCCTCCCCCGATCAGTATGGATCACTACATCGTTATTGAATTCTTTGTGGGAGATGTTTACTTCAGTTGATATGGCGCCCTGTCGTCGCATGTTCCTGATCTGTGTGACAAATGTCCTCGGATCGTCGATAAGACCGATAAGAGCTCCATCAACAAAGACTCGTGCCTTTTTCATGGTACATCACCCCTGATATGCTCAACACCCATAGTGTAGAGCATGCGTATCACTTCATCCTCATCCGGAACACCACGACTGATTTCTACCATCTGGGCAAAGTTCTTGACAAGCCCGCAGTTGGGTCCTTCCGGAGTTTCGCTCGGACAAATCCTTCCCCACTGAGTAGGATGGAGATCTCGCGCCTCAAAGTGAGGCTGCGACCGTGAGAGTGGAGATATAACCCGGCGAAGGTGGGAGAGAACGCTCATGTGGTCGATTCGATCCAGCAGCTGCGATACGCCTGTTCTTCCCCCAACCCAGTTTCCTGTTGCGAGAGGATGGAGCAGTCGCTCGGTTAATACATCTGCTCTCACTGCTGTCCCGATAGAGAGATCGCGGTGACGCATACTTGCCCGCTCAAGCTGGTATTTGATATCACGTGTGAGGCGGTTCAGGGAGATCCTGAAGAGATCTTCCATGAGATCTCCTGCAAGCTTCAGCCGCTTGTTTGAGTAATGATCTTTGTCATCAATCCGTCTCTTGGAAAGGACAAGATCGAAACAGGCCTCTGCCATTCTCCCAAGGAAATGGGCCTTTGCCAGTCTCACTTCCGCAACAGCTTCCTGATAGCCTTCATCACCTTCTTTCAGGGTGACCGGCATCAGGTAATTGAGATGCGGGAGGAGGTAGTTGTCAAGGACAAATTCTGCCCGTTTCCTCTGGTAATCTCTTGTCTGGTTAGGGGCAAGCTTCTTGCCGACATACATGATACCCCCCTCGAGACTGTCGCATTCGCTCTCTTCAAGGTTCTGCATCATGAAGGTGAGGATATCCTCATCGGTAGAAACAGCATTCACGATCTCGTGATCGCTGACAAGCCCGAGTGAACGCATCAGGTCCACAAACCTGAGATGCCCGGCAACCGATGGAAATGAAACCTCAAGCAGGTTTTTCCTGTTCCTTTCGACCACGACAAGGGCACGATAACCCCTGAACTGGGAAAACACCTTTGCAACGTAAATGCGTTCGTTATAGCGCTCAGTGAATTCCGTCATGATCTTGTTTGACGCAAGATCCTCAAGCGTCATCAGGACCCGCTCAGTTCCGTTAACAATAAAATAGCCGCCGGGATCAAACGGATCTTCACCGTGTGAAATCCGCTCTGTTTCACTCATTCCATAAAGATTACAGGATGCAGATCCAACCATGATTGGAAGTTGGCCGATCGTAGTTATTACCGGCTCCTGCCGTTCCTCACCCTGCACAAGGGTCAACTCGAGCATGATGGGTGCAGCATAAGTGAGATTTCGCAATCGTGCCTCGCTAGGGAAAAGGTCACCCTGGGAACCATCCGCTTCTCTCACCAGTGGTTTT
>MVZQ01000208.1 GCA_002068435.1 Euryarchaeota archaeon ADurb.BinA087 | reverse complement strand
CGGACCGATGGGATCCGGATCAACCGGGAAGAGAGCTGGGCACTGATCCGCCCTTCAGGGACCGAACCCCTTGTCAGGGTGATCGTAGAATCTCCTGATCAGAAGATCGCTCAGGCGTTCTTTGATGAGATCATGAAGAAGATTGAGCCCTCATAAAAATAATTCCAATACTATCTCTTTTTTGAATTCAGACGCATTTTCAAATGATTTTATCCCTGCCGGAACGAACGCTGCTCCCCACGGATAAACCAGATGATGCTATACGTTATATCAGGACAATGAGGGAAAGACTAATACTCATGTCAGGCAACAGAGTCACCAGGAGAGTGGAGTGGAGGAGCACAGAGAGGAGTGGGAAACGCCCCTCCCTGGAGGAGCGCCGGCTGCTCAGGGGAGCATGGTAAAGACCATCGAGATCCGGATATCCGGGAAGGTCCAGCGGGTCGGGATGAGAAACTGCATCAGGACCCTTGCAGGAAGACTCAATATCAGGGGTGAGGTGATGAACCTGCCCGATGGAACGGTCTATGCACTGGCAACCGGTGACCCCATCGTCCTTGAAAAATTTGTCTCGATGATATACAGCTGCCCGCGGGCAGTCATCAGGGATCTCGATATCCGCGACCACCGCCTCCTCACCTTCCCTGATTTCCAGGTAAAGAGGATCGAATAACACCCTTTTCAGGTCTTCACAATATAAAAGTCGGCCCCGTTCACCAGTGCTTCCCGCAGCACCAGCACCTGCTCGTCCAGGATCTCCTGGCAGATGGATGCATGAAACATCCTGCTTACCCGGGTAAGAAGAGTATCAGAGAGGATGCAGCGTTCCGGGCTGCATTCATACTCCCGGGGATCAATTCCCTGCCGGACCAGCCCGAGGAGTGGACGGTCGATCATCGTGGTCTTGAACGGTTCGATGAGGTCATAAACAAGACCCCTGCTCCCCTTGTGGAGGAAGCCGAGATCCGCATCCAGGCCGGCCCCGATGGCAGAGACACAGGCATTGCCAAAGAGCATCCCGTATCCCACCGAGAGGCAGCAGTTGACCACGTCAGGATACGGCCGCGGCATCCTCCGCCTGAACTTCAGGTCAGGGGGTAGCGCCCGGGCATAGATCTCGTAATACATATCGGTCACGAGCCGATGGACACGCCTGATCTCATCGACCCGGACCAGGTATTCCAGCTCCGAGAGGCTCTGGTGGATCACAGGCATCTCCCCTTCGTAGAGGATACGTTCGGCGCTCTCCTCCTGGAGCTGCTCGATCTCCTGTATCCGGTTTATCAGGGCGGCCCTTGCTATTTTCAGTGCATAGGAATGAGAGGGGGCTGCCTCCTGGGCTTTCCGCATCCGCTCATCAGCATGGTCCCCGAATGGCCGGAGGGTACCGAGCGGTTCGCCATCAGCCTCGAAGAACGAGATCGACTTCCCGGATCGGAGCATCACGTTCACGACCGAGGTATGGAGGAAATGCCCCCCCATCACCATCAGGTGATCGATCTGGTCCAGGGGAACCTGCTCAAGATGCCCGTTCCTGGTGATGACGAGCGACGCTTTTGTCGCTTTCAGGTGGGCACCAAACCCAGTCACAATATGCCATGGATACCGCACGAAGAACTCCCTTCCAAAAAACGGCCTGGACCCTTTGCTCGCAGGAATGAATATGGGCAGCCCTCTACATCAATTCATCGTTTCCCGGTTCAATCCTCGATACTCCGGGGAAAACACCTCTTTTCTCAGAAGGAGGATTCCCTGTTTCCTTCATCAAATGTCCTTTCAATCCGGGAGGATACGGAAGCAGACATATCGGAATCATCCCACCATGACAGGCCCTGACATAGTTTTTTGACCGAATGCAACCGATATATGCGTATTTGCTATCGTTCCCAGCCCGGTCCTGCCCAGTCAGAACCGGCTGCCGGAAGCCCGATATGAGGAGGATGTGATGTTCTGGAATGAGAAGACAGAGACCCTGAAGAAGAGAGACCTTGAGACAATCCAGTTGAAGCGGCTGAAAAAGACCATCGCACAGGTCCAGAAT
>MVZQ01000207.1 GCA_002068435.1 Euryarchaeota archaeon ADurb.BinA087 | reverse complement strand
TTTCCCTTCTTTGAGCTCGGGAGGGATACGTTTTGTGAACTCTTCTAGGAGTTGAGTTTTGCCACCAGCCCATTTCAAAAAAGGTTTTGCAGACGATTCGACCATACGATGGTTCCTAGGTTCTTTCTTGTTATTCCAAAGATATAGATTCCAGTGTTTTTAGTTGTACCGATAGGGAGTGAAAGTATACCCCGTGCCACCTACCCACACACTTCCTTCACCTTCTCCGGGTCATACCGCAACGCTATCTCTCTTGTTCTTCCTCTTTGGTTCAGATGGGAGAGCTCCACCAACCGCATCTGGTCGAACTTCCGGAGCTTTTCATAGAATCCGGTATAGCTTATTTTCATTTTTGCAGTCGCTGATTCATAGACTGCCCCAGATGTCAGGTAGGTATCATTATCGCTCGCCATATCCGCGATCTGATAGAGCAGTGTCTTCTCATCTGTGGTGAGAGCCCGGACCGAAGAAGAGAGATGGACGTATTTCGAGATTTCGTATGCTTCGAGAACATCTTCTTCCAGGATAGCTGTCCGTCCTGCCCGCTCGGCAGTCAACGCACTCTGCTTCACCAGGTCCAGCCCTACCCGGAGGTCCCCGCACCGCATCGTCTGCTCGATAATCAGGTTAAACATTGACTCCGGCACGACGTTGGGATAGAGGCCTTTCCGGATCCGATCCTTCAGGATCTCGGAGATCTCCTCTTCGGTGTAAGGAGCGAAGTAGACTTCCTTGAGCTGGAGGACCGACAGCACACAGGGATCGAGTTCCTGGGGAAGATGGACATCCATGCTGCTCATTGGGAGGAGGACCCCGGTCCTGGCGTTGGGAAACTCTTCGTAGAGTCGTAGGATAGTATAGAGAATTTCATTCAAGGCCTTGTTGACAAGGAGGTAGTTGGCATCATCCAGGCAGACCGAGAGCACGATTCCTTTCTCGCTCAGGGTCTTCCCGACATCATAGATAAGCTTCCGCACCGGAGTCCCTGTCGGAGGTGGCTGGTGGCCATGCAACTTTCCGTAGATCTTTGCAAAGACGGCAAATTTGGTGTGCTCGGTTTGGCAGTTCACATAGACCGGGACCAAGAGCCGGGTTGTTTCCTCGACTTCAGAAAAGATCCTTCTGACAGCAGTGGTTTTTCCTGTTCCCGGGAGCCCTCGGAGGGCCATGTTGAGCGGCCGACTGCCATGGAGGCCTGGCTGCAGGGCAAAGGCAATATCCTTCAGCTGGGACTCCCGGTAATTGAATTCTTCAGGGATGTGATCGATCTCGAATAAATCACGGTTGCGAAAGAGCGTTTCATCGGAGTAAAGATATTTTTTCATCGTAAACGATCACTCTCAGCCAGAGGCCATATAGGCATGAACCAGGGAAACTGAAAGTGAAATACCATAAAAGATACGCATTCTGAATCTCTGTTTATTTCTTCCAGAATTACAATTTATCACCAATTAACGGATAAATTTACATTCTGCCCGCTTGATACAGTCACGCCCAAATACTCCTTTTCTCTTTATATACTCACGTCTACCCGAGATCCCGGGAAATCCGTAGACAGGAGTATCAGCATGGGAGATTTCGTCCAGCAGACCAATGTCAAGTCGGCCGTCAGGGCACTCACTACCCCGATCGCTGACGTGGCTGCCTTCAACACTATCGTGCAGGCAGTCCTGACCACCAACCCGTTTGGGTGCACCGCATATGAGACCTCCAGCGGGCAGATGCCCGCGATGGAGAAGACCAGGGAAGGATATACCGCCCGGATCCTCTACGAGGATGATGAAGCGAATACCGTGGGGACCATCACCGCACGGGCAGGGACCGTTGCCGGCTTCAACACAGTGAAGTCCGAGATCCTCGGTGATACCGAGATGGCCACCGCAATGGGTGGCGACCCGGTGAACGACAGCGAGGGTGAGCGGTACTCGGCCACCATCAAGTGCCACGACCCCAGCGGGGAGATCTACTACGTGGCCTTCAGCCGCGAAGAGGTCCGCGTCACTTCCTACGAGGCCGACGCGATTCTCGCCACCGTTGAGACCTGGGCCGACACCGTTGCGGCTCTGGCCTGAGCAGCG
>MVZQ01000206.1 GCA_002068435.1 Euryarchaeota archaeon ADurb.BinA087 | reverse complement strand
GATGGCTGAGATCACGAAGGACCGATGATTTGTATTCAATGGGAGATGCCAAGACGCTTCCTCATTTCATCGGCTGAAATGATCAGATCATCTTTGTCCCTGAGTCGCTCCAGAGCGATCAGGTAATCCGCGTATTCCTGGAGGTAGAGCTCGGCTGCTTTCCTGATAATGTAACTCTTATTCCGGTCAACCTCTTTTGCATGCTGTTCCAGCGCTGCATCCAGGTCATCCGGGATACGAATTGTAATGACTCGTGTCATCTGTTGTTGGATATTAATTACATTGTATTTTGATGTAATACAAAACTTCCCTGCACAAACTCCTCTCCCCGTCAGGGATTGAGGAATCAATCATACCATTCTCCTGACCCCTCCTTCCAGGAAATCTCCTCCCCATGGCATCCGGCACCCCGGAACCAGCCAGATCGGTACTCGTCCGATCAGAAGAAGAAGAGGTTGCCAACGACGAGTATGAGCATCATCATGCCCATCCCGACCGCGGCCGTGGAGCAGAGGATCGTGCCGCCATGCCACGGATCGTCCTCCCGCTCCCTCCGGTTGAACCAGACCGTTGCCGCAATGATCCCGGCGACCACCAGGAGCTTTGTCACTCCCACGACGGCGATAAAAGTCAGGGGATAGGCCATGAACCGGGCAAAGAGGGCGTTTGCCTCCGTGAATCCGGGGAGGAAGAGGACCCCGTAGGACGAGATTGCAAAGTCCGCTGCCATCAGGATGATGAATGCCGCAAGCATGATCCTCTGGAAGCGGGTGAGCAGCATACAGTATCATCGAATCCCTTCTTTAATGAGTTTCTGATAGAGGCAAACTGCGACGTGGAAAGGGTGCGTGACGGTGCGGGAATGATCCCTCGGCGGCATGCTCGCAGGTGAGGGAGGAGAGAGCCCTCACAAAAGGGATCCGGTGCTTCACCTTCACCAGATTGCCTGGAGCCCATTTCCCGGGATCCTTTCCACAATCCATATGAATCCAGACCCCCGATCCCTACCCATGGTCTCCATCGCAGCGATCAGGGAGGCGGCCGCCCTCCTCTCCGGGCGGATCATCCGGACCCCGCTCGTCTACTCCCCGACCTTCTCGGAGATGACCGGTGCCGGGGTGTACCTCAAGCTCGAGGCGATGCAGAAGGCCGGCTCCTTCAAGGTCAGGGGAGCGACCAACCGGATCCTCTCGCAGAGGGAGGCGATCGGGCCGGCAGGCGTCATCGCAGCTTCGGCCGGCAACCATGCCCAGGGGGTTGCCATGGCAGCCGGGATCGCAGGAGTCCCGGCCACCATCGTCATGCCGGTCTGGGTCTCCCCCGGCAAGCAGGAGGCAGCCGCAGGATACGGGGCTCATATCATCCTCCACGGAACAACCCTCCAGGAGAGCATCGGACATGCGATCTCCCTGGCCGAATCGGCGCAGATGACCTTCATCCATCCCTATGATGACGAAGCCGTGATTGCCGGCCAGGGGACGATCGGCCTCGAGATCGTGGCAGATCTCCCCGGCGTCACGACCGTGATCGCCCCAGTGGGGGGCGGAGGATTGATCGCAGGGATAGCGGTGGCGGTCAAAGCCCTCGCCCCGGACGCCCGGGTGATCGGCGTCCAGGCTGCGGCCTGCCCCTCGGCACGAAAAGCCCTCGAACGCGGAGCACCGGTCACCATCGATTCCGAGCCGACCATTGCCGACGGGATCCGGGTCACCCGGATCGGGGACCTGGCGTATCCTCTCCTCCGGGATCTTGTGGAATCGGTGATGGAGGTGGACGAAGAGGAGATCGTCCATGCGATGTACACCCTCCTTGAACGGAAGAAGGTCCTTGCCGAGGGTGCCGGAGCGGCCCCCCTCGCCGCCCTTCTCTCCGGCAGGGTCCCGGTCAAGCCGGGGGAGCAGGTAGTGATTGTTATCAGCGGGGGGAACGTGGATCCCGTCCTCTTCGAGCGGGTCCTCCGGAAAGGGCTCTTTGACGCCGGGCGGCTGCTCGAGTGCACCCTTGAGCTCGAAGAGGGGCCGCGATCCCTCCCGGCACTCCTCACCCTGATCGCCGAGGAAGGGGGTACGATCAGCCGTGTTGAGCAGGAGCGGGGCTCCCC
>MVZQ01000205.1 GCA_002068435.1 Euryarchaeota archaeon ADurb.BinA087 | reverse complement strand
TAGATCGTCGCGTTGGTCGGGATCGACCCGATCCAGACCGTCCCGCTCCCATCATCCGGTCCTTCACTCTCGGTCAGGATGAACGTGGTCAGCACGACCGTCTTGTCTGCTTCCACTTCGATGGTGGTCGAGAGGTTCTGGTACCCCGCCTTCACCAGCGTCAGGTTCCTCGTCCCGGCCGTCAGGTTGGTTACATACGAGTTCGTCAGTCCTTTATCCACACCATCGACATAGATCGTCGCGTTGGTCGGGATCGACCCGATCCAGACCGTCCCGCTCCCATCATCCGGTCCTTCACTCTCGGTCAGGATGAACGTGGTCAGCACGACCGTCTTGTCTGCTTCCACTTCGATGGTGGTCGAGAGGTTCTGGTACCCCGCCTTCACCAGCGTCAGGTTCCTCGTCCCGGCCGTCAGGTTGGTTACATACGAGTTCGTCAGTCCTTTATCCACACCATCGACATAGATCGTCGCGTTGGTCGGGATTGATCCGATCCAGACCGTCCCGCTCCCTGCTTCGGATTCATCATCAATCGGGAGGGTGAACAGGGGGAGCACCAGCAGGTCCCCGGGGCTCAGCACCAGGGTTGAAGAGAGGTTCTGGTACCCCGCCTTCGCCAGGGTGAGGGTATGGGTACCGGCACTCACATTGGTCACATACCGGTTTGTCAGCCCGCGGTCGACATCATCAATATAAATCGTTGCACTGGCCGGGATCGACCCGATCCAGACCGTCCCATTTTCAGGAGAGGAGAGAAGGAACAGCCCTTCCTGATCGCCTGCATCGTCCCCTGTCACCGCAGAGGGAACCATGCTGATGAGAAAGAGGAGAAAAATACCTGCCACTACGCTGGTTTTCACTACTACCACCTTGCCATATCCAGATCACAACCCGGAGTGCCTGATCAGAGCTCCCGGGAGAGCATGCCCATGGAACGTTCCGCCCCTTCCCTCCCGTATCTCTTTATATGTTCTCTGTCATGCACCTGGTAATCTGATAAGAGGATCCTCGTTTATCAACTATATAAATGTAATCGGTATTATTCTCGCTATTTTATAGACCGGTGCATATGGGAATTTCCTGGCATATGGCTTCCGGGACCTGATCAGTGGGCAGGGCTCCTCCCGGCACTGTTCCAGGGCTGGTAGTGGGGGAGCAGGCCCCGGCCGGGCTTATTTTGTCCCGACCTCCATCTCCCACCGCAGGTCCTTTTCACTCCCCTTCATGCAGAAATCCTTCTTCATCATCCCATGCTCTATATAGATAGGACAGCCCGGGCAGATGCAGCCCCGGTCATCACGGATACAGCCAAAGCTCATCCCGAGCAGGCAGTACAGGGTCTCCCCGTTCTTCTCCGCAGATCCTGTGAAACTCGGGCAGGAAGAGCACAGACAGGCCTCTTTTATGCTGTCATACTGCTTCCACCGCTCTTCCTTCTTCAGCGGGAGGAGCGCTCGTGTTCTCTGCTCAAAGGTATCCATGGAAATGACTCACGAAAGATGATAGGAGGATAAGGTTATCAAACCATCAGGTCACCCACGACCCCCCTGCCCCTGCAGGGTTTCCTGCCAACGGGGCGAGAGGATCTCATGGAAGCGCAGGGGGAGTACTCTCCCGGAAGTATCGACCCAAGCTACAGAATTTTTCTGAAATATATCAGGGCGATCCCTCTGATCTCGATCACTCTGATCTGAGTGAGAGCCCACAGCCGCATCATACCTGATAGGTTGTCCAGGGATGGTATCGTATCCCTGCGAGAAGCAGTCCAGGGAGAGCCATCGGCCTTATCATACCTGCCTCTGCCATCTCGTTCCTGTAAGGCTGGCCAGGAACTGCCTCCTGGGTCAGCAGCAGGAAGTATCCACATGTGGTGTCAGCGATGAGGAGTAGGTATTTGCCGGATCATGTCTGAGATAGTGTAGTGATTGCATCGGAGGATCCGACTGCTCCCGGGCGATCAGTCTGCTGCCTTTCATCAGTCTGCTGCCTTTCAGCATGATCCCCACGCGTCAATCCTTCCGCTGGAGCGGGATCATACGGCCCCTGCCTGCGAGGGAAGAGGAGATTCCCACAGTCTTATATAGCAATCGGTTTAAATAATAATGGTATC
>MVZQ01000204.1 GCA_002068435.1 Euryarchaeota archaeon ADurb.BinA087 | reverse complement strand
TTGGTCTGGCGGAGCACATCATAGTTCCCCGAAGGGGTTTCGTTGAGAAAGTCGAGAAGGTCATTCACACCCTTCAAGACATCCCCTGAGGCGACCAGATTGAGCCGGTTCAGGGTTTGTGCGAGGCGCCGCTTTGCCATGTCTAGTTTGTATGCATCGGCACCTGCAATGTTCAGATCGGTCACCGCGTGTAGCAGTTCTTCGTAGACCTTCAGCCTGTACCTGCTCCGAACCAGGCGGAGCTCCCGGTTTTCGGCGTAAAGATAGGTGATACAAAGTGCACTTACCACCACAATAACGCCAATCGTGACGACTATCCAGTATTCGAGCATGAGTTTCCCCCTCGCTGGAAGATTCCAGCGCGATGGTGATAAACTTTTTTTTTTGATCCGGGGATCAGCCTGTTTCAGAACGGTAACCGTTCCTGTGTTGTGAGAGGACGGATATGCAGGATCTCCCTCGCTGATGCTGCGACGGCAGGGACATGCCCGGCGGGAGTGTAGACACCCAGTCTCCACTGCCCGCGACGGGTCTCATTCAGGGTTGTCAGAAGGGGCGAGATCTCCTCAAGCCCGATCAGCCGGTGCCGGTTCCTGATCCTGACATGAACCGACATGGAACGGGGAAATTCAGGAATGTCAACCAGAACCTCATGAGGTTCCACCCCTGCATCCTCTGCTATGGCTGCTGATATATCCTTTCTCTTTTCCGGATGCACCTTCTGTGCAGTCATCGATGATACAACCTGCTCCCTTCCTACATAGACCGCCCTCTTATACAGCCTCCGCTGGTATATCTGCAGTGCAAGAATACGGGCAATGTCACAGGGGGATTGCAGGAGCGTCTGCATGCACCCGGCATCATCGAGGCGCATGAATTCTATAGGACTCGCCCCGGTGTCTTTCTCGAGATGGCTGCGAACAGCGGCCGATAACATCATCTCTGCAATCCTGCTGACATGATGATAATAGACTGCCGGCCTCATGAGGGTCCGTGCGATAAGAAGGGATTCGGCGGCGTTAATTCCTCCTTCTTCAAGGGTAATGGCTCCCTCCGACAGACAGGTGTTCCTGATGAGCCGGTGAGCATCGACAGTCCCATACGGAGCACCCGTATAATGCGCATCGCGCAGGAGGTAATCCATCCTGTCCACATCCAGTTCCCCGTGAATTATTCCTGACAGGGGATGGTTTCCCGACAGAAGAGCAATAACCTCTTTTTGAAGTATCCCATGGCGTTCGAGGCATCCGGATAGATAAGGGTCGTCAAGAAGCGCGGATACCTCATGATGAGATCGCCCGCAGAACTCCACCATGACTGGTTCGATTGCGTGCGAGAACGGACCGTGTCCGATATCATGAATAAGTGCTGCAGCTGCGACCAGATTCTGCTCCTCCTCATGGAGGCCCAGCTGGCGCGCCATTACGTTGGCGAGGTAAAGAGTACCAAGCGAGTGCTCAAACCTTGTGTGGTGTGCTCCGGGATACACCAGAAATGAGAAACCGAGCTGGCGGATGTACCGGAGTCGCTGAAGTATGGGGGAGTCGAGGAGTTCAAGAGCGCAGGGGGTAACATCGATGTACCCATGGACGGGATCCTTGATGATCTTCATCTGGCACCTAAACAGTCTTGGGATCGAGCAGATAAAACTATTGAGTGATGATCACATTTCTCTCCGGAGGGACAGGAACCCCGAAACTGGTCCGGGGGGCACGGAGGCATGTTCCCGACCATGCCATTACCGTCATTGTCAATACAGCCGAAGATATCTGGGTATCGGGAAATCACCTTTCCCCTGATATCGATACTCTCCTCTACCTCTTTTCCGGGCAGCTCAATACCGACACCTGGTGGGGGATAACGGGGGATTCGTTCCATACTCACCAGGAATTGAACCGTCTCGGGGTTGACGAATATATCGGAATCGGTGACCGGGATCGTGCACTCCATATCGCCCGCGGCGAACTGCTCAGAGAAGGCTGTTCAATTACCGAAGCTATCCAGATCCTCTCCGCCCGGATGGGCATTGGAGCCTGCATCCTTCCCATGAGTGATGAGGAGGTAGCGACCCTGATAAAGACGGATACCGGTACTCTCCATTTCCAGGAGTATTGGGTAAAGCACA
>MVZQ01000203.1 GCA_002068435.1 Euryarchaeota archaeon ADurb.BinA087 | reverse complement strand
GTTGCCCGGGCGATCGCAGTCTTCCTTTTTCCACTTGTGTTAACAATCTTCGCCATATACTCTTCACCCCTCATTTAGTACTTCGCTCCAAGGAACGTGCTGACCGCCCCTATAGTGACAAACTTAGGGGTGTTCAACCGGTTCATGTGCGCATCTTCAAGGACTTCGCGCTCACTGCCAGTAAACTCTGCGGGAACTCCTACATATACCCGGATACGCTTGAAGGCCTCGCTTCCAACCGTTCTCTTGTAGGGGAGCATCCCCCTGATAGTCCGTTTCACAATGTGATCAGGCCTTCTGGGGAAAAATGGGCCTCCCTCACGGGACCCCCGGTTCCTTTTCTGACCATAGTTGGCAAGAACCCGAGCCCTGCTCCCCGAGATGACCGCTTTTTCTGCATTGATAATGGCGATCTCCTCGCCACTCATCGCGCGCCGGGCAACCATGCTGGCCAGTCGCCCGAGGAGCAATCCGTCACCGTCGATTACTGTCACCATCTCATCACCTCAGTATCCGTACTTTGCTCCCCTTGGGGTTGGCTGAAATCAATTGCTCGATGCTCATACACTCACCCTGCGCCTGCCTGATCTTCGCTGATGCAGATTCAGAGAAGTTAAGGGCGGCTACTCTCACAGACATCTCGAGGATCCCGGTGCCGAGGACCTTTCCGGGGACTATGATCGTCTCTCCGTTTGCTGCATACCGGTTAATCTTGCTCAGGTTAACCTCGGCGTAATTCTTACTTGGAGCTTCGAGCCGGTCTGCGATATCCCTCCAGATGTTCACCTCATTCTCCCTCGAAGTGTTCTTCAGAAGGGAAATAAGGGAGGCAAGTCGGGGATTTGTCTTTCTGCAATTCATCTTATTCATCCCGGGTCTCTCCTGTTATCTCTTCAATCTGCGCTGAAAGTTCAGAGGATTGTGTCCTGATATATTCCAGTGCCTGGCCGATTATCTCCCGGACAGGAAGAGAGCCGTCACCCTCAACCACAAAGAGGAATCGCGACTCATCGGTTGTCACCATTATTCCGGGTTCGTCACCGATCCCGGTGTTCATGCATGCACGCATACAGAGCTGACAGAGGGAACATTCTTCGAGCTGCCCCTCAATCACGGCAACCCTCCTGTTCCTGACCTCGAGAATGCCCCGGGGACACTCCTCGACGCACTGCCCACATCCATCACACTTATCACTGACCTGAATCACCGGGTGGACCTTGTATCCGCAGGCTGTGGTAGGCTGCCATTTTGCATGTTCCCTCCCGACAGACATTACCGCACGTGCCTCAAGGACGACTTTCTGATCCTTGATGAGCTTCACGATAGGAATATCCGGTTCTGCGGGACTGATTCTTGGATCCTGCGAGATGAGATCCCGTGAATAAACCATCGCAGGTCCCTCAACGCTCATGGTGAAAATGACACTGCATGAGGGGCATCCCTCTCCACCACAGGAACAGCGGGACTGCGGTACAAGGCATTCTTCATTGCTGCGGATGGGAATAAGGCCGAGCCGATGGGTGAGCATCTCGTCGAAGAGAGCACTGGTATTGTCATAAATTTTCACGGTCTCAATGGCGAGTGTAGGGACCTCCCCTATCATTGCTCTCCGTATGGAGTTGGCAAAAGGGGTAGAACATCCTGCAAGCTGGAAGCGGCCGTTATTCTCATCAAGCTGGGAAAATATGATCTCCATTAGACTCTCCTTCCCCGCCTGCCACCCTTTCCCCTGATTGAATCATGAGGGACGGGAGTGACATCTTCTATCCTCCCGATTCTCATACCCGCCCGTGCCAGGGCACGGATGGCTGCCTGGGCCCCGGGCCCGGGGCTTCGCTGTTTTCCGCGACCCGGTGCACGTACCTTGACATGCACACCAATGATTCCCTTTTCCATTGCAGTCTGGGCAACATTGGTCGCCATCTGCATGGCTGCATAGGGGGAACTCTCATTCCGGTCCTGCTTCACCACCATACCCCCGCTGCTCTTCGTGACAGTTTCCGCTCCCGAAAGATCGGTTACCGTGATGATGGTGTTGTTGAATGAAGCATAAATATGGGCAATTCCCCACTTTTCCTTTTCACCAGCCATCGATTATCTCCCCTGTTTTACTATCCGGGCTTTCTC
>MVZQ01000202.1 GCA_002068435.1 Euryarchaeota archaeon ADurb.BinA087 | reverse complement strand
CCTATCTTTCTCATTGCAGCAGATGCCTCGGAGATTCCATCCTCTATCTCCCCAAGGGTGAGATCAGTGGTGGTGTCCCCCACTTCAGCCCGAAGCTGATCGATCTCGCCAGAAAGGGCTGCTTTGCGCACTCCCAGTGCATCCCGCTGCACCCGAATCCGTTCGGAGGCGAGATCGAACTCAAGGATCTTCTTCTCAGATTCACGGATGGCATCCGATACCTGGCCGTGGCGGGCACGGAGTTGTTCGAGTTCCCCTGAGAACTCTTTCTGCCGCTCCTCAATTCCCTGTATCACCCCCTTCCCAGCCTCGATCTGGTCTTTTGCTGCTGTCGTGTCGATATCGATCTGCTGGTTTGCCCGGGTGATACGTTCAGCCTCTGAGGTCAACTCCTCAACCCGGGAGCCAAAATGCTGCCGCTCCCGGGAGAGATCGTTCATATCTGACTCCTTGTTCCGGAGACGCCGCTCGATATCATCGAACTCCCGTCTCTTCTTCTCAAGCTGCTCGGTGAGCGCAGGAATGTCGGTATCATCCAGCCTCTTTTTGAGCTGATCCATCCTCTTGGTGAGCTGGGAAATCTCTCCGGTAGTCGTGTCCAGGGAAGCCTCAAGTGCCGCAAGGTCTGCAGTGCCCCCCTTCACCTCCTCTATGATCTCCTGGAGGTCTGCTGCGATCCGTTCCCGTTCCTGGAGATATCCATCGGATTGTTTCAGGAGTTCCTCGGAGGTTATGGTCAGGCGATGCAGTTCCTGTTCGATCTGGGCTCGTTGTTCCCTGAGTGCCTCCACCTCTTTACCACCGCGAGTGACTGCATTCTCAAGATCTCCCATTTCTGTCTTCAGTCCCTCGGCATGCTGGCGGAGACGGCCTATCTCGTCCTCGACCGCCGCACCAAATCCACGGACCGCCTTCTTGAACGAGCCCCCGGTCATGGCCCCGCTCTTCTCAAGCAGTTCCCCTTCAGGAGTGACCATGCGATATTTCCCTAACAGCTTCCTCCCCACCTCAAGCGACTCCACCACCATGGTGCCGCCAAACACCACCCGGAACGCCGGTTCAAACTGCGGTTTGAACTCAAGCATCCTTACCGCAGGGCCGATAATCCCCTTCCCCCCGGCTTCCGGAATTGGTCCGGGTTTCAGCTTCGAAAGAGGAAGGAAGGTGAGCCTCCCCAGTTTCTGGTCTTTCAGATACCGGATTGCATCAGTTGCCACTCCATCATCCTCAACCACCACGTAGTGGAGCTTGGCACCCGCAGCCACGTTCAGGGCAGTCGTATAATCGGGAGGAGCCTTACCCAGCTGAGCGATGGTCCCGTAGACACCATCCATCGCGAGGACTGCTTCGAGCGCCCGGCTTGCCGGCTCTCCCCGTGCCTGTTGCTGGGCTTCGAGACGTACTGCCTCCTGCTCGATCGAACGGAGTTCGTCCCTGACCCGTTCGAGCGATGACCGTTTGGCAAACACCGAGGCTTCAGATGAAGAGATCTGCCGTTCGATACTACTCTTGTCTGATAAAAGAGCATTGATCTGCTCTCTCTCCCGCAGGTTCTGATCGTCTCGGGAGGTGGTCTCGGCATCAAGAGCACGGATCCTCTCCTCAAGGCGCTCCCGTTCAGAAGTCCGCATCCGTCTCTTTTCGAGGAGGAGATCCTTCTGGTGCAGGATAGTCGAGCGGTCCCCCTTCTTTTCCTCGATCGACTGCATCAGGGAAAAAAGCTCATCCCTTGCTCCTTCGACATCCCTGCTCTGGTTCTGTATCGCTGCCTCGAATTTCGCAATCTGTCCCTTTGCCGCAGCTGCTTCCATCGCAAGGTTGGTCCGATCGATTGTCAGCTCCCGGATAGTCTCGCCGCATTCGGATATCCGTCCTTCCGCCCGTTTGATGTCAAGGAATACCCGGTTCATGCCCTCCAGGTTTCCTTCCTTCTCTTTCTTCAGCCGCTGGATGGTCTGCTCGGCAAGCCGGATTGACCCCTTTGCCTCTTCGAGATCGGCGATCAGTTTCAGGTACTCTGACCCGCTCTTCTGATTGATCTGCCTGGTGAGATCCTCAAGATCGGCAAGGAGGTAGGATCGTTCGTTCTCCTCGATGCTCCGGTCAGAACCGGCCCGTTCCAGCAGAATTTCCTGCTCCTTTTCTGCCTGGAGAACGGTTGAGAGTTCCTTCTCCTTCGCATGC
>MVZQ01000201.1 GCA_002068435.1 Euryarchaeota archaeon ADurb.BinA087 | reverse complement strand
TAACAGAGTCAATGAAATGAAAGCCGCTTTAGGATTGACTGTTCAGGATTCAGAACCTGTTTCCGGCCCGGCGGAGAGAATGGTCAAAGCTGCTCCGGAGGAAAGTGCGGTCAAAACCGCCCAAACAGAGGCAGCGGTCAAAACCGCTCAGGCGGAGACAACGATCAAAACCGCTCCGGCGGAGACAACGATCAAAACCGCTCCGGCAGTTGAATCCCCCGCTGACAAACCTGCTTCCTTCGTTAAGATATCTGAGGTCAATAGTGCAGTATCTGTTACAGAGCCGGAGAAGGAAGCCCTTCCTGCCACCGCGGCAAACAGGGCTCCTGCGAGGAGGACAACTGCGGTTGTGGTGGAGGATTACAGGTACATGGTCATTATCGGCAGTTTCAAGGGTGAGGATAATGCCCTTGTCATGGTTGAAAAACTCCGCCTTCAGGGATATGACCCGGAGGTGACAGGCGGACCGGACGGGTTTCTCAGGGTCAGCGCAAAGGCACTTCCCACGCTCGATGAGGCAAAGATTGTTCTCGAAAAGCTGCGTCGACAGTATCCGGGAGCGTGGGTGTTCAAATCGAGGTAGCCGCCAGCCACGGCCCTCAGCAGATTCACAAACTATTTCCTGCTATTTTACGGGACTTCCGTTGCTGATTTTTTTCTCAGGGGTAACAAACACCAGTTTGCCGTTCTCGTCCTCGGCAAGCAGTACCATTCCTTTTGACTCGATGCCCCTTATGGTACGCGGCGCCAGGTTGACAACCACGGATATATTCTTTCCGGGCAGCTCCTCAGCCGTGAAATGTTCGGCAATACCTGAAACGATGGTACGGACATCAATGCCGGTATCAACCTTCAGTTTGATGAGCTTTGTGGTTTTGGGCACCTTGTCAGCCTCAAGTATTGTTGCCGTGCGGATATCCATCCG
Source organism: Euryarchaeota archaeon ADurb.BinA087 (assembly GCA_002068435.1). GTDB lineage: Archaea > Halobacteriota > Methanomicrobia > Methanomicrobiales > Methanospirillaceae > UBA9949. The sequence goes on along the minus strand of MVZQ01000201.1, from coordinate 1,267 downwards.
GGTGAACTCGTCGAAGGTGACATCCTCTTTCTGAGGTATGACGGGAGCCTTGGCGTTATGGTTTGCTTTTTTGGTATCAAGAAGCTTTTGTATCTGTTTTTCGATCTCTGTATCATCTATCTTGCTGAACAGCAGTTCGCCCGATGATATGACATGGCCGGGAGAGAGAAGATCTGAACGGCCGGCGGCATCCCACTGCAGCCCTGTGGTGCCCAGCCATTCTCTCAGCTTCTCCATTGAGAAGGGGAGAAACGGCTCAAGCAGAATTGCCAGGTTGGCTGTGATCTGCAGGGAGATATACATGATGGTCTTCACCCGTTCAGGATCTGTCTTGATCACCTTCCACGGTTCGGTGTCAGCAAGGTACTTGTTCCCAAGGCGTGCGAGATTCATCGCCTCGGCAAGCGCCTGGCGGAACCTGAAGGCCTCAAGGTTGCTCTCAGTGTTCTCACGGCAGGTCATGATCGATTTCACAGTCTCCCTGTCATAATCATTCATGACGCCCGGAACGGGAACGGTACCGTTGTAGTAGTTTGCCGTCAGTACTAGTGTGCGGTTGACGAAGTTGCCGAGGATGGCAACGAGTTCGTTATTATTGCGGGCCTGGAACTCCTTCCAGGTGAAGTCGTTGTCCTTGGTCTCGGGTGCGCTTGCACAGAGCGCATAGCGAAGCGAGTCCTGCTTGCCGGGAAAATCCTCGAGATATTCATGCAGCCACACTGCCCAGTTCTTCGAAGTGGAGATCTTGTCATTCTCGAGATTCAGAAACTCATTGGCCGGCACATTGTCGGGAAGGATATAGCTCCCCTCTGCCTTGAGCATGGCAGGGAAGATGATGCAGTGGAACACGATATTGTCTTTTCCTATAAAGTGTACCATGCGAGTCTCCGGGTCTTTCCAGTACTTCTCCCAGTCAGGGGTCAGCTCCCTGGTTGCGGAGATATACCCAATGGGGGCATCGAACCATACGTACAGCACCTTACCCCTAGCGCTCTCAAAGGGTACGGGTACTCCCCAGTCAAGGTCACGGCTGACTGCCCTGGGCTGAAGACCCTGGTCGAGCCACGACTTGCATTGTCCGTAAACATTCGTTTTCCATTCGGTATGTTCCTCGAGGATCCACTTCCTGATCCAGGACTCGTGTTTGTCAAGCGGAAGGTACCAGTGGAGTGTGTCACGCATCACCGGGGCGCTGCCGCTGATGGTTGATTTAGGGTTGATAAGGTCAGTGGGGCTGAGTGATGTTCCGCACTTCTCGCACTGGTCA
>MVZQ01000200.1 GCA_002068435.1 Euryarchaeota archaeon ADurb.BinA087 | reverse complement strand
TGATCTCGAACTCGAGCCCGATCACAAAGAGCAGGATGACGGCCCCAAGATGGGCGATACTGGCAACAAAATCGGTATAGGTGATCAGGCCAAGCACACTCGGCCCCACGACAAGCCCAACCAGGATCTCTCCCACAACCGCTGACTGGTTGATCCGCGATGCAAGCAGGTAACCGGCAAGGGCGACAAAGAGGAGGAGGCTCATCTGGAACTCGACCGTGCCGAAAATACCTTCCATGCAATGAAATAACGCTGGAAAACTATAAAATCATGGCAGAAACCAGGCCTCTCCCTGAATTGTGAGATACCCCCGGTTTCATGAGGAGGACCGTCCGGCTCTGTACAAGTACCTGGCACGGGGAATGACCCTGGTTCAGGGACACCAGGAATCCGGGGAGTGGGGTATTTTCGGCCGGGAAGAGTTATGTACCATGAATCTTTTTCAGGATCCAGGCCATGTTCCTGCCAAGGTTCTCCATGGTGGTGATCCCTTCCTGGTCCTCTTCAACCTCCCCGGGATTGAGCCCCATGCCGATGTTCCAGTAGGAAGATCCGACGGTATACATGTTGCTGATGCCGAAGAAATGATTGATCGTGTCAAAGACGTGGATCCCCCCTGCCCTCCGGACAGCCACCACTGCTCCCCCGACTTTCCTTGCATACAGACCACCGTTGGCCATCCCGACAAAACCGGCACGGTCGATCAGGGCTTTCGTCTCGGCACTCACATCGGCAAAATACGTTGGTGAACCGATAAGGATCCCCTCAGCAGCGGCCATTTTTCCGATGCAGCCATTCACGATATCATCATCGATCACGCACCTGCCATCCCGATTCTCAAAACATTTCCCACAGGCGGTACATCCATGGACTTTCTTTCCACCTACCTGGACAAGTTCCGTGCTGATGCCTTCCTCTTTGAGAGGAGCAAGCACGTGTTCCAGGAGGTGCCTGGTATTCCCCTCTTTCCGCGGGCTCCCGTTGAATGCGACAACCTTCATACCCAGGTACTTGGACATCCCCTGATTTCAAGGATTTCCCATGGCATAGAAAGGGGATACCCCTCTTTGTCCACCATCAGGATTCCGGACAAATCCGATGCCTTAATGCGGTAGTGCCGGCCAGTAGTCTTTTTGTGAAGTGCAGGTATGTTTCTTGAAAAGATCCTGTATGCTACCGATTTCTCGGAGACCTCAGCAAGTGCCCTCGGCTATGTGATCCAACTCCGGACTGCAGGATGCAAAGAGGTGATCCTTGTCCACGTGCTTGATGCCCGAAAGACAGAGGAGGTCCTTGCAGAACCATCCGGCGGGGATGAACCATCGGGGGAGTACGAGCGGCAGATTGCCGGCAGGATACTGAACAATGCCCGGCAGGAACTGAAAACGATCGAGAGAGCGCTCGAAGAGGAGCAGTTCCTGGTCCGGACCTTTCTCGTAAACGGAAATCCATCCCGGGAGATAAACCGTATTGCCGATGCGGAATGCGCAGGAATGATCGTGATCGGCTCCCATGGGAGGACCAATCTCCTGCACCGGCTGATGGGCTCGGTCTCCCTCGGGGTGATCGAGAACGCGACCCGGCCGGTGCTTATCGTGAGGAGGAACGAAGAGCAGTAGGAGGAGAGATCCCCTGCTCTCCCAAGGGGCGGTTCTCGAATGCCCGGCAGGAGGAGGTATCAAGGGCAGATTAATGCTCTCTCCGTTCAGGAAGATCTCCCCTTCCAGGAAGGCCAGGTTCCCGGAAACTGGTTGGAGATGAGCCAGAGATCGCTGGCACTCCTATTGGCCAGACTTTCAGGAAGCAACGCGCTCCTGGCACCACAGGTTCCCGCTTTCCACCAGTTCCAATCTCCATACTTGATGGAGATCTCCGGCGACCTGATTCTGTGAAATAAAAAAGAGTTGAGAAGACGATCAGTACCGTGGCCGGAAACTGGTCCGGGGCTGCGGCGGGCGTGCCTCATCGATCTTCAGGGTGCGGCCTTCAAACATCGTCTCGTTGAGGGCTGCCTTTGCCTTCTCGGCATCCTCAGGGGTCGCCATCTCGACGAATCCAAAGCCCTTCCGCTCAATGACACGAACTTCCTTTACATCCCCGTATGCTGAGAATAATTTTTTTAATTGTTCCTCATTGACAGAATACGTGAGATTTCCAACGTAGAGTTTACTTCCCTGCATATGATTACGTTCCTTTTCCTC
>MVZQ01000199.1 GCA_002068435.1 Euryarchaeota archaeon ADurb.BinA087 | reverse complement strand
CACGGGAATCTCGTATCTCTTCGCATACCCGAGCAGATGGACCATCTGCCTGGAGAGATTCTGCATTGCATCATGACCTTTTTCAAGCGTCGTCCTGTAAAGACCGGTCGATGAGTCCATCACGATAAGCCCAATCCCTCCCCTGGAGAGTGGCCTGTCAAGACCTTTGATCACGAGGCCCTGCTGGTCAAAGTCATGCGGTTCATACAGAAAAAGATGGTCGGCGAGCCGTTCCGCATGCTCCCCTGCTACCTGCCGGAACCGTTCAATAGAAAATCCCTCGGTATCGATAAAAATCACGCTTTTCCCCTCTTTCAGGCAGGAGACCGAGGCGAGCACGCAGAGCACGCTCTTACCACTGGCCGGACCCCCGTATATCTGGGTGATCACCCGGGGCTCGAGTCCTCCCCCGAGCAGGTCATCCAGTGCCTGCACACCGGTGCTCAGTCTCGTAGTCGTCATTTTATTGACATCCCGATAAGGTCCCATGCCTTGTTCTCTGTGAGCCGGGCAATGGTCCGGGCGGGTATCCCCAGTTCATGAGCGAATGCACTGACATCATCATACTCTGCCTTGATCGAGATCACGTTCCCATGCAACTTGCCGCATTTAACCCGTATCATCCGTTCTTTTCCCATTATAGTGACAGGGATCTCGCTCACCGAACGTTCTGCGATAAACCGGTGAACTGCCTGAATCGAGCGAATACCGAGAGTGCCGAGTTCTTCTGCCATAACGGCTGCGAGCCGTTCTCCTTCGCCAGAGGCTGCAATCACCCGGATTAGGTGCCCAGGTCGTCCTTTTTTCATCGTGCAGGGTATTGCGCTGACATCGTATGCTCCTTCTTCCATCAGCCGTGACACAGTATATGAAAGGATTTCAGGGCTGACGTCATCGACATTTGTTTCAAGAAGGTCAACATCACCAGGCTCGTTGTCTCCAGCATATTCGACAATCATCGCACGGAGCACGTTTGCGATCTGTGGTGGATTTTTCGTTCCTGCACCGTATCCTGAACAGACAACAGAACAGGCATGCCTCGAGAGTGTGGTGGCTGATGAAAGCTCGGAGAGGATGGCTGCCCCGGTTGGGGTACAGAGTTCCCCGTCATCAGGCTCCCCTAACATGACCCGGAGACCCGATTGCCTGAAAATCGAGAGGGTAGCCGGTGCGGGTGCAGGATAGGTGCCATGGGAGCCGGTGATAGATCCACCCCCCAGCATCACAGGGAGAACGATGCATCCGTCCACATGAAGGGACAGGAATGCCGTGCAGGCCCCCACCACTTCTGCAACGGCGTCATCTGCTCCCACCTCGTGAAAATGATCGGTATGCCCATGGACCTCCTTTTCAGCCCGTTCAATCCGTTCAAACACCCTGACTGCCATGGCGATTGCAGAATCAGATGCCCTGGCATTCTTCACCCTCCGAATCACTTCAGGAAAGGTCCTCTTCTCCGGGGTTGCCCGGGTCTTAACCTGGATGCTCCTGATCCCGGCACGTTCAACAAGGGATATCTGGGGCTCACCGACAACGGAAGCCATCGCAGAGACAGTGGCATCCCGGTCAGCCCCGACATGAAGGAGAGCACCGGTGATCATATCCCCTGCTGCGCCACGGATGGGATCAAAGACAAGCAGTCGCATAAATTACCAGTACCTATAAATCCCTGTGTATATGACTTTTAAGGTGATGCCTGAGATATTTCTGAAGGTTGATAGTGCGTATCCTGGTGATCAGGGTGGCGGGAAGGCACGGCTTGATCCCGAAACAATGCTGTACCTGAAGATATCTCCCGGCGACATTGTTGCGGTAGAAGGAAAACGCCGGACGGTTGCCAAAGTCTGGCGTTCCCTCGTTGAGGACTGGAACCAGAATAAGGTCAGGATCGACAATTTCACGAGGACCAATACAGGTGTCAGCATCGGAGACAGCGTAAAAATCGTCGCGATACGTGATGAAATCGAAGCACGGAGGGTGGTTCTTGCACCTCCCGAAGATCTCCCCCGGAGCATCCCGGTAAGCAATAATCCGAACGTGATGAATGCATTGATCGATTTTCCGGTCGTGAAAAATGATACGGTTCCCATAATGATTGGACTTCCGTTCCTCCAGCCCCAGATCGTCTCATATAAGGTTGTTGAGATCGAGCCTGAACAAGCGGTGATCATCACAAAGAATACCCAGATCGAGTTTTCCGA
>MVZQ01000198.1 GCA_002068435.1 Euryarchaeota archaeon ADurb.BinA087 | reverse complement strand
TGCCTGTGCTGGTTGCGGCGGTGCTGGAGCGGATGGAACGATGACCCAGCTGATCCTTGCCCTTGATGTCAGCGGAAGGACCGAAGCCCTCCGTATCGGACGCCAGTGTGCCCCCCATATCGATGCCATCAAGGTAGGATACCCGCTTGTCCTCTCTGCTGGCCTCTCCATAGCCCGTGACCTCGCGGCAACAGGCCTGCCCCTTATCGCTGATTTCAAGGTCGCGGACATCCCGAATACGAACCGCCTCATCGCTGAACAGGTGTTTTCATCCGGATTCTCTGCCATCATCTGCCATGGTTTTCCCGGCAGCGACTCCGCAGAGGCGTGTATCGAGTCCGCCCATGACCATAATGGCGAATGTTACCTCGTTGCTGAGATGAGCCATCCGGGAGCTGAGGAATTCTTCCATGGTGGTGTTGCCGAGCACATAGCGGAACTTGCCGTCACGCTGGGAGCCGATGGTATCATCGCCCCTGCCACCCGACCGGACCGTGTCCGCCTCCTCAGGGGAATCGTGCGAGGAAAAAAGATCTATTCGCCTGGTGTAGGCGCGCAGGGTGGCGATGCTCCCATAGTTGCCGGCCTTGTGGACGGCATCATCGTCGGTCGCCAGATTTATCTCTCCCCAGACCCAGGCTCTGCCGCCGCAGAATATGGTCCTTTCCGCCAGTGATGAGAAGACGATGCTGATCGCATGATGAGCCCTATGAGTCACCTGAGGCGAAAGGACCTGTTCTAAACTTTAAAATACTGAATCGTTCATTTTACTGTATGCAATGGAGCGAGGACCAGCAGAAACAGGCTGAAAAATATAAACGCCTTGGAGATATCCCTCTTGCCGAGCGGCGTTACAAGTGTCACACCTGTCACCTTATCGTCGATGAAACTCCCTGTCCGCAGTGCGGCGATGAGCACCTCGTCATCATGTGCCCCCTCGATCACTGCCATTGTTCTCATGAGATCATATCGGGAATCGAATATTGTCCTCTCTGCGGTGAACCCGTCTGCCCTGAATGCGGCTCCCATGATGTTGTCCAGATAAGCCGTGTTACCGGTTATCTGCAGGAAGTCTCAGGCTGGAACGCCGGCAAACAGCAGGAATTAAAAGACCGGAAACGATACACGGTCGCATAATCTGATAACAAGGCGATAATTCAAAACTTCTTTTTCCCGATTAACAAATGAGGAGCACACTCCGAATAAACAAAAAATCTTGCCGCTGCCAACCAATCTGCCGATTCATCCTTCATACTATGGAAAATGTGATGAAGAATAATGAGCAAGAGACCATGAATCATATCTGCCCCTGCAGGTATCTCACGAAGGTCCGGCAGGGATTGTCCATGGAGACGGTTACATGAGATATTATCTCAGGGGAAACACCCTTTTTATACGGGGAAATTTCCGGTCGGTGAGCACAGGCGCTGGTGGCGGGATCGGAACGGTGAGCACCCTCCTCAACCATGCAGTGGAACCAGGAGAGGACCTACATGAACCGCTCCGCGAGCTTTCGGTGATCACTACAGGGGAAGGATTACCCGGCGATTTCTTTGGTCTTCTCACCACTGTCAGGATGCAGCACCTTTGCATCCTCCAGTATGATTTTGTGACAGTTTTTATTTCTGCAGGGATTCATAAGGGATCTCCCGGGACGATCAATATCATCGTCTGCAGCAGCCAGGGGATGTCCGATGCCGCACTCGCCGGGGCAATCATCACGGCAACCGAGGCAAAATCAGAAGCACTTATAAAACGTAGCCATACCGCTTGTGGTACTCCTTCCGATGCGGCAATCGTAGCTTCTGAAGGACCTGTAGTACATCAGTGTGCAGGAGCCCTTACTGAGGTGGGGACGAGGATCCACGCTGCAGTCCTATTCGGAGTTCCCGAAGCCCTGCAACGGTATGAAGGTGTGGTGACAAGGGAAGCTCCGTCCTACTTTATCTACTCAAGATATGGGGGGGACCACTGGGCCGAATGGCTTCCCAAAGCATGCCCATATTACCCCTGTCATTTTGAGGGGCAGCGCTGCGAATTCTGTTATTGCCCCTTCTACCCGTGCGGTGATGAATCACTTGGCCAGTGGGTGAGAAGCGCATCAAGAAATGGACCCGTCTGGAACTGTGCCGGGTGCACCCTGCTTCACCAGCCAGGAACTGCAGACTACCTGATACAGAATCCTGAAGCGTCACTTCGTGAGCTGAAGATGAGACAGAGAGAAAAACAGAATGAGGCCTGA
>MVZQ01000197.1 GCA_002068435.1 Euryarchaeota archaeon ADurb.BinA087 | reverse complement strand
CTTGGGAACTACGATGTGACCAAACATTTCCTCTCTGAAAACCCGAGAGTGATCGAGGTTGACGCAACAAGGTGAGGGTGAGGCAAAAATGGAGACTGTTACCGTAACCATAAAGACACAGCCTGAACTCTTCCTTGAAGCAGACAACATCTCCCCCGATGCTTTTGCAGGAAAGAAGGCTGCCGAGATCGCAGCCCTCCATGCCTATGAAGGCAGGGAGCAGTATACCCTCGGCAAGTATTTCGATGTCTCGGGCGATGCAGGGGCAACCGCAGGCGATACAAAGATCATTGTCAAGGGAGATGTCAGCCGGGTAAAATACATCGGCATGAAGATGTCTGCCGGCGAAGTGGTCATCGAGAAGGATGCCGACATGTACGTCGGTGCCTGGATGCAGGGCGGGAAGCTCACTGCAAAGGGCAATGTCGATGCCTTTGCGGGTATCGGGATGAAAGGCGGAGAGCTGATCATCGAAGGGAACGCCGGCAACTACCTTGGGGCCGCCTACAGGGGCGACTGGAGAGGGATGCAGGGCGGCCTGATACGGGTGAAGGGAAACGCCGGGAGTGACATCGGCTACTTTATGAATGGCGGCACCATCATTGTGGAAGGCAATGCCGACGTACACATAGCAACCCATGCAGAAGGCGGGAAGGTCGTCATCAAAGGAGATGCGAAGAGCAAGATTGGCGGCCAGATGGTAGAGGGCGAGATCATCGTTTTTGGCGGAATCGATGTCATGATGCCCGGGTTCAAGTATGTAAAGGATGAAGAGCTTGACGTCGATGGCACCAAGGCAAAGTTTGCCCTGTTCCACGGCGATCTTGGTGAACGTCATCCCAAGCGGAAAGGTCAGGTCGTGTATGGGAAACTGTACCAGAAGATCTGATCCCTTTTTAAACCAGTAGCGCACCAGTTTTTAATTTATTCTATAATAAGTTTATAATCAAATAATATTTTATTTATTCATCGTAACACTAATGACACGGCAATCCAAAGATATGTATATAGTATATCAATATTCCCCTGTTTTTTTGTATTATATTGTTATTAATATAAATGTAAAATTTCCATTACAAAAGGGAAATCTTATATCGGGTGATATAGTATAGTAGATTGTCCCGTGAGGGGACGTGCAATAGTCACCGACATCTATCATCAGCAAACTACATAGCTTGCTCTGCCGTTCAGTTATCGAAATGCATTGTGGCAAAACCAATATTACAGAGGATAAAATTATGGCAAAATACAAAGACACCTGTGATCTTTACGACGATCAGGGGAAGCTGCTCAAGAGCGGTGTTGCCCTTGAGAAGATCAGCCCGCTGAACAACGCGGGTATCCTGAAGATCATCGACCTCACCAAGAGGACAGTCGCGGTGAACCTGGCCGGCCTTGACAACTCGATCAAGACCGGAGCAATGGGTGGAAAGAACAACCAGATCCTTGGAAGGGCAGTCAAGGTAGACTGTGTCAAGGATGCAGATGCCCTCGCAGCAAAGATCGGGGAGTATGTCTCGGTCAACAAGGGTGACGACACCAAGGTCACCAAGGTTGGCGGCGGAAAGATGCTCCTTATCGAAGTCCCGAGCGCCCGCCTGAAGGCAGCCGCTACCTACGATGCCTCAACCACCGCAGTAGCCGCAGCAACCACCCAGGCACTCATTGACCAGTACAAGGTAGGCATGTTCGATGCCCCGTACGTCAAGTCCGCAGTCTGGGGTTCCTACCCGGTCACGATGGACATGGCCGGCGGAAACATCATCTCCGTGCTCTCCATCCCCCAGAACAACGAGGGTCTTGGGTATGCACTCAGGAACATCCCGGCCAACCATGCCGCGATGATGACCCACCGGAATGCGATGCAGACCTGTGCTCTCTCCGCCACGTTCGAGCAGGCAGGAGAGTTCGAGATGGGAGCAGCAATCGGGCCATTCGAGCGTGCCCAGCTCCTCGCCTACGCATTCCAGGGCCTGAATGCCAACAACATGGTCTATGACGTCGTCAAGGCAAACGGCAAGACCGGAACCATCGGTACCGTCGTTCAGAGTGTTGTCGAGCGTGCACTCGAAGACAAGGTCATCAAGGCCGGAAAGAAGGGCAAGAGCGGGTATATCTTCTACGAGACGAAGGACCCGATGATGTGGAACGCCTACGCCTGCGCCGGGACCATGGCAGCAACCATGGTGAACTGCGGTGCCGGACGGTTCGCCCAGGCAGTTTCCTCAACCCTGCTGTACTTC
>MVZQ01000196.1 GCA_002068435.1 Euryarchaeota archaeon ADurb.BinA087 | reverse complement strand
AGAAATGTACATTCACTTCTCGCAGAGCGGAGATATGATTCGGTTGATATTGATCCCTTTGGATCACCTGCTCCGTTTATTGATTCTGCGGTTCGGGGCTGTGGGAGGTTCCTCATGGTAACCGCCACTGACACTGCGCCTCTTTGTGGGGCTCATCTCAATGCTGGTATCCGCCGATATGGTGCAATACCTGCAAACAATGAATATCATTCCGAAACCGGACTGCGGACGCTGCTGTCGTTCATTGCAAGGGAAACCGTGAAATATGACCGGGGGATCGAACCTCTGTTCTGCTATGCAAAGGAGCATTATGTCAGGGCCCATTTCCGACTTGTAAATAGCGCAACGGCGGCTGATAAGACCGTCGCAAGGATTGGATATATCCTTCAGTGCACCAGGTGCCCGGGACGCATAGAACAGGCCGGGCTTATCCCGAAAACGGTGCATTGTGACGAATGCGGGGCAGATATGAAGCCGATTGGACCCTTGTGGCTGGGAGAGATCCAGAACAGGGACGTGATATCTGCCATGAAGAATGTCCTTGGCTCCATGAAACTGAATACCGTCCACCGGCTTTCTCTCCTTCTTGACCTGATCGGTGACGAGCTCCCTACTTCATCACATTGCGATTATCACGCTCTCTCCAAGGTTGCCAGGATATCCCCTCGACCTCTCTCTGAAGTGATTGCAATCCTCCGGGAGAGAGGATATCATGCAAGCAGAGCCCATTATTCAGGAACCGCGTTAAAAACTGATGCCCCTGCTGGGGTGATCATCAGGGTATTGAAAGAGAAGACGGAGTTCTGTGAAGGTGAAGTCTCGATGTATAAGGGAAAAAAGGAACTGGAGGACTGATTTTTTAAACCAGGTCCTCATCAGGAATTCCGATACCGGCTAGTGTTCAATAATGATGGTCAGAAGGTCCCCCTCTTTGAGGCGATGCGTGAGGCCTACCCTCTGCCCCGGGTGTTTCACGGAGTGTCCCCATACCCTTGCATAACGAAACCGATCTACGAAATCCCGGTGAAGTTTCCGGCAGACATCCTCCACTGTACTTCCCTGCCGTATGATCAGGGGCTCCTCGAGATCTGCTGCTTCACTCTGCGGTTTCAGATATACCCTCATGAAACCGAGAGAATCGTAAATACGGTCTTTCATTTCTGCCATGTGAAAACCGGTATGGGCAGATATCATTTCAGGTTTCATCAGGAAACGCTCATTTAGATCTGTGGCAATTGCGTCCGTGTTCTTTTGATCGATAAGGTCCACTTTATTCACTGCGATAAATGCAGGAATATAAACCCTGTTTGCAAGCATTGCATCGATCACTTCATCCTGGGTTGCATTCCCACGGATCAGGATATCAGCATTCATCATCTTATTTTCTGCAAGGATTGAGCGTATCTCATCAACGTCCAGATCGAGGGCACCTACGGCATTGACCCTGATGCCGCCCATGGAGGTCTTCTTGATCGTGATGTCAGGTTTTTGCTTGTTGATGCGGATACCTGCATCATAGAGCTCCCGCATCAGGACATCGACATGGGACGAGTTGAAGACATCGACAAGGATGACGATCATGTCGGCGCTTCTCACAACGCCGATGACCTCCTTCCCACGACCTTTTCCCATCGCGGCTCCGGCGATCAGACCGGGTATATCAAGTATCTGGATCTTTGCCCCACGATGTTCCATTGCACCAGGGACGACTGTGAGCGTTGTAAATGCGTAGGCGGCTACTTCGCTCTTCGTGCCGGTAAGCGTATTGAGGAGTGTACTTTTCCCGGTTGAGGGAAATCCGACAAGAACGACGGTGGCATCTCCCGATTTTTTCACGGAATACCCCTCGCCACCTCCAGCAGATTTCATAGCCCGCTGGACTGCATCGTCCTTCAGCCTCGCAATCTTCGCCTTCACCCTGCCGATATGCTTGGCTGTTGCCTTGTTGTAGGGCGTCCGCTGGATCTCCTCTTCAAGGGCCCGGATCTCGTCCTCGATACCTGCCATTTCGCTGTTCCTATATATAGGCGGAAGGAAAGGAATATAGTTGTGGGTCTTTGCGGAGAGTTGAATAATAGTATTCCATTGTCTGCTGAATTTTAAACTCCTGTACCTGGGTGTAGAAAAAATGAGTGGAACGGGGGGGAAATCCCATCCAGAGCCCGTATTTGGTTCCGGAAGGGCAGATATCAACAGATTTAAGTACGAATATGCCTCATAGAATAGAGCAGTTGCTGCTATAGTGTAGTCCGGCCAATCATGCGGGCCTCTCACGCCCGCGACTGGGGTTCGAATCCCCATAGCAGCA
>MVZQ01000195.1 GCA_002068435.1 Euryarchaeota archaeon ADurb.BinA087 | reverse complement strand
CACCCTGTACCTGATCACGAAAACCCGCTACTTTGCCATCGCCCTTATCCCCATCGCGCTCCTCTATGGACTGGCGCTCCTTCCCCTCCTTGTATTCTGCTGCACGATCACCATCATTGTGACCGGTGAACTGGCGTTCCGGTGGGGAGGAGGAGAGCTCCCGTCCTACCTTGCCTACATCCTTGCCGCCTTTACCGGGTGCATCCTCGTGATGCTGTACCTGCACCAGATCATTCCTCTTGTTATCCTGTTCGGCGTTGTGGTTGCCGTTCTCCTGAAAGCCATCCTCCGCAACCGCGAGGACGCCCTGATGATCGAGGCGCTCGGGATCGCGATGACCATGTATCTGATCATGGAGCTGAACTACCAGGCAGATATCGTGCTGATCGTTGCCGCGGTGCTCATTGCCTTTGGCTTTGGTTATTTCTCATACCGGACACGGACTGCCGATGTCAGCGGCCTCTTCTCCGGAGCCCTGATCGGGATCATCCTGATAGTCTTTGCGGATATCAGGTGGTTCCTGATCATGCTCGCCTTCTTCATCCTTGGATCGGTGAGCACCAGGTACCACTACCGCGAGAAGGAGAAGATGGGGGTGGAGCAGAAACATGGTGGTGCAAGGGGCTACCTGAACGTCTTCTCAAACGGGGTTATCGCTGCCGCCTCTGCCGTGCTCTGGGGGGTGACTGCAAATCCCCTGTTTGCAGCCCTTTTTGTCGGAAGCGTTGCCACCGCGGCAGCAGATACGATGGCGAGCGAGATCGGGGTGACGGGAGGAGAGCCCTACATGATCACGACCTTCTCCCGGGTTCCCGCGGGCACAAACGGCGGGGTGACGATCCTTGGGGAGACGGTTGCCGCTGCAGGTGCCTTCATCATCTCTGTTATCGCCTTCCTTCTCGGGGTCATTCCTCTCCCGTTTGTTGTCGTAGGAACGGTTGCCGGATTCATCGGGACCAATATTGACAGCCTAGTCGGGGCACTGATCGAGAACAAGGGGGTATTCGGCAATGCCGGGACGAACCTTGTGGCGACAGCAGGGGGAGGGATCTGCGGCCTCCTCCTTGCCATGCTCGGTTAGTACTTGTACCAGCGTCCTTTACTGTCGTACTCGCCCTGCTGCCTCGGCTCCCCCTCCCGGTTGCTCGCATAATCCCTGAAGAAATAGGCTTTGAACAGGTAAAGAAGAGAGAAGACCAGCGCAATGCCCGCGAAGAAGATGAGAGCGGTGATCAGGATCCCATCCGGCCCTATCAGGGCATTGAACTGGTCTGGGGTGAAGGCCTGGATCTCGTCCGGTGTCATCGTAGAGACCGGAACGAGCCGTTCGTATAGTGCTGCCGTCCAGGCAAGCAGCGTCAAAAACCAGATCACTCCGCCGATTACCAGGGAGGTAAGGTAGAACACGATACAGGAATGCGTATTGCGGATAACAAACTCAACGCTCCTCCTGATCGAGTCAAACACCGTTCTCCCTTCAAGTACAGCTGCGGCATCGTAAAAGAGGGTAAAAAAGAGGATCGACAGGGTGCAAATCAGTACTGAGAAGATGAGCGCAGTTCCTCCGAATCCAAGGGCCATGAGCGGGATCAGGACGAGCATGATCGTGATGATAATGGCAAAGAGGACCAGGAGGGAGGGGAGAAGGATGCGGAAATACCCTGCCAGTCCCCCGGAGAGAAACGAATGGAACCCGGAATTTCCGCTCTTTACCATGGAAAGAACCCCTGCCATGAAGAGCGGCATCATCACAAGCAGGATTATGAGGAGTCGTTCTGCAATAAACAGCCCGTAGTAGTATTGCGTGATCATAAACACAGCCGCTATACTCCCAAGGGCAAGCCCCGGCAGCCACGCTGCAGGGGATCGGAGCAGGGCCATTGCCGAGTGGAGAGACGCTGATACCATAATTACCGGACCCGTGGCATGGCCACGATCTCCCTGACCTGGAGATCAAAGAATGATGCGGTGTGGGAGGGGCGGATGACACAGACCGTATCGGCCCCGCTGTTCGTTCCGCCGCACGCCACGACCTCTTCAGTAGGACTCACCACTCCCTGGTCGGCAGCAATGAGGACACATTCCACCGCAACCTTCAGCCCGACCGCGATTACCCGCCGGAATGCTTCTGCAACTGCCTCCGTCCTCGATCCCCCCCCGACTCTCTGGGAACGGGAGAGTGTTCGTTCAAGACCGGAGAGGGCATGGGTGCCGGTGACGATCCGGACCCCCTCCTGACGCAGATCTGAGGCGATTTGGGGGGAAAACTCCCAGATCCCTGGCTCTGAGAACCCGACCACGTGGGTGACCACGATCAGGGACAGGCCGGATCCCTTCAGGGCA
>MVZQ01000194.1 GCA_002068435.1 Euryarchaeota archaeon ADurb.BinA087 | reverse complement strand
CATCTGCTCACTCGGAGCAGATCCCTCTTTTAAGACAACGAATGCTTTCACGATCATGCCACGGATGACATCAGGGGACCCGACCACCGCAGCCTCTTTGACGGCAGGATGTTCGAGGAGGGCACTCTCCACCTCGAACGGCCCGATCCGGTACCCGGAACTCTTGATCACGTCATCGTCCCTCCCGACAAACCAGTAATACCCGTCCTCATCGACGTATGCCTTGTCCCCGGTATAGTAGAAGTCGCCCCTGAAGACTTCGCTCGTTGCCTCGGGATCGTACAGATACCCGTCGAAGAGCCCGACCGGCCGGGGATTGACCCGGATCGCAATCCTCCCGGTATCCCCCGGTGCAACCTGCCGGCCGTCATCGTCGTGCAGTTCGATCTGCCATCCGGGAGACGGTTTTCCCATCGATCCGGAACGGGCTTCCATACAGGGGAAGGTCCCGATCACCAGCACGAGCTCGGTCTGGCCGTATCCCTCGTAAATCGTCAGACCGGTCCCTTCCTTCCAGACCCGGATCACCTCGGGATTGAGGGGTTCGCCCGCACTCACGCAGTGACGGAGCGAGGTGAGATCGAACTTCTCAAGATCCGCGAGGATCAGCATCCGGTATACCGTGGGAGGGGCACAAAAGACCGTGATCTCGTATTTCTCAAGGACCGGGAGGAGCTCGGTCGGCTTGAACCTCCCCCTGACGTCATATACGAGGATGCAGGCACCCTGTATCCAGGGCCCGAAGAACTTCCCCCAGGACGACTTGGCCCAGCCGGTATCGGCATAGGTGAAGTGGAGATCGTTTGGTTTCAGGTCTAGCCAGAATCCTCCCGTGGTGACATGGCCGAGGGGGAGGGCATGGTTGTGAAGGACCAGTTTCGGCTCGCCGGTTGTTCCCGAGGTGAAATAAATGACGAGCGGGTCAGTGCTCTTCGTCCGCTCCATCCCGGCTATCTTCACCAGGTGGCGGGAGACCGGTGCCGGATAATCGATCTCCTCGATGTAGCTGATCCACCCAGGGAGTTTTGCGTCGGTCACAAGGCGGGTGGCAAGGGTAGGACAGTCATTGCTTATCTCCTCCACCTTGCCGGAATTCTCCTCGTCGGTGATCACCATGGAGATCTTGGCCGCATCGATCCGGTACTTCAGGTCCTTTTGGGTGAGCATCGTAGGGCACGGGCAGAAGACCGCTCCCAGCTTAATACAGGCGATGGCAAAGATCCACCATTCCGGGACGCGGGGGAGCATGATAATGACACGGTCCCCCTTCTTCACCCCGTATTTGAGGAGCATGTTTGCCGCCGAGTTCGAGAGGTTCATCATCTGCCGGAAGGTGAATGTCTTTTCGTTCCCCTCCTGGTTCACCCAGATCATGGCAAGCCGGTTCCGATCTTCGAGGGCAAGGCGATCGATCACATCGAACCCGAAATTGTAATAGTCAGGGACCTCCAGTGAGAATGTCCGGTAGGTCTCCTCGTAATCACCCATAGCGTGTCCTTCACAGGGCATATGAACAGAATAATATCATCTGGGAAATCTTTAACCTGTCTTTTTCCGCACCGGAAGAAGAGAACGAAAACCAGGGATTGTTTGCAGGAGGAGAAACTGCATTTAAACCACTCCCGGTGTCACAGGTATACCGTGTCTGGAAAGGTAACACCGATTCTTGGCAGGGGACGCCGCGATTTGGAGCATTCTGTGATGGCAGCGTACCTGTCCGGGCCGGAACGGGGATGAGGGGGATTATTCCCTGCTCCGGTATTTTTCCAGTTCGCGCTGCCGGAGCTCGTTTCGCCGTATCTTCCCGGAGAGGGTTTTGGGGAGTTCGGGAACGAACTCGACCGCCCGCGGATACTTGTAAGGAGCAGTAGAGTTTCGCACATGCGACTGGATATCACGGATCAGTGTTTCCGACGGCTGATACCCTGGTTTGAGAACGATGAACGCCTTGACGATGACTCCCCGGATAAGGTCGGGAGACCCGACCACCGCCGATTCCTGGACAGCAGGGTGCTCGAGAAGGGCACTCTCCACCTCGAAAGGACCGATCCGGTAACCCGAGCTCTTGATGATATCATCATTCCTCCCGACGAACCAGAAGTAGCCGTCGGCATCCATGGTAGCCTTATCCCCCGTATAATAGAACCCGTGTACGAACGATGCAGCGTTCGCTTCAGGGCTGTTTATGTATTCCACGAAGAGGCCGACAGGACGGGGATCGATACTGATAGCGATCCGTCCTTCCTCGCCCTGTTCGACCGGCCGCCCCTCGTCATCATGGAGCTCGATGTGCCATCCCGGCGCCGGTCTCCCCATTGACCCGGGTCGTGTCTCCATACCCCGG
>MVZQ01000193.1 GCA_002068435.1 Euryarchaeota archaeon ADurb.BinA087 | reverse complement strand
CTGGGGTATTTTCTCGGGGTCGATCCCTTCCTCGGGGCTGCCGGATTCACCCTCGCAATCGCCCTTCTCATCGGGACCATCCGCGAGAAGTTCGGGCAGTACATGGAGACGCTGACCGGCGTGGTATGGGCAGCGGGGATGGCGATCGGGATCCTCTTTATTGCACTGACCCCGGGCTATGCACCGGAACTGTTCGGGTTCCTGTTTGGCAATATTCTCCTGATCCCTTCAGAAGATCTGATCATCATGGGTACCCTGGCACTGGGGATCCTCCTCATCGTGACCGCCGGGTTCAACCAGCTTGTGGCAGTCACCTTCGATGAGGAGTACGCCCGTGTGATGAACCTCCCGGTGACAGCCCTCCTCCTCCTCCTCCTCCTTCTCATCGCCTTCAGCGTGATCGTCCTCCTCCGGGTCGTGGGAATTATCCTCGTTATTGCCCTTCTCACCATCCCGCCTGCCATCGCCCGCGAGTATTCGGGAAGTATGCGATCCATGATGTGCCTCTCGGTCCTGGCCGCTGCGGGATGCACCATCGGGGGACTCTTCCTGTCCTATGTCCTGAACGTTCCGTCCGGTGCGACGATCATTCTCCTGGCAACCATCGGATACGGGCTCATGCTCCTCGAGCGCTGGATGACCGGGAGAAGGATGCAGGGTGCAGCAGGATAAAGTGCCCATCCTCTTCCAGTCCCTGAAGAGGGACATCCGTTGTCGGGAATAAAAAGTGGCGAAGCCAGGCCGGGAAGATCGGAGAAGAGCATCGGGAAGGGAATACTTGTGCAATACCGCTTTGGTGGGTTGCCCCCCTCGGTATCCCTGACTACATCTTCCCCGGGTGCGTGAGCAGCGCAGGGTAGTTCCCTGTCCATTCGTGCAGTTCCTCAAGATCGGCAGTGACAATCCGTGTGATGAGTGTCTTTCCAAACACCCGCCCGAAATGATCCGCCTCGTTCTCGATCCCTGACAGTTCAAGCTGGCACTCGCCGACTGCAGTGATCTCGAGCACGGCACCTGTCGGACTGGTGGAGAGGAACCTTGCATGCCGGATCAGCCCGGCATGGCTCCGGTCAAGACTCTCCGCCATCCGGAGCAGGGCCGAGAGGACCCTGATCCGCTCCCGATCTCCTGCCTCGAGGGGAAGTACCGCAAACGTCCTCTTTTTTGGCGGCTTCTTCCGGTGATAGCGGGCGATGAAGGCCATCATGAGGAGTTCCCGGGGGAGAAAACCAGGGATGTCGGTGTTCCTGATTACGTAATAGGAGTGGATATGGTGATTATGGTAGGAGATGAAGGATCCCACGTCATGGAGGAACGTGGCATAGACAAGGAGTTCTTCCTCGGGGCTGGAGTATGCATGCAATCCGCACTGCTTTCCGCTGGAGAAGAGCTCCTGGGCGAGGCGTGCAACGGTTCGTGCGTGGTGCTCATTGATACCACAGGAGCGGGCGAGCTGGAGGACGCTTCGTTCCCGCGGGGATACGCTGTCGATCAGGGGGACTTCCTCCATCCGTGTGAGGTAATCCGCAAGAAGACCATCCTGCAACCCTCTCTGGGTGGAGAAGATCCGGTCAATGGAGAGGGCCTCCATCAGGGTTTCAAGGATGGCGGCGCCGCAGATGATGATATCCCCCCGTTCAGGGTTGATACCCGGGACTTTCCTCCTGGCAGGGAGGGGGAGGGAGCAGAGGAGGGCGGCTACCCGTGCCAGTTCTGAGCGGGAAAGCCCGGTCTCGGGGGTGGTTATTCCCTCCCCGGTTTTCATGGCAATCTCTGAAAGGTTGATGATGGTGCCCGAGCTGCCGATGGCAATGTCGAACTGATGGGAGGAGAGCCCTGGCAAAGCCGGGACGATCACCTCTCTCACATGGTCCCTGATGCGGGCGTACTTCTTTTTTGTGACCGGCTTCTCGTCATCACGGGAGAAGAAGAGGTTGGTGAGCCGGATCGATCCCAACAGCAGGCTTTCGAGGTGGCAGGAGGTGTGCTGCCCACCAATGGCGATCTCCGTGGAACCACCCCCGATGTCGATGATGACCGCCTGCTTCTCCCCGATCTGGATCCCGGTTGCCACCCCCATGTAGATGAGCCGGGCTTCGTCCCTCCCCGAGATGATCCGGACATCAATCCCAGCTTCATGACGCAGGCGGTTCAGGAGCACGTTCCGGTTCCGCGCCTCCCGTGCCGCGGACGTGGCAACCGCTACCACTTCATCGGCTGAGAAGGATCGGGCAAGGGAGGTGAAATTCCGGCAGACCCCGACAGCCCGTTCGATAGCTTCGTCACGAATGAGATCCTCCTCGAACTCTCCCTCGCCAAGCCTGACCGTCTCCTTCTGGCGGGAGAGAACATGGTAGGTG
>MVZQ01000192.1 GCA_002068435.1 Euryarchaeota archaeon ADurb.BinA087 | reverse complement strand
CCTGATGGTCACCCCTTCCAGGTTGATAAGCCCCAGATAATCGGTGACTTCATCGGGGAGGGTGAAGGCTTGCCACCTCATTCCTGGTTCACCTCCGCAATGATCCCCCGGGACATGAAAATGGCCCATTCGGTTATTATTGCCGGGGCGGGATCGGGTTTGCCCCCGGTGGCGGCATATACCTCTCCTGCTGTTTTAATACAGGTCTGAAGAATAATCATCCGGTCTTTCTTGGTGATGGCTCCCCCAATACTCCAATCAGAGTTTGGAACCTTTCCCGGGATTTCCGGGGTATCTGTCCGGCGGTCAGGAACCATCCCGCCCGTATTCGCATTCTGGGAGGTGGTATCCTGGGCTGTGGAGGTTTCACTGGTTTGGGGGGTATCCTTTGTTTCTGCTGCGGGAGTGGCCCCCTGTGTGGCATCTGTCCGGGCTATGTAGGTGAGGGTTTTGGAACCCCATTCATCCACCTGGTAGGATATCAGCACCTTGGACCCTGCCGGGATCTTGGAAATGAACTTTGCCACCGCATCACTCATCTTCATGGAATCCGGTTTCCCGGCTACACTATTGGGGTGGTCCAAAAGGGCATAGGTGGAGTTGGCCCGAACAAAGGTTGCCGGAACATCCTTGATGGTCCGGGGATACTTCTCTGCCATGTTAATTACTTCCCTGCCGGGTCTTCCATACCTTCATGCAGGAGTTCCCCACCTTGCACCCTTCACATTCAGGGAGTTCGCAACAATCGTCGGAGCCATAGCACCCCGGCTTGGGTTCCAGTTCGATAAGCTGGCGGTATATCTCCTTTAATCGGGTTTCGATAGGGGCCACCGCATCAGCGTATCGCTTTTCATACTCTGCCTTAATGAGGTTCCGCTTATCTAACAACAGGGATCCCTCATGGGACAGAACCCGCTTCTGGAAGGCATCAGCATCAATATACGTGGTAGCGGGGGACCGCACATTTATTCGTTCAAACGTCGAATCTGCTATTGCCTCTGGTGAATCTTTCGTGGTTGTCGGGTTCGCCGGGGCATACTGGTTTTTTGGTTCACTTATTGCCATAGGTATCTCTCACTGTGATTCTGCCGGTTTCTGCCAGGTATCGGCATATCCCGGGCATTCTCAAGGTTTGTTCAACTGCTCTGCATTGTTCGATGGTTACCGGGTGGGGGAACGTATCTGGGATCATGCTACCCCTTCAGCCTGGGCAAGGAGGTCCACGGCATAGCGGATGGTTCTTGCCTTGGTCCTATACACGGGTTTCCCGGTGTTCTTCAGCCGTGCAAATGTATCATCATCGGTAGGATACAGAATCAAAGATGTCATTCTCCCGCCGGATTGCGTTTTTCTTACCATACAGTTTACAGATTCCCCTCAAAGATATATATACTTTTACTTTTTTATTACTATTTTTTTGCTTTGCTTTTCGTTACTGCTTGACATACACTTAAATATTATAGTAGTATTTTAGTAATTATGACCCAGGGGGATATTGAGGAAGAATCTGGGAGTAGCAACCTGGTCCCGATCATGATTAGGCTCCCCCCAGAAATTAAATAGGTTTAAGAGGATATAGTATAAAATAATAGACTATGGAACTGGCAAGGCGAAACTGTTGTATCTGGCGACCAGATGAAGAGCAGAGACTACAGGCTATGTATAAACGTGGTGTCTCGTTTGAGGAGATAGCATTTGAGCTTGAACGAGAGGTGAGCGCGATTGCTGATAAACTCTATAAGATGAAACTGACCTCGCATAAAGAGATGGCAGCGATCATCGCGGAACATCCACGCAGATACTGCCGGAGGAAACAGGAGAAGTCTGGTGGTGTGGTGGGATGTAAGGTTATCCCAGAGAAGAAAACATGGTATAGAAGAATGGTTGAGAGGTTGTTCTAAATGTGTAAAGCGTTCTCCTGTGTTATTGGCAGGGATAAGACTGTTACCTGGAGGTTTGGCACGGATTCACATGAAGGCCTGATCAAGATCGCAGGATACACAGATGATACAATTGACCCGGATAAGATCGAGTTCTGCCGTATCGAGATATCCCCTAAGAACGGTTCGTATCTTGAACCAGACGAATGGGTATTCAAGATCGATATGGATGTTACCCCGACATGGTGGACACTTGACCATAAGAAATCCTGCTTGAAGGAGCATAAGAAATGGCTGGAACAACTTGATAAGATCCTTGTTCGGAAACCGATCATTAATCCGTTCCGTGATGTAGTGCCGCCGAAGGAGATTACTGAAGAGCATATCAGACTGTTGAGAGAATGGGATTCGGTCAGGGCTTCGGTCAGGGATTCGGTCGGGCGTTCGGTCGGGCGTTCGGTCTGGGATTCGGTCTGGGATTCGGTCAGGGGTTCGATCGGGGCTTCGG
>MVZQ01000191.1 GCA_002068435.1 Euryarchaeota archaeon ADurb.BinA087 | reverse complement strand
GAGGTGCCGGCCATCTGCCGCACTCCCGCACCTCCGCTTTCGAGCACCGATAAAGGGATCGTCCTCTTCATTGCCGCGCTTGCAGGATTCCTGACCCCTTTTGACGGATCGGCCGTCAATATCGCGCTGCCCGTGATGGCGGCCGAGTTCCACCTCGACGCAATCATGCTCTCCTGGATCACGACCGCATACCTGCTCACCTCTGCTGTGTTCCTGGTGCCATTTGGCAGGATCGCCGATATCTACGGGAGGAAACGGGTCTTTTTGTATGGAATCGCCCTCTTCACCGGCGCCTCCTTTGTCATGACGATGGTCTCCACCGCTGAGATGCTGATCGCGATCAGGCTCATCCAGGGGTTTGGCGGGGCCATGATCTTCGGGACCGCCCTTGCGATCCTCTCCTCCGTATTCTCTCCAGGGGAACGGGGCAGAGCTCTTGGCATCTACATCATGGCGGTCTACCTCGGGCTCACCATGGGCCCGTTTCTTGGCGGGATCCTGACCGGGTATCTCGGGTGGCGGAGCATCTTTCTGGTCAATGTCCCTCTGGGTATACTCGCCTGCCTCCTGATCCTCTGGAGACTTCATGGAGAATGGGCGGAATGTCAAGGCGAGCGGTTCGACCTGAGGGGATCGGTCCTCTATGCCTGCAGCCTAGTTGCAGTGATGCTCGGGCTCTCGACCGTCCCTGACCTGAAAGGTGTGCTGCTCCTTTCTGTCGGCATGGTGTTCGGGGTGATCTTTGTCCTCTATGAACTGCGGGTGCCGCTCCCGGTACTTGATCTCAGTCTGTTCACGAAAAACAGGGTCTTTGCATTCTCGAACCTTGCAGCCCTGATCAGCTATTGTGCCACCTATGCGGTGACCTTTCTCCTGAGCCTCGACCTCCAGCTCACGAGGGGATTTTCCCCTGAGCAGGCAGGGGGGATCCTGATCGTGCTCCCGGCAGTGCAGGCACTCCTCTCACCGGTTGCCGGGCGGCTCTCAGACCGGATCGACTCCCAGGTGCTTGCCTCGATCGGGATTGCACTGACCGCCGTTGGCATGTTCCCGCTGGTCTTCATCTCGGAATCCACGCCGGTCTTGTACCTGATCGCCTGCCTGGTCGTTCTCGGGGCCGGGTTTGGGATCTTCTCGTCCCCAAACATCAACGCGATCATGAGCTCGGTCGAGAAGAGGTACCTGGGGGTGGCGTCCGGGATGAACGGGACGGTACGGCTCGTCGGGCAGATGCTCTCGATGGGGATCGTGATGATGCTCTTTTCCCTGTTCATCGGGCCGGTCATGATCACCCCTGAGTATTTCCCGGAGTTCCTCCAGAGCCTGCACTACGCGTTTCTTATCTTCTCCCTGCTCTCCCTGGTAGGGGTTGTGGCATCCCTGATGCGGGGGAAGGGGCTCCCGGGGGGTCGGGGAGGATCTGACGGGAAGTGAATATGAGGGAAGATCCAGGGGAGATCACGTGCTCTCTGGCCGCATGGCATGGTGATCGCTATCGGGGGAAGCAAAGATTGGGATTGAAGGAGGATCTCCCCCAGGGATTTCCCCCGGGTGATGATGGGGGTTCACTCCGGTGAGCGGGGTGGGTTTTCGTCAGAGGCAAAGGATATCCCTGTAGATCACCTCATGTACAGAGAGGATATCCCACACCAGGGAGATCGGAACATTCCCGGGTGCTTCCGATCCGGAAGATACCGGAGTGGAAGAATGGATGAGGTGATCTGAAGTGACTGACGATACCCCGGTTGCGGGTCCTGCTGCCAGAGGACCGGGCAGAAAGAAGCTCCCGCGTTTGTTCAGGAAAGTGCCCTGCACCAGGATCACCGATGGCGAGATTGAGGAGATCCTCCACGAGGTCGTTGAGGAGACTCCCTATGCCCTCTTCGTGAACGGGCGGCACATGATGACGGCGATGATGACCCCGGCAGATCTTGAGGACTTCGTCACCGGGTTCCTCTTCACCGAGCAGGTGATCAAAGATCCCGAAGAGATCGAGTCTGTCAGGGTAGAGAAGAACCGGATCAGCGTGATCACCACCAACCTCTTCCGCGTGGTCGGGCCAAAGAAGACGATCCTCTCAGGGTGTGGCGGGAGCACCTCTTACATCGACTCAGAAAAGCTCCCGAACATCCGGTCCGATTTTTCCGTTGGGTCAGAGTGTATCGCAGACCTGATCAAGCACACCCTCGCCTCTGAACTCCACCAGCTGACCGGGGGGATCCATGTCGTCGCCCTGGCCGGTGCGGAAGGCATCATCACGGTCTCCGAGGATATCGGGAGGCATAATGCCCTTGACCGGGTCATCGGGTATGGATTGCGAAACGGGATTGATTTTTCCCGGACCTTCATCCTCGTCTCCGGCCGGGTCTCGTCAGAGATGGCACGAAAATGCCTCATTGC
>MVZQ01000190.1 GCA_002068435.1 Euryarchaeota archaeon ADurb.BinA087 | reverse complement strand
CCCTCAGACCTGGCTCCGTGACTCGATAGCGCTGGTCGTGGTTGCCCTGGCCGTGATGGTCATCTTCTACTCCTCTTTCGGGGCACATTTCGAGATTATCGAGACGGGGTGGATCGATGCATACAAGCACTGGGCTTCGATGCATGGCATGTGCCGGATCTGCGGGCCATGGTTCTTCTATATCCTGCTCTTCCTCCTCTACGAGGTCCCGATCATCTTTCTCGCGGTATACGGCAGCGCCCAGTTTGCCGTCCGCCACAACCCTCTGCCCGGATGGGCCGCTTCCCTGAAGAGGAGGTTTTCCGGAGAGAGAGGAGATACATCAGGAGAAGAAGCCCCGGATATTCGCCACGGTCACCTACAGGCCCGGATGGCAGTTCCCTGGAATAAGAAAGAGCTCTTCTTCCTCTTTTGTATCTACTGGATGGTCGTGGCCCTTGCTGCCTACGCCTATATCGGGGAGAAAGTCCCCTGGCTGATCATCCACCAGCTCTTTCCGATGATCCTCGTCTCTGTCTACCTGATGACGGAGAAGAAGATGTACGTCGCCCTTGCCGGTTGCATCTTCCTGATCCTCATGACCTGGCATGTTGCCCTGGTCCCTGCCGATATCAACGAGCCGATCGTCCAGGTCCAGAATTCCGAGGACATGAGGACCGTCATGAAACTGATCGATGTATCGGATACCGTGGTGATCGCATCGGAGAACTACTGGCCGCTTCCCTGGTATTACCGGGGGGATAAGTGGGAGAAGATGCGATTCTATGGAAAACTCGTGGATACCGGCACCATCTCCAGCGTCAATCCTGACCTGGTGATCACCCATGACATGAGCAGTTACCCCTCCCTTGAGGGGTATGACAAGGCGACCTACAAGCTCTCCTACTGGTTCTCCATCTACGACAACGAGCACCGGATCCCTGAATATTACCTGAAGAGGGATGGAAAACTCGGGAGCATCAACATCGATGTCTTCACAAAACCAGGGCTGTACGAAAAAGCCAATGTCTCTTTTCCAGCGATCCAGCAAAGCACTGCGCAGACCACAGAAGAGCCTGTATCCCAATCCAGGCAGCGCTGGGACCAGAAACTCGCAAATATTACGGTCCGGATGTTTGGTCCGGACAGCTATCAGAAGAGTGCAGGATAAAGGGACTGGTCATCCCGCTTCATCACCATCCTCCTCCCTTCCCGGAGAATAGTCGACCTGTCCAGCGGTATCTGTATTCATCAGGCATGGTCTGATCCTTTGTTCTTTTCCCAATGAGAACCATGATGGGAAGATTGTATTGAGTTGTACCGGGATACCGGAACCGATCAATCGTATGCGAATCTGAGCGTCCTTTTCCACCTCTCAGGGAGAGCCACCATCACAGGATGATACCCAGTTCCTTCCGTATTACGTGAACGGATCCTCTCCATGACGAGCGGACCTTTCCTTTTCCTCCTCTCATCGAGGACCAACATCACAGGATGGTACCCGGTTCCTCCCGAATTACGTGAACAGATCCTCTCTATGATGAGCGGACCTTTCCTTTTCCTCCTCTCAGGGAGAGCCACCATCACAGGATGATACCCGGTTACTCCCGCATTACGTGAACAGATCCTCTCTGTGACGAGCGGACCTTTCCTTTTCCTCCTCTCAGGGAGAGCCACCTTCACAGGATGATACCAGGTCCCTCCCGCATAATGAGACCGGATTCAGAGTTCGAGGGGCTGATGTTCGCTGGAAGGGGATCGTGGAAGCAAGAGATTACCGGGATATCGCCCATCCGGAGCGATCGTTACCAGTGTTTTTGTTCTCCTGGGAAGGGTGGGGAGGACCTCCCTCGTTTCCTGTCCCCGGATAATCCTGCATCTTCTTCCGTTTTGCGATATGCTGGGGGGAGAGGAATGCCCCGGTCGATCCAGGGAAAAAAGAGGAGCGGGAACGAGAGGATCGATGAGCCGGGATTACCCCAGTTCATCCCATTTCCGTCTTTTCCGGAAGAGTACGATGGCAACAATCACAATGACTGCAATCACGATGATGACAAGAATCGGGATGAGCACACTGGAGATTGCCCCTGATGCCCCCGATAACATTCCTGATAAGGGATTGGAGTCCACCTTCTCTTGAAGAGCGAGGGCATCGTTCAGCACCTCATCTCCTTTGGCTGCCGCTTCGGCAGCTTTGTCTGCGGCTTCCGCAAACTTGCCCCCCGATTGGAGATCTTTGGCATCCGAGAGTTTATCCGCGGCAATCTCCCATCGCGCAATGATCGGCATGAGCCGGGCGTCGGAGCCCATGCTCTTGTTGACCCTGAAGTAGGTGATCAACTGCTCGGTCTGTCCAATGGATCCTTCAGCAGTCGTGATGGCATGCTGAGCTTCCATCACCGCCACTGATGAGTCCACCTCATCGAGCAGCTTCTTGGCTGCCGAGAGATCGCTTGACTTGCGG
>MVZQ01000189.1 GCA_002068435.1 Euryarchaeota archaeon ADurb.BinA087 | reverse complement strand
CCTTGGGATGATCCCAATCTATTTCTCTCTCTTGTACCGAGCTCTTCAGGATCACGGATCATGCCGTTCTACTGTCAGCAGTGCGGGGAGTGTTGCACCCAGATGGGCTATGTCCATGAGATCAAGGCTGACCTTGGAGACAATGAATACCTGATACGGAATGTGTATACCGGAGAGGAGACACGCTCCCGGGTCTCTCCCCGGATGCTCCCCCTGTTCGAAGACAGGAGCACGTTTGTGCAATGGCCCAAGGCCTGCCCGTTCTTCCGATGCAACACCGCCGAGAGGAAAGGCTACTGCACCGTATACCCGACCTGGCCGGAGATCTGCCGGGAGTTCGGCTGCTGGCGTCTCCTCATCCTCGATGCATATGGGAGGAGGGCGGGGAGGGTGATGACCGGAACCTACCTTGCCTGCGAGGATGCCACGCTCCGGCAGGTCTGGGACTATCACATCAGGGAGATGGAAGCGGCCGATGATGCAGAATGGATCCGGAAGGTGACCAGGATCCTCACCAGGCTCGGGTATACCGTCATCCGATAGACCGTTCAGGGTGGAAGGTCTCTGCTGCTCTCCGCTGATTAGAGTGCTTCTGAAGGGATGATTTCGTGGGAGTGGATACTGCTTTGTGCGATACTCAAAAAGATCATCCAGTTTTTTCCGGACAGGATGAGGGGACAGGATGTTCTCACGTGGACAGAATGAGGGGGCTTGAGACGTTTTCCTCCCCTATTTCAGTTCGATTGGATTCAAACTTCCGACGAATCGGCAGGTTAAAATAGTTCACTACGGTATTTTCCGGTATACCAGTTGGAGGTATATCGATGAAATCTTCTACCCTAGTCGTTATAGTATTGCTGCTGGCCGCTGCCGTTACCGCATCATCGGCAATGATTTCGACGCTTCCTGCAACCCCTGCCCCCGGGAGTGAACAGGGATACTTCTCGATCAATTCCATCCCCTCAGGCGGGATGTATACTTCGATAGTGCGTTCTGGGGAGAAACCCCCGTCGTTGTTACCGTTTCGACTACCGGGAATCCCACCCATAATATCAGGATCAGCCTTGCCGGGTATGAGGAGTGGTCCTCGACCTACAATGGCAATCCCATGGCAGGGGAGACCATCCCTATTACAGCGCAGCTCGACCCAAGTGCTCAGACGGGGAACATCCAGGTCGTCTCGACCCCAACAGGTGCAATGGTCACCCTTGATCGGAGCCGGTCTGCGACCACCCCCTACACATTCTACAACATCCCGGTGGGTTCCCATGAGGTTTCTGTCTACATGTCCGGATACCAGACGTTCTACACTTCAGTAAGTGTGAACGAAGGGCAGACTGCCTATACCAACGCAATCCTCCAGCCGATCGTCACGACCGGAAGTTTAAGCGTGAGTTCGTCTCCCAGCGGAGCTGCTGTGTACGTTGACGGAATTTACCAGGGAGTCACGAACACTGTGATTGGTAACCTTGTTCCCGGATCCCACTCGGTACGGCTGACAAAGGCTGGTTACCAGGACTGGACCGGAACGGTCAGTATCTCTGCCGGAGCGACCACATATCTGAATCCAACACTGGTTCAGAACCCACAGCCACAATATGCAACTGTCAGCATCAGTTCAAACCCTGCCGGAGCGAGCGTCTACGGCGATGGAGTCTATGTCGGCCAGACACGTGCGGGAAGCCCGCTGGTCTTCACCTCAGTGAAGCCCGGCACCCATACTCTCCTCCTGACAAAGTCAGGATACCAGGACTACCAGACTACTCAGAGTGTAGCGGCTGGTCAAGACTACGTGGTTTCAGTCACCCTGAATTCGGTGCAGAACCCAACCACCGGAGGAATCTCGGTCATATCTGCTCCGAGTCAGGCTGAGGTGTATCTGAACAATGCGTTTAAGGGACTCACCCCTATCACGCTCGACAGTCTCACCCCCGGATCCTATACAGTTCTCATCAAACTGAGTGGTTACCAGGACTGGCAGGCGACCCAGCAGGTGACAGCAGGCCAGACTGCACAGATCTCCGCTACCTTGATCCCCTCTGCGACACCAACGCCGACCCAGACCGGTCTCTTTCCCCTGGTAATTCTCTCCGGGATTGGGATCGTGTTCTTCGCCTTCAGGAAGAGATCCTAATACCCTTTTTTATTCCTTAAAAACAGGGAAGAGATGTAGAGGGGTATTGTACCTTTGACTCCGGAGATGAGGCCTCTCTCATGTTCCCGGTTTCCCGCTAGGTCACTGATATCACTTCAGCACGATCATCCTCCTCTTCAGGGATGATGAGCCAGGCGATAAGGTAGGCGATCACCCCGACACCGATGGAAAGGAGGGTGAGCACCACCCAGACGATCCGGATCAGGTTCGGATCGGTATCAAAATACTGGCCGATCCCACTGCATACTCCCCCGAGAAGCCGCTCTGTTTTCGGCCGGTAGAGTCGTTTCATGAAAGACATTTGGGG
>MVZQ01000188.1 GCA_002068435.1 Euryarchaeota archaeon ADurb.BinA087 | reverse complement strand
CCAGATACATGAATACTATCTCGATTACCGGAGAGAGATAGACAATACCCTTCTCCTCTTCAAGCGAAAGGAGGAACTCCGCAATATTGACGGAGAAGTAAAGACCCTCCCCTATACGACCAGGTTCAACAGTACCCCCCGGAAAATTGAAGCGGAGAAGAAATACAAAGCCGTCTGGAATAATGCCGGAGTCATGTTCAACAAAGGAGTCTTTCTCACCCTGACCACTGACCCGAAACGACACCGGAATGTTGAGGAGGCAAACAAAGCCTTTGGTCCTGCCATCAACCGGTTCATGACATACATTCGAAAGAGAGTCAAAGAACTCGGTTATGGCAAACTATCCTATATCACCGCAAATGAATTTCAGAAGAATGGTCTCCTCCATGCCCATATCGTGATCTTCGGTATCCCCTACCTGGAGCACTACAAGCGTATCTCATATCTCTGGTCCCGGACAGGACAGGGCAATATCATCTATGTGTACGGTCTCAACAAAGACGGTAAAGGTTGGTACTGGAGGAGAGGCAAACCGAGAGACGCGGAGAAAGGGCAGTCCTGTCATGACTATCTGAAGAAGTATCTCTCCAAGAACCTGCAGGACGACGGGCAGGATCTATACTGGACCTTTGGCAAACGGTATTATACGAACTCCGCAACCCTGGAGCCTGACCTCTCCAGACCTGTCACCTACTCCTCTGGTCAATGGGTATACATCGGAAGTTGCAACCGGGAGGAGGTCCCCTACGAAGTCGAAACATACAACCGGAAGATCCGGTCTCCTGGTCCCCCAGGACCTCCCCTCCCTGCCTTCGCATAGTTGGCAAAGTTGGCACGGTGAACAGTACCCAGGGTGAACATGAGGCAGATAAGAGCCAGATACACGGGGAGATAAGTGGTAGATAAGAAACGGCACGGGAGGAGAATACCTCTCCGATTACCCTGATTTGCGGATAAATCCAGACAAAAAAGGCACCCTCCCCCCCTGCCCTGCCCTGGTTGTCACGGAGTGCATGAAGAGTGCGTGAAGGTTGGTCAAAAGTTAGGCAAAAGTAGGCCCCATATCTTCATTCTGTTGGCACTTCTCACCTGCCCGCGATAGGTAGCACCCTCACTTAACGGCAAACTGTTCTAATACTGGTTTCAACCTATTCCACGTACCTGCACGCATATACTGTTTTTCACCAGATACCCAACGGTGAATATCAGAAGTATCAACCCCATAGTCTCTCCTGATTAGTGACCTGACCGGTCTATCCGGGTTATTCTGGAAGGCACGCATTAAGCTCTTCATATCGTCAGTTATCGGAATTGAGTCTCCCCTGGTCCTCTTCGCCCTCACCCCGATAGGAGGAGGTATGGGTAATGGTCTTTGGTCAGGAGTCACCGTCCTGACCGGTTCCCAGGTATCCCGCCTCTCCAATGCCTCCTGGACGATCCCCCGGAACTCTGGACCCTTCAGCATCTCAATGATGGCAGTCTTTACCTCATCCTTCTCCTCTCGGTCCTTTCTCCGGTAATAGGTCTCCAAGACCTTCACAATGAAGGTAGACCTCTTCCCTCCAGCCTTCCCCCTGTCCTGGTCAATGCGTTCAAGAAGGGCAGGAGGCAGCGTTATCGTCACTCTCTCCATGTGGTTTCTATCGCCTGACATAACAATGAACTATCATACTCCTCATATCATTAAAATGTTACGAGTATGAGTCTTCACACTTTGCGCAGAATAAAAGATTCTGCGCAATTGTTATACAAATCGTCCTTTATTGAATCAGAGCTTACTAGTCTCTTATTTTCGCGGAGCGGTCAGAACCATTATAAGGGAATGTATACCATACTGATTATGCCGTCAGTAACTCGACTTAACGGGCAGTCCAATTTTGTCACTACGGTTATCCTTCCTCTTGAACTATACGACAAAGCCCGTGCCCTGGACATCAACTTCTCGGAGACCCTACGAGAAGCACTGACCGATAGAATAGACGCGGAGGGTATCCTCCCGTGAATAACAATTCAGAGACGGGAGATTGATATGCCGTCAGTCCTCCCGCCCCTCATGAGAAACTTACAGAGACCACCTGACAACCACGAAAGGAGGTTTTTCTGTTGAAAGAAAGTAGTAACGACTCATATTTAACAATTCCCATATCAGAAGCCCCTATTTTCACATTACTGTCCGAAACGGGCAGAACTCCTTTTGACCTCTCCCGACGTCTCCCTCCGTATGGTGTCAATTTGCCGGCATTGTGTGTGCAATATTTGAGATATGACCACCACCAAAAACCGGACCATAAGACCCGCGATCGCTATTATCGGAGACTATACCGGCATCTACAGAAATTAGCCTCTCTTGGAGTGGTGGAACTCAAAAAGGGCAATGATTCTTTGATATACGCAGCCCCGAACAACCGAACCTTTAACTTGATAAGAGAGAAGTATTTCTCAAACTTCAAAGAGAATAAGCCCGATTCAGAAAAT
>MVZQ01000187.1 GCA_002068435.1 Euryarchaeota archaeon ADurb.BinA087 | reverse complement strand
TCGGCTTCCTGCGAGATGCTTACGATTGCTTTCTCCATGGTTGTTCCTTCCTCCTCTGTGATTCCGCCAGGGCATCGTTCTTGTGTGGTCCCCGACAAACAACAATAATTCTTATGCTTAAATATTAGTTTGCAGTATAATATTGTTCGAATAATGTGCATTGCACTACTGCATCAGATTCGCGGTACAACAGTGCATGGCATTACTGAGCGATGGTAACGACCCCTCCCGGTTTCCTCGTGAAAAGGGGTGTTTAGGGGAATATTCGGGGGGTATTATAATTGGAACCACTGTGGGAATGAGGATCTCATTCCGTGAATACAGCGTTCTGATTCCATCAACTTCACCATTGAAAAAAAGGCAGGCAGGAACTGCCAAAAGTACCTGGAACTGCGGTCCCGAGGCTCACATGCCGCAGGGAACAATACCACAGAATCCGGGGGGTCTGGTAGTAGGTCTCTCCCTTCTTCCCGGTCATAGTGGGAGCATCAGGAAATTCAGGGATTCCTCCCTGAATCCAGGGACAGGACCGAGAAAACGGGCAGGTCTGGTTTTCATCCTACACTTCTTCCCGGTCATACTTAGAGCATCAGGAAATTCAGATGATTCCCCCCCTGAATTCAGTGACAGGACCGAGAAAACGGGCAGGTCTGGTTTTCATCCTACACTTCTTCCCGGTCATACTTAGAGCATCAGGAAATTCAGATGATTCCCCCCCTGACACCAAGGAATACAAGCGGAGGGTAATCAGAACTCAACATCCGAGTCATCGACCCGGAGACCTTCATCCCGGTCATAGGGGAGCGTGGCCCATAAAAGCCCGTCATGCAGGCGATACCTTGCCTTCAGCACCATCTTTACCGGGGCAGGTATGATGAACCTGACCGGGGACAGCCCCTCTCGGTATTCGTTCTCAACGACGACGAGCAGGGAATGCCCCCCATCCCGGGTATAACAGTAAAAGGGCAGGAGGTCCTCCGGGAGCGGTGTTGGATAGGTCCGACCCGGGAGCACCCAGGGTTCCAGGCCCACCTCACGGATAATATCGGTACGATTCATGATTGGACTACCAGATCAACGGTCAGACCCCAACCCTCATAATCCTGAAGATCGTCCCCTCCCTGCCTGGGCATTCAGTTGTGGCAGCGGGAATGAATGAGCATCGTGGGAATGCAAGGAGAGAGCGATGGGACCTACGACAAGGAGAAATGTCCCTCCAGTTGGCGCTAGCCACCCAGGATGACTGTAATTGCGCTGATGAGGATCCCTATACAGGAGGATGCAAAGCCCATCATGATCTTCGAGAGGAGATTCCGATCGAACGCCCTGGTATAGCCAACGAGAAAGAGGAGGAATATCCCGCAGAGGTTCGATACATTCAGGGCTTGCGTCACATTATCGATCAGGAAGAACGGAGCAACGACGATCAGCCCGGCACCCGCAGAGAGGAGGAACGTGCCGATGACAATGGTGAGTGCTCCACGGGCGGAGAACTTTTCCCGCTCCTGCACAGTAGAGAGGAACTGCACCAGTTTTTCGTATAGGGGAAGCCGGTTCTCCTTCGGAATATTCCTGAGGATCGTATCATCCAGTTGCTCTCCGATGAGGCTGAGTGCCGGTCCCTTCCCCTCTCCCCTCTTCGAGAGCTCGATCGTCTTGTTCTCCCGCCTGATGATGTAATTCCGCTCCCAGAGGTAGAAGAGGCCATCGGCTATTCCCCAGGCAATGCAGCAGAACAACGCGGCAAGGACGATGTTCGTGAGGACCCCCTGAAGGATAAAGGGAACCCCCCTGAGCATGCTCGTAAAGGTCATCGCGATGATGACCCCGTACATCACCTCCGCACCCGTCCAGAACTTCCCAAGGTAATCGGCAACCCGCATGTAATCTCGCAAGAGATAGCCTGAAAGCCATTCCATGATTAATGTATCTGGAGACAGGTATCTTCAGTCGGGGGACTGCTCGCCCGGTGAATATGAAAAAATATCCTTGCTCATCACTGGTGATAGTTCTGTCAAACCAAAGACTACTCAAATCGTTCAGAAAATACGCGGTATGATCGTTCAGGGCTAAAGTAGCTCCTCATGGCGGAGATCGTGAAAAAAAAGGGATCATCCGGTCAGGTAATCATACAGGAACGCGGCTGCTACCGCCCCAAGGATCGGGCCGATCACATAAATCGGGAAATACGCCCAGAGGTTATTCCCGCCAAGCAGCCAGTCGCCGAGATACGGACCGAACGTCCGGGCAGTGTTCAGTGAGGCACCTGCAATATTGCCGGTCGTCGTGATGACCCCGCCGACCGTCAGGCCGATCACAAGCCCGGCAAATCCCGGTGGGGCCTTGCTGTTCACCGCCACTCCCATGATAACGAGCATCAGCAGGAAGGTCCCGATAAACTCTGCAAGGATTGCCTGTCCATAGCTGATGCCAGGGAAGGGAGCAGTAGCCCCAAGACCCCCGATCGTGACGGCAT
>MVZQ01000186.1 GCA_002068435.1 Euryarchaeota archaeon ADurb.BinA087 | reverse complement strand
CTTATGGCGATATGCTACTGCTCTGATGGTTCTCGGGGTATCTGAATCGGCAGGGGGGAAGGGGATACATGCACGGATAACCTCTCCCGAACGATGGAGAAAGATAGGCAGTTACCGGAAGCAGAACATGGTTCGTACCGGGATGCTTGCAAAGATTGGCAAATCTCTTCATCTCTCCCAATATACGCTCCGTGATTCCTACCTGACGCCGTTTTCCCTCCTGGCCGATCGCGACCCCATGGAATTCGCCCGGGCGTTCTCTCTTGATGCTGATGAGTTAAACCTCCTGATCCATGATAAGCCCAGATCACAGAAAGTGGTAAAAAATCTGATGGATGAGGAGCGGGTAAAGGAGAGAGAGCGCGTAAAAGCCGGAAAAGTGAAGGGAAAGAAAGAGTCTGAACCGTCAGCCATAGGGGGGAGAAGTGCACGGCCTCTGCCGATCCCACTCAACGAGCCTGCTCCAGGACAGGATACCCCGGGACTGCCGATTTCTCCTCTTACCGACAGTGAACCTCCCGGTGAAGTACGAAAAGACGGTAAAAATGCACCCGGCGATGAGAAACCGGAGGAAAAACGTACTCAAAAAACTCTCTTTGACGGATTCTGACTTGTATGATACCGGTGAAGGGGAACTCCGCACTCGATTATTACACCACCCCGGCCATATCCTTCAAATCCAAGATGATAGATGAGCAGATCAACATCGAGACCTCCTGCAAGCCGGATCAGGGCTGGTACCATCTCTTCTCCTGGACGGATCGAATATATCAGTTCAATACCTTCATACAGACGGATATCCGGGGAGAAGATGTCATCAATGAGGAACGGGACATGGGAAGACTGTCGGGGAGGCACAATGTCGGTGCAGAACACGTCAACGCCTGATTCACTGAGTATCTCAGCAGCGGTAAAATTGGATCCTACCCCCACCTCAGCTGCTGAATGGTAACAGGACACAATATAGGCCCCGATACACCGTTCAATATGTTTATCAGTGCCCATTCAGAGTACAATGGTGATGGATCTCCTTATTTTTTGGGATTCCGGAGCACCTGCAGGCCTCGAGCTACCGGTCATGCGTATGGTATCAGGGCTGCTTGAAATCCCCTCGAGGATATGTGCAAATCCTCTCATCCTGAACGGGTATGTGGGATCCCGTGATCAGACAGATGCCAGTGTCCTGCTTGATACGATCGATATGTTCAAGCAGCGCCAGGGTATCAGGAACCCTATCCTGGTAGTCACCGGGAACGACATATTCTCCACCGGAACCACCTCATTGTTCGGCCTGGCCCGTCCTTCTGCAGGAGCGGCAGTCGTGTCCACAGCACGGCTTACTAATGAGTTCTATGGGAGGGACGAAGACGAGGATGAGCTAATTGACCGGACGGTAAAGGAGAGTGCCCACGAGATAGGGCACCTCTTCGGCCTGGATCATTGCATGACGCCGGAATGTATCATGCACAACCCCCTGACCCTTGATGATCTCGAGCGTAAAAAACGCTGGTTTTGCCCGGAATGCAAGGATCTCCTCGAAACTGCCAACCTGATGCATTCCCTCTCCTGAATCCTTCCTCTCCTTCCTCCCCGCCTCCTCCTCCTTCCCTGGAACCAGCTGGCAATGTGAGCACCGGATACCCGCAGACGATTGAGATTACTCACGAAATATCAGGCGATACCTCTTCATCGTACTAAAAGGCAACGTCAGGGAGTACTTCTCACGGGACGGTGGATATTTAAGACAGAATCTGGTAGCTTCAGAGGATAACTGAAGGATTGACAGGGATTTTAGAGAAGTACAGGATTCCCCGGATGAGATATAAAAGAGATGATAATGCCGGAGGTTTTTTTTAAAAAACAATTAAAGAACGTCGTTCGTTCGAGCATAAAGTATGAAAATGCCAGGAGGCATTTTCATTGGAACCACCCATGAGCCCCGTTTTCGTGATGCGGGCATAAATAATGAATACCACGAAGTGATTTTGATGGGAACAGTTCGATGAATGCCGTTTGTTCGAACATAAAGTGTGAAAATGCCGGAGGCATTTTCATTGGAACCGCCCATGAGCCCCGTTTTCGTGATGCGGGCATAAATAATGAATACCACGAAGTGATTTTGATGGGAACAGTTCGATGAACGCCGTTTGTTCGAACATAAAGTGTGAAAATGCCGGAGGCATTTTCATTGGAAAAAAGGTGTTTCAGCCAAACAGGGCGCCGAGCCCTGCCATGCCGCTCTCTTCTTCTTCCTTTTTGTCTTCCGGAGCCGGGGCTGCGGCAGCCTGTGCAGCTGCAGCCGGAGCCGCTGCAGCAGCCGGAGCCGCTGCAACAGCTACCGGGGCAGCGGCTGCCTTGCTGATAGCCTCTTCGATATTAACTCCGTCAAGGGCTGCTACCAGAGCCTTGATGCGGGCGTCGTCAACAGCGATACCGGCAGCGGTAAGGACCGCTTTTATACTCTCTTCCTTGATCGGCTTTCCTGCC
>MVZQ01000185.1 GCA_002068435.1 Euryarchaeota archaeon ADurb.BinA087 | reverse complement strand
GACCTGCTCATTTACCACGGACACTCCTGATTTCTGGAGACGGGAGGGTCAGGACTACCCCCGCCATGGGGGCCGATTTACCGGGGAGCCTGGATATTTCAAACACATCGAAGGAGCAGTCCGCATGATCTTTGACCAGTCTGGAAAAGGCCCAAAGGATTATGATTATGCGGTTTTTCACCAGCCAAATGCAAAGTTCCCCCAGCGCGTGGCAAAGATACTCGGCTTCTCCCCTGACCAGATCAGGCCAGGACTTGTAGTGCCCCGTCTTGGCAATACGTACTCCGGCTCTTCCATGATCGGCCTTGCCGCGACACTGGATATCGCGACAGCAGGTGACCGCATCTTCGTTGCTTCCTTCGGCTCCGGTGCCGGAAGCGATGCATTTGACATCGAAGTGACTGATCAGATCGAGGGCGATTCGTTCCGGAGGGCTGCAGCGCCGGGGGTTGAGCAGTTGCTCAAGGATCCAATCTACATCGGTTATGCACAGTATGCCAGACACAAGGGAAAGATCGTGATGCAGAAATGAGAGAGGTAGCAGTGATTGGGGCAGGGTGCACCACTTTCGGAGAGAAATGGGATACTTCGTTCCGGAACCTCTTTGTAGAGGCAGGTGCGCTGGCGCTTGAAGACGCAGGAGTTGCCGGAGAACAGATAGACGCCCTGTATGTGGGAAATATGAGTGCAGGGCGTTTTATTGAACAGGAGCACATCGGTGCACTGATCGCGGACTATGCGGGCCTTGCATCGCACCATGTACCAGCGACACGAGTCGAAGCAGCGTGTGCTTCAGGTG
The DNA here is from genome assembly GCA_002068435.1 of Euryarchaeota archaeon ADurb.BinA087. GTDB lineage: Archaea > Halobacteriota > Methanomicrobia > Methanomicrobiales > Methanospirillaceae > UBA9949. Next base: position 1,717 of record MVZQ01000185.1, on the reverse strand, counting down.
GGCTCTCTTTCCGCCAGGCGGTGATTGCCGTGGCATCAGGACTTGAAGATATTGTGGTGGCAGCGGGGGTAGAAAAAATGACTGACGTCGGCACAGGTGCAAGCGTGGATGCCCTGGCCGGTGCCGCTGATCGAGAATGGGAAGGATTTGCCGGTGCGACATTCCCAGGTCTCTATGCTATGATTGCAAGGGATTATATGCACCGATACCCCCTCACCCGTGAGCAGCTCGGTCTTGTTGCCGTTAAGAATCACTACAACGGTGCGCGGAATCCCATTGCCCAGTTCCAGCAGGAGATCAGCCTTGAGACGGTCCTCAGATCATCGCTTGTCGCGGACCCTCTCCGGCTCTTCGATTGCTCGCCTATTACGGATGGTGCAGCCGCGGTGGTGGTAGCCCCGCTCGACCGTGCCCGGGAATTTACCGATACCCCCATCAGGGTGCTCGCAAGTGCCCAGGCAAGCGATACCATCACCCTTCATGACCGGCGGGATATCAGCACTCTTGATGCAACGGTCGCCGCAGGGCAGCGGGCGTTCAGGATGGCTGGACTCTCTCCTTCGGATATCGATATGGTAGAGGTGCATGACTGCTTTACCATCGCCGAGATCTGTGCCATCGAGGATCTTGGATTCTGCCGGAAAGGGGAGGCAGGCCGGATCACCGAGGAGGGGATTACTGCGCTGAACGGAGACCTGCCTGTCAATACAAGCGGCGGGCTGAAAGCATGCGGGCACCCTGTTGGCGCAACCGGGATAAAGCAGGTATACGAGATCACCCAGCAGCTCAGGGGAGAGGCTGGACGTCGACAGATCACGGGTGCCCAGATTGGGATGACGCATAATGTCGGGGGTACCGGAGCAACGGTCGCCGTGCATATCCTGGGGGTGTGATGGATGTCGGTCGCTCGTTTCTGGAGAAAGATTCCCCAGCGCTATAACCTGATCGGGACTCGCTGCACAACCTGCGGGCGGTACTTCTTCCCGCCGCGCTCCTTCTGCCCGGAATGTCGCAGGGCAGGAAAGATCGTTGACCACCAGTTTGCGGGAAATGGAACAATTGTGACGTTTACCGTGATCCGCACGGCCAGCGAGCAGTTTGAACAGCTCACGCCGTATGTTTTTGCTATCATTGAACTTGATGAAGGCCCGCGGATCTCAGCGCAGATCGTCTGCTCACCGGATGATGCCCGGATAGGGATGAGGGTAAAACCAGTATTCCGGAGGATAGCCGCAGACGGCGAGAGTGGCGTCATTTACTACGGGACCAAGTACGCTCCTGCCGAGTAATTCCCTCGATTCTTTTTTCCATCAGGGCTACGCGGTTTTTCCCTGCCTAAACTGATGAAATCTTTATTATTATCACCATTAGCCGTTTATCTGATTTTCATCAGTTTTTTTTCTGTATATCATATACCGCATGCCATCGCCCAGGTGAATAGGAGCGGACGACCCGTTCAGTGATCTCGGCCACCGGGTAGTTCTGAAGTACTGCTAATGCTTCTGATTCGTTAGACTGGATCAAATAGAGGTGAATATATCCCCCCGGCTTACAAAGGCGGAAGGCCTGGGGCAGGAAGGCCATTGAGCCCGTCGGATGGTTCATAATCACCCGATCAAAGGTCCACGAGACAAGATCAGGAAGATGATATGCATCGGCAAGCATCGGGATGACATTGTCGGTACGGTTCAGGTGGACATTCCGGACCATGAGGCGG
>MVZQ01000184.1 GCA_002068435.1 Euryarchaeota archaeon ADurb.BinA087 | reverse complement strand
AGGACGCCCAATCCAATATTTTTCGCCATTATTTACCTCGAATTTTCGCATACTGCGTTATCCTCTTCTCCGGAGCTGACACAATCGCAGATCCATCGATGAGAACCCGGGTTCCATCAGGAATACTGATACAGAAGCGGGTATACTGCTTCTGTATCCTCCTGTCGCCATCCGGTGTGCGGATGAGGAGCGTATTTCTGGTCTCATCGATAATCTGGCCTGATATTCCACGGTGAAGGGGATTTGATGCTTCCACTACCGAAACAACCAGGCCAATGAGTTCATGGCGCAGGATGTTCCGGGCAGAGATCATACTGTTCTCCTTTGATTCTGTTCAGTCATCATACGGGCAATTGTCCGCCGGAGCTCACGGATCCTCCCTGGATTTTCTGTGGAACCTCCGGCACTGACCTTTCCGTTGTGCTGGATAAGCTCTATCCTGAGTTTCTCCATCTGTTCCTGCAATTCCACATCTGAGAGCTGCCGGATATCGCTTGCACGAAGGATGGCCATTACCGATCCTCCGGAGTTTCCACATCATCAAACTCATCGAGATCCATTGCCAGATCCTCCTCTTCAATCTCTTCACCGACAGGAGTGATAGCAATCTCTTCCTTTCGGACAAGTTTCTGCTTGGGAACGATCATCTCGAAGTGATCGGGAAGCTTGGACTCAGGGGGAATGATCCGAACCTGAACACCGATCACCCCCAGCTTCTTGATTGCGACGGCAAAGCCCTTCTCCACAATGGTGTTTACCGGCTCCCCGCTGTGCTTGATGTACCCTTCAGTAAACTTCTGAACCCTGGCACGGGCTCCCGTCAGTTTCCCCGCGATAATGACCTCGCATCCCAGAGCGCCGGATTCCATAACTCTCCTTATAATGCTCGATCCGGCCTTTCTGAAATACCAACCGCGTTCCAGTGCATTAGCCAGACGCTCGGCCATGATCTGGGCATTGAAACTGGGATTTGGAACCTGCTGAACCTCGATCTGCGGGGACTCAACACCGAAATCGGTCGCAAGGTCCTGTGTGAGCTGCCGTACGACTTTTCCTCCCTTCCCAATTACGATTCCCGGCTTCTCGGCGTAAATGGTTACCTGGGTGCCGAGGGGAGTCCGTTGCAGGTCCATACCTCCATACCCGGCCCTCTTGAGCTCCTTGACAAGGTGTTTCTCAACCCGGGCTCTCCTCGCTCCTTCTGCCACAAATTTTCTCTCGACTGCCATTACTGCACTTCCTTTACCACAATCTCGATGTTTACCGTTTCACGCCGTTTGGGTGAGGCCCTTCCCATCGCACGCGGGAAGATCCCCTCAAATCCCCGGCCCCTGTTTGCAGCAACATGTACAATCTCGAGCCGTTCTATGTCAAGGCCAAGATACTCGGCATTTTTGGTGACCGAGTGTAACAGCCGAAGGTACGCTTTGGATGCCTTTCTCGGGTATCGGCCGGCATCCCATCCTGAAAGCCCTCGCTTATGAGCCACCTTGTGGTTGAACCTGCGGAAGGGTATTGCCTTCTTTTCTGCAACAACATCCTCGAGATAGGAGACCACATCACCGGTCTTTTTGTTCCGGATGAACCTGGCAATCTCCATGGCATGCTTGGGGGATATCGGAAGTTCGTTTGCCTTTCCCCGAGCCACCGTATCCCCGGTAATATCAGTTGAATATCCTGTGCGTGCCATGGTTCTCACTTCAGCGGGACATACTTACTCGAACGGGTTGCACCAATTCCGGCACTTCCGTGTGTTACCTTCCTTCGTGTCAGGGCAAACTCCCCGAGGTAATGGAAGATCGCTTCGGGCTGGATCTCCACTTTCATGAATTCCTTCCCGTTGTAAATCTCCACCTCTTTTCCGATCATATCGGGCATGATCACCATGTCCCGAAGATGGGTCCTGATCCTGGCATCCCCGCTTTTGAACCTTGAGAGGAGATGCTCTTCCCCGCGGGTCAGGCCCCTGCTCACTTTCCGGCGGACCCGGGCAGGCATTATCGGCAGGAGGTCAGCCATACCCATCTTCCTGAGATCGTCGAGCCGGAATCCGCGGTAGGTAAACTCTTCCCGCCGCCTTGGCAACCTCTTCTGTGTCTTCTTTGCCATGTCAAACCCTCACTTCTTGCCCCGTCCAGTCTTTCGTGCGGCAACATGGCCGACGGTCCTCCCGGGGGATGTTCCTCTTGCAATAGTCTTCGGCCGGCCGGCATGCTGGTGACCGCCACCACCGAACGGATGATCGATCACGTTCATGGCTACCCCCCGTACCCGGGGCCAGTTGGAGGCACTGTTCTTCATCTTGTGGTACTTGTTCCCGGCCTTCACGAATGGTTTCTCTCCCCGTCCTCCGCCGGCAACTATTCCGACGGTTGCCCTGCAGCTGGCATTGAACCATTTGGTAACCCCGCTGGGCATCTGGACGCCAACGCGTTCCGCCGTTTTATCCACAACGATTGCCTGCACGCCGCTGGCACGGACGAACTTGCCTCCATCATTGGGCCTTGCCTCGATATTGCATACATATGCT
>MVZQ01000183.1 GCA_002068435.1 Euryarchaeota archaeon ADurb.BinA087 | reverse complement strand
CCTGAAAAAGGCACTCACAGAGAGAGGTGCAGTGTATTCTACCATCCGATGGGAGGAATCCTCTTACCGCCCCGCGACGACAAGTTATTATTATTCAGGAAAATCCCAGGAGAACCATGCGATAACCATTGTCGGATGGGATGACACCTATGACCGCTCTCACTTTGCCTCGACACCCCCCGGCGATGGTGCTTTTATCGTAAAGAATTCATGGGGGAGCGACTGGGGTATGAACGGGTATTTCTACGTGTCATATTATGATACCGTTATTGGAAGGGATAATGCGTTCTTCAGTGCAGAAGACAAGGGCAACTACGACCAGATCTACCAGTACGATCCGCTTGGGTGGGTTGTCTCCTACGGGGACAACAGCGATACTGCCTACTTTGCCAACGTTTTCACCTCACTGTCGGCAGAAGATCTTGCTGCGGTGAGCTTCTATACCCCCTCAGCAAACTCAAAGTACCAGGTATCGGTCTATGCCGGAGTACAGAGTAGTCCTGTCTCGGGTTTGTTGGAATATTCACAATCAGGGACGATCGTGATACCAGGCTATCACACCATTGATCTCTCCATACCAGTCCCGTTGCAGAAGGGAGAACGATTCTCGGTCGTCGTAAAGCTGACGACACCGGGATACCAGTATCCGGTCGCAATTGAGTATCCCTACGGCGGCTTCTCTTCTGGGGCGAGCGCCTCTTCCGGCCAGAGTTTTGTCAGCACCACCGGAACGCTCTGGACCGATCTCACCTCGATATACAAGAATTCAAACGTCTGCCTGAAGGCATTTACCACCAAAGGTCCGGATTCGTCAATCCCGGTACCTACCTCTACCCCGACTCCCCAGCCATCCTCAGGTGGGACCGACACGAGGTCTCCTTCAGTATCCATCACCTCACCCCGGGCTTACAGTGCAATTGATCCCGGCTCCTCTGTGCAGGTAGCATGGACTGCAATCGACAACGTGGCAGTTGCAGGAGTTGACATCGGGTACTCCAAGGATAAAGGAAAGACGTGGGTGACGGTAGCCCGGAACCTCGTCACATCAGGGAATTATTCCCTGGGTGTTCCCTCGGATGTATCAGGGACATTCATCATCCGTGTGACGGCACGGGATACTGCAGGAAACGAGGGATCTTCAACAAAAAGCTGTATGGTAAAATCATCCGCTCAGATGAGAGGATCCGTACTCACTACTGCTCTTGCCCCGGTGGATACGGTTACCAAGAGCGTGTTGCCCTCTCGTGTCCTTTCGCTGGACACCAGTATTCCGACGATCGCGATCTCAACGCCACCCCCTTACCGCACAATAATGCCCGGAACTACCCTCCAGGTGATCTGGCATGCAGCCGACACGGCCGGGATTGCCGGAGTTGATATCTGGATCTCAAAAGATTACGGCCGCTCATGGGAGACGGCTGCGAAGAACCTGGCTCCCTCGGGGACATATCCTTTGAATGTTCCTGCTGATGTTTCCGGTACCTTCCTGATTCGTGCGGTGGCATGGGACAATGCCGGGAACGCGGGATACTCGATAAGGAACTGTATCGTGAGCACCTCCCCTCCTCATGCGGCTGATCCGGTGATGGGAGGATCAACAGCCCTGATCCCAACCGTGTCTCCTCTTTCAGATCTCCAGGGATATCCACGCCTTGCAGAGATGCATTACCGTTAAAATCCTGAGACCCCTCTCTTCTTTTATATGTTCCCTTGCGTGGGGATTTCTTGAAAAATCGACAATCCAGCGATCAAAAACCCGTGAGGGCACAACCGGCGGGGGAGAGGGGACCTGAAAGACGGGAGGAAAAGAGGTATCTGCCAGGCAGCCAGGTTCCGGCAGTGAAAGGTTCAAACTGAACAACGACCAATGATATTCCTGACAAATGGAAACGTTCCCGGCTTCCGGATGCAGGTTCTGCCATGAAGGCGCAAAGATGGTCCTCTTCATCACGGGAGTATGCCACCGCTCCTGCTGGTACTGCCCGCTCTCCCGTGAAAGAAAAGGAAAGGATCAGGTGTATGCCAATGAACACCGTATCTCCAGCCCTGACGAGGCAATCACCGAAGCAAGGAACATGCGAGCGAAGGGCACCGGCATCACCGGGGGAGAACCGCTCGGGGTTCCTGACCGGGTACTCAGCTATGCCAGACGATTGAAAGAAGAGTTTGGGCCTGGGCATCATATCCACCTGTATACCTCCCATGCACCCTCAGAAAAGGAATTATCAGAGCTCCTGGGTTTGATCGATGAGATCCGGATGCATCCTCCTGTCAGCTGCTGGAAGGAGATTGGAACAAGTGAATACCTCAGGTCTGCGGAGCTGGCATCTGCGATGGGTTTTGAGACAGGCTTCGAAGTGCCCGCTCTGCCTGAAATTGACCTGCTGATCCCAGCTCTTTCCCACCTCCACTTCCTGAACATCAACGAGCTGGAATGGGGAGAGACCAACGCTCATGAGATGCGGAGGCTACACCTCGTCCTTGAGGATTCGATCCATAACGCGGTTGAGGGATCCCGCGCATGGTGCCGGAACATCGTAAAGAATGAAAATGT
>MVZQ01000182.1 GCA_002068435.1 Euryarchaeota archaeon ADurb.BinA087 | reverse complement strand
GTCAACCAGCATTCGCTCCTCCTGGGAGTTGCGGAAAGAGCGGATGTGATAGTGGACTTCTCGGCATATGCGGGACAGACACTTATCCTCTACAATGATGCACCCGCAGCATTCCCGGCACTCGATCCGCACTTCGACTACTACACCGGCAAGCCGGATCTGACGGATATCGGCGGGACACCGACAACTTATCCGGGATACGGCCCGAACACCCGGACGATGATGCAGATCAGGGTTGGAAATACCGTCACAAAGGACACCACCGGGGTGACCCTTGCAAATCTCCAGGCAGTCTTTGCCGATACCCCCGGAAAGAGGGGCGTATTCGAGGTTTCACAGCCACCGATCATCGTGCCTTCAGCAGAGTACAACTCAGCCTATGAGGGAGCGAACTTCCCGGCAGATACCTTTGTCCGGATCTACCAGACATCCCATACGTTCCGGAACCTCTCGAACGGGCTCATGACCATCCCATTCTACCCGATGGCCATCCAGGACGAGATGGGAGAATCGTACGACGAGTATGGGCGAATGGCAGGATTCCTCGGGCTCCAGTACCTGAACCCGCAGGGACAGCAGAACCTCCTGCTCTATGGGTATGAGAGCCCGCCGCTCGAGATACTCACAGATAACAAGTATGCCAACCAGATCACCCAGCTCGGTGATGGGACCGAGATATGGAAGATCACCCATAATGGCGTCGATACCCACCCGGTCCACTGGCACCTGGTCAACGTCCAGCTGATCAACCGGGTAGGATGGGACAATGCCGTGATACCTCCAGACCAGACTGAGCTCGGATGGAAGGAGACCCTGAGGGTCGATCCACTCGAGGATACGATCGTGGCCATGAGGGCCGTTGCCCCCAACCTGCCATTCGAGATCCCGAACAGCTACCGCCCGCTCGACCCAACAATGCCGCTCGATCAGCCGATGCGTTCATCTCCGGGTGGTGGGAATGCCTGGTTCGACCCGGCCGGTGAACCGGTACAGGTGCTGAACCACATCGTCAACTTCGGGTGGGAGTACGTCTTCCACTGCCACATCCTCGCCCACGAAGAGATGGACATGATGCATGCCCTGCTCTTTGCGCCTGAGCCAAATGCACCCTCCAACCTGGTGGCTACCATAAACGGCGCGGTAGTTGACCTGACGTGGATAGATAATTCCCTGGATGAAACAGGATTTACCCTCCAGAGGGCTGATAATGTAGGATTTACCCTGGGCGTTGCGACATTCCCGCTGGGCATGGACACCACGGCATACACTGACAACAGCGTCATTGCAGGCCAGACCTATTACTACCGGGTGCAGGCCAATAATGTCGTCGGTGACACCACTGTATATGCTGCGCCTGCTGTCGGGTTCCCCACGCAGACGGTTAACTCGGCATGGTCTAATGTGGCTACCAACCAGGAACCGGTTCCATCCATCACGGTGACGGTTCCGAACGGCGGTGAGATATGGCAGCAGGGCACCCTCCAGACCATCCAGTGGACCTACACTGGCGATCCGGGAGCTACCGTACTTATCGAGGCGGTCAGAGGTGCTACCGTAACACCTATCACCCTGAGTACCTCTATTGGAACAGTGGGAGTTGGATCCTACAGCTGGACGATACCCACCACTTTGCCAGCGGGTAATGACTACCTGATCAGGGTTACCAGCACCAGCAATCCGGTATATACTGACACCAGTAATGCGCCGTTCACGATCAGTCCGGTTCCATCCATAACTGTGGCGGTTCCGAACGGCGGTGAGATCTGGCAAGAGGGCACCCTCCAGACCATCCAGTGGACCTATGTTGGCGATCCGGGAGCTACCGTACTTATCGAGGCGGTCAGAGGTGCTACCGTAACACCTATCACCCTGAGTGCCTCCATTGGGACAGCGGGGACTGGATCTTACAGTTGGATGATCCCCACCACTTTGCCGACGGGCAATGACTACCTGATCAGGATCACCAGCACCAGCAATCCGATATATACTGACACCAGTGATGCACCGTTCACACTCAGTGCACCGGTTCCATCCATCACAGTGGCGGTTCCGAACGGCGGTGAGATATGGCAGCAAGGCACCCTCCAGACCATCCAGTGGACCTACATTGGCGATCCGGGAGCGACGGTAAGGATTGAGGCGATCAAAGGCGCTACGGTACAGGTTGTCACCCCGAGTACCTCTATCGGGACAGGAGGAACTGGATCCTACAGTCTGATGATTCCCTACACCACACCGGTGGGGTCTGATTACCTGATCAGGGTAACCAGCACCAGCAATCCGGCATATACTGATACGAGTGACGCGCCATTCACAATCAGTTCGGCAATTACTGTCTCAGTTCCGAATGGCGGTGAGATATGGCAGCAGGGCTCCATCCAGTCGATCCAGTGGAACTATGTGGGCAACCCCGGTCCAACAGTGAGGATCGAGGCAATCAAAGGAGCAACTGTGCGGGTTATCGCCAATAGTGCATCCATCGGGCCAGGCGGTTCAGGATCCTACACGCTCACGATCCCCTACACCATCCCTGTAGGATCGGATTACGTGATCAGGGTCACCAGCAA
>MVZQ01000181.1 GCA_002068435.1 Euryarchaeota archaeon ADurb.BinA087 | reverse complement strand
ACATTGGCTGCAATAAACGATGAATTCGGGAAAAAATACAAGGCAGAAGAGATTGCGGATATGGCGTTTGCTATCGAAAAGAAGGTACAGAAAGGGCGGGCGAGCCCTACGGATACCACCGTTTCGACCTTTGGTGGCCTTGTATTCATCACCGGTACATCCCGGAGGAGACTCCCCCCCCAGCAGTTCCACCTTGTGGTGGGGAATTCCCTGGTTCAGCATAGCACGGTAAAGATGGTTGAACTTGTTGCTGAGTTGAACAGGACGAATCCCAGGATCTGTGGACCAGTATTTGATGCAATCGGGGAGGTATCCCTTGCTGCCATGCACCACATGTCTGACCCCCAGAAACTGGGGGATCTGATGAACATGAACCATGCACTCCTGGAAGTGCTCGGCGTCGGTCATCCCCAGATCTCCCGCCTGGTACTTGCAGCCCGTGCGGCAGGCGGATACGGGGCGAAACTAACCGGTGCAGGCGGTGGGGGATGCATGATCGCCATCTGCCCCAAGCATCTGAAGAGTCGTATTGTCGGGGCTATCGAATCGTGTGAAGCACGAGCTTTCTCCACGAGCATCGATACCGAAGGGGTAAGGAAGGAGAAGGATGCCTGAACCTGTTTTGCTGAAACTTGGGGGGAGTGTGTTGACAGAGAAGGGTGGTCCCGGCAGGATCCGGAAGGAGAACCTTCGCATGATATGCCAGGAAATATCAGTTCATTCCCGGGATCCATTGCTGATCATTCACGGAGCAGGCTCCTGCGGGCATCCCGAAGCCCACCGCTTCCGGCTCATGGAAGGCCTGAGTGATCACAACCGCGAAGGGGTATATGTTACTCATCAGGCAGTATCGAAATTGAACAGCATTGTGGTGGCAGCCCTCCGGAATGAGGGGATCGAGGCGATCGGCCTTCATCCGCTGGACTCCTGCTATGCCGAAGATGGCCGTATTGTTTCCATGGAATGCCGGCATCTCAGGGAGATGCTCTTGAAGGGTATTGTCCCGGTCCTCCACGGCGATGTCGTAATGGACGGGATGAGAGGAGCTACGGTCGTTTCCGGTGACCAGCTGGTCTCCTACCTGGGCCGGGCACTCCGTTTCAGACGGATAGGGCTTGCCACAGACGTTCCGGGAGTGCTGGCAGGAGATACGGTGGTCCAGTTGCTCACTCCCCAGAATTTGAATCAGGTCCTGATTGGTTCATCCCGTCACACGGATGTAACCGGCGGTATGGAAGGAAAGATCCGGGAGCTGCTGGAACTTGCCCGAAGCGGCACTCCCTCCGAGATCTTCCATGTTGAACAGACAGGGGCTTTCCTGCAGGGAAAGCCCCATGGGGGTACCGTGGTGAGAGGTGGATAAACGTGGTGGAACAACGACGGGGGACTTCGGGAAGGAAGTTGGACCATCTCCAGATCTGCCTTGAACGGAACATCGAACGGGGAGATCCTGGCTTTTCGGACATCCGGCTCGTTCACAATGCACTTCCCGAATGTGATCTTGATTTTCTCGACACCAGGACCGAATTTCTGGGATACACGTTCGAATCCCCCTTGTTTATCGCAGGGATGACTGGCGGGCACCCGGGGACAAAGGAAGTGAACCGACTCCTTGCCAGAACTGCTGCAGAGCAGGGTATTGGCATGGGAGTTGGTTCCCAGCGAGCAGCTCTCGAGAATCCTGATCTTGAGGACACCTTCTCCGTAGTCCGGGAGGTGGCCCCAAAAGCCTTTCTGGCTGCGAATATTGGCGCTGTTCAGCTGAGGGACCATGGTATTGAATGGGCGGAGCGGGCGGTATCGATGATCGATGCCGATGCGATTGCCATCCATCTCAATTTTCTGCAGGAAGCGATCCAGCCGGAAGGTGACCATGATGCCAGAGGGTGCCTTGATGCAATCACCGAGCTGTGTTCAGATTTCCGCGTCCCGGTGATGGTGAAGGAGACGGGGAGTGGGATATCCGCCGGAACTGCCCGCCTCTGCTGGGAAGCCGGGGTGAAAGCAATTGATGTCGGCGGATGGGGCGGGACCTCATGGGCTGCAGTCGAAGGACTCCGCACAGGTACTGACTCCGGCGAGGGGAAGTATCAGCGTCGGCCTGCATCGGATGTTTTTGAAGAGTGGGGGATTCCCACCGTCATCAGCCTCATGGAGGTTGCAGGGACCGGAGGTCCCGTCATCGCGACCGGTGGAATCAGGAGCGGCCTTGATATGGCGAAGGCGATCACTCTCGGTGCCGCCCTGTGTGGTATTGCGCTCCCCCTGCTGAAACCTGCAATGAAGGGCGAGAACGAACTGAAAAGAACCGTGACTGATTTTTCCGATGAACTGCGGGTGGCTATGTTCCTCTCCGGGGCACGAAATCCTGGAGAACTAGGGGAGAGGCGGCCTTACATAACCGGCAGGACTCGACAGATGATGAAGAAATAAATGGAGGAAAATAATGGATATTGAGATAATCGCCGTTGGCGGGTATGACGAGGTCGGGAGAAATATGACCGCCGTCCGCTGCGGCAAAGAGATTGTCATTTTAGATATGGGCCTTCGCCTTGACCAGGTGATGATTCACGAAGAGGCTGAAGT
>MVZQ01000180.1 GCA_002068435.1 Euryarchaeota archaeon ADurb.BinA087 | reverse complement strand
CCGTGCGGCATTGATCACGGCAGGGATGATGCTGCCGGTATTTTTCCCCTGCGTGGCAACGGTGGGGATGACCTCAACACCGAGGATAGAGGAGAGTTGTTCCGTATCCACATGGATCCCTGATTTTTCTGCCTCGTCCATCATGTTGAGTACGACAATCATCGGTTTTTGGTACTCAGCAATCTGTAGCGTGAGGTAGAGGTTCCGCTCCAGGCGCCCGGCATCGAGTACCGCGACAATGACATCAGCTTCATCCGAATCAACAAAGGATCTGACGATCTTCTCCTCTTCAGAATCTCCTTCCAGAGAATAGGTGCCGGGGAGATCAATAAATTCGATGATTGCCTTCTGAAAACAGGTGGTTCCAGCCTGCCGGTTGATGGTGGTCCCGGGGTAATTGCTGACTTCCACTCCGACGCCGGTCAGCTGGTGGAATATTACCGATTTGCCGACGTTTGGATTCCCGATCAGCCCGACCTTCATCCGGTCCGCTCCACAAGGACAAAAGCGGCAACTTCCTGGCTCAGAGCAATATTGCAATCCTTGACCCTTACCACGATTCCATTTCCGGGAATCTTTCGGACCACGCTGATTTCAGTGCCGGGGAACAGGCCGAGATCGTTCAGGCGGGTTCCCGGACCCTCGCATCGCACGCCCGCGACAACAAGGGTATCCCCCTCGTCGGCCTCGGCCAGGCTTACCGCCTGCCACCGCTTCCCCTTCCGTGTTCTGCGGGACCCTGCTCCCCTGCCTGGGCGTTTCTGGATATATCTGCCTAGACGTTCGATCGCCTCGTCAGAGACGCCATGTTCAAGCGTACATGCCTCCTCCGATGCATTGTCCGGGGACATTCCGAGCATCTCTGAAAAAAAACACTCAAGGATCCTGTGCTTCCGCATCACCCTCCCGCCAATTTCACTCCCTGTTGGGGTGAGGGTGAGGGTGCCGTCCGGATTGGATACAAGGTCCCCTCCCTTCTCAAGAAGGTCGAGGACCGGCCTGAGTTCACCGGGTGTTTTTCCAAGCATCGCAGCCAGGTCCTCCACTACGGGTGCAGCCCTCCCAGCGAAATGGATCTTGTAGAGAGCTTCAAGAATATCTTCCCGTAAGGAGGTGGTCTCCATGCAAAGATGGTTCGACATGGATGCACTTATGAATTTGGATGATACATCTCCTGATCAATAGTTCTTCCCGGTATCAGGTCATTTCTTCCCTGGTGACAGCAGGGAAGAAATGCATATCAGGGGGAACTGATCAACTGAAGAGGATAAGAAGTACAGGAGGCGTGATCCGGCCAGATGGAGGTGACAAACCAGCAGGTTGCGGCGCAGCTGAACCTCATGGGCCAGATCCTCGAGATAAAAGGGGATAATGTCTTTAAAATACGGGCCTTCTACCGGGCTTCCGAGAGTATCGAGAGACTTGCAACGCCGGTTACAGGCATGGATGATATGGCACTCTCCGGGATCGAAGGGATCGGGAAAAACATTGTGCGGAAGGTCCGCGAAATTGCTGAAAAGGGGACCTTTAATGAGCTCGAAGAAGCAAAATCCGGGATTCCCGAAAGCCTGATCGAACTCCTGCATCTCGAGGGAATCGGCCCGAAAACCGTCTCTACCCTCTGGAAAAAGATGAACATCCAGAGTATCGAGGATCTGGAACGGGCAGCAAAAGGCCATCGTATCAGGGCGATCAAGGGATTCGGAGAGAAAAAAGAGGAGGGATTCCTCAGAGCCATAGCGATGTACCGTGACCAGTCAGGGAGAATGAACCGGGAGGAGGCCGATGCAGTGGCCGGGAAGATACGACCCGTCCTCGAACCAGGTACTTACGAGTTTGCCGGCAGTTACCGGAGGGGAAAGAGCAGTGTGGGGGACATCGATGTGGTAACAACCGAATCCCCTGATCGTCTGAATCCCAGGCTGCGGGCCATTGCGGATGCGGTGATCGATGCAGGCGACCGGAAGACCTCCCTTCGGATCCTTGGAAAGAGAGTGGATGTCCGTTTCTCAAAGCCGCGACAGTTTGGATCCATGCTCCTCTACCTGACCGGTTCGAAAGCGTTCAACATAAAACTGAGGGAGATCGCAATAAGCCGTGGATACAAGCTGAACGAGTATGGTATTGAAGATCGGTCTGATGGATCGCTTTGGGAGTTCTTAACTGAGGCAGAACTGCTGTCGTTTCTCGGGCTTGACTATGTTGTTCCCGAGCTTCGGGAGGACTGGGGTGAGGTGGAACGGGCGTTGTCCCATACCCTGCCTCCCCTTGTAGAGCAGGATGATATCAGGGGAGATCTCCATGTTCACAGTACCTGGAGCGATGGTAGTCTTACCATCCAGGAGCTTGGATCATCAGGAGAGGAACGAGGTTACGAGTACATCGTCTGTTCCGACCATTCCTCCACACTGGGAATAGCCCATGGCCTGGATGAGGAGGCGCTCTCGAGGCAGGCACATGAGATTGAGCTCCAGAACCGCTCTTCTTCCTGCCGCATCATCCAGGGGATAGAGGTCGATATCCTCGCCGACGGCACCCTGGGGCTGCCAAATCGGGCCCTTGGTGACCTGGAGATCGTGATTGCATCAATTCATTCAGG
>MVZQ01000179.1 GCA_002068435.1 Euryarchaeota archaeon ADurb.BinA087 | reverse complement strand
CGGCCGGCACCTCTGAGGTGCTCCTGCCATCCGTCAAGGAGGAGATCGTGTTTGATGAACCTGACTGCTCCGGAACCGATATGCCCTCCGATGTTACGGATATCTCCGGTAGAGAGGTTGTCGATGACGGTGACCGACTCGCCCCGTTGGACCAGGGCATCCACCAGGTGTGAGCCGATAAATCCGGCCCCGCCTGTAACAACCGCTTTTGAGAATCCGCCCCCGTTCTGTGCATTCACCTTTAAAATTCTCTCCTCTCTCCTACTAAAACTGTGGTTTCAAGATTCGCTGCTCAAACGGGCTTCCTGTTCAGTACCGGGAGGAGTGGTTGGATGGATCTTCCCCGATGAAGATCTGCAATCAGGGAAGCGATCGCCCGTTTGCCGGAGCGTTTTTTGAGAGGGATGCATCAAGACACTGATCCCGGCATTGCATGCTGCGCAGGGTAAGGAGCGGGGAGAGCATCCTGGGGAGTATCACCATGAACCGGGAGGGAAATGCTCCTCGCGATCGCAATGATAAACGTGACAGCCCGCACAGAAATGGGTAACGATGTTCATTGGTATCGATCACGGGACTACCTCCATCCGGTTCTCAACCGGGGAGTCCTGGTTCAAAATAACCCGGGAGGAGGCGCGGAGCTTCTGCTGGCAGGATCTCAGGACACTCTGCCAGATCGATGAGATATCCGGGATTGCGCTTACCTATTCCATGGGGGATGGGATCAGCAGCATCACCCCGATCGAACGGGTGGTGGATCGGGGGATTCGGAGCAGGGACGGGGCAGGCAAGCATGTCGGAGGAGGAACCCGCGTGTTCGACCAGATACGGGAGAGCGGTCTTCCGGCCATCGTCATCCCTGGTCTGCACCGGGATTCTCCCACCGACTGCCGGTTCAAAGCCTACTCCCATCAGGCAAGTCCGGAGAAGATAGGGATTGCGTACCGGGTATCCTGTGACCTTGGCGGAGATGTGGTGGTATCCGATGTCTCTTCAAACACGGTCAGCCTGCTCATCAGGGATGGCCGGATTGCGGGCGGATTCGATGCCTGTATCTTTGCACCGGGGCTTGAGCATGGGGCACTCGATGTGGATGCCATCCGGAGCGTGGATGCCGGGATCAGCACGGCAAACGAGGCATTCCTCCGGGCAGGCGTAAACCATACGCTCCCCGAACAGGAACGGCTTTCCGCGGTGGCACTCTTCTCTGCGATGGAATGTGCTGCCCTGCTCGTCCTCAACCCCGGTGCCCGGATTGCGCTCGCCGGGTCTCTGGGACCCCGTATTGCCGGTGAGGTGTCAGCGCTCCTTGGGAGGGAGGTGGCGGTCTATGATGAATGGTGTGCCTCGTCAGGGCTGGCTCTCATTGCCAGGGAGGTATTCCAGGGAGGGAGCGAAATTCTCGGGATCAGCGTTGACAGGTAACCTCCCTCCGGAAGGGGTTCGGGAAGATCTTCCCTGAAGGGATCAGAGTTTATCATTATCAATCATGCTAATTTTTTTATTTCTTCGGGTGCAATAGGTATCAGGAACTTCAGTATCGCCGGGAGAACAATGTTGTTGGATTTACAGTTACATCAGGTGGCTGCAAATCCGTTGAAGGAACGATTCAGGGATTTTCTTGAGAGAGCTACGTATTCATGGCAGGGGCGGGCAGGGATCGGTCACTGCTGCAGAACTGATTGCGGTCGCCGCCTTTGAAGGGGGAATGCATGCACAGGCCTTCCCCGCATTTGGTGTCGAACGGCGGGGTGCACCCGTCCAGGCGTTTGTCCGGTTTGACAACAAAAAGATCCGTCTCCGGAGCCAGATTTATGAACCCGACTATATCATCGTGCAGGACAGTACTCTGATCAAGGATGTGAACGTCTTTTACGGGATGAAAGAGGGAGGTATTGCAATTGTGAATACGGAGAAGGCGATCGACTCCCCTGTCCCGAAGGGAGTAAAGGTCATCACGATCGACGCGACCTCTATTGCACTCCAGAAGATCGGGCTCCCCATCACGAATACTGCACTGATGGGTGCATTTGCTGCAGCAAGCGGAGAGATCGCTTTTACTGCCCTTGAAGATGCCGTCAAAAGGCGGTTCCGGGGCGATCTCGCCACCAAGAATATTGCTGCGGCAAAAGCAGCCTTTGATGCTGTGAAGGGGGCGGCCTGACCATGGCACTTGGCACAGGCTGCACCGCTAGGCCCGGGAAGTCGCGCAACAACAGGACCGGCTCGTGGCGGGTGTTCCGGCCGGCATTCATCCATGAGCGATGCACCAGCTGCGGGATGTGCAGGATCGTCTGCCCTGAAGGCTGTATCGGTGAGAACGAAGAGGGACTCCCTGTTCCGGATTATGACTACTGCAAGGGGTGCGGGCTCTGTGCAGAAGAATGCCCGTCCGAAGCGGTCGAGATGAAGAAGGAGGAGAAGTGACATGCTTCAGATAACCGAGGGATCGCTTGCGGTGGCAGATGCAGTGGGGAAATGCCGCCCCCAGGTGATTGCCGCGTACCCCATCACTCCCCAGACCCATATTGTCGAAGCGCTGGCCGAGATGGTGGCAAACTGCACGATCGATGCTGAGTATATCACCGTTGAGAGCGAGTTCTCTGCGCTCTCGGCCTGCCTTGGTGCGAGC
>MVZQ01000178.1 GCA_002068435.1 Euryarchaeota archaeon ADurb.BinA087 | reverse complement strand
CATCCGGTGGAGGTGATGGATCTGAGTTTTGCACTCCAGGCGCTCTGCGTGCTCCATATCGCCGGTCATGGCCGCAATCTCAGCCCCGGCGTCTACCCTGTGCCGGAATCCATCGATGAAGAGGTTGCGCGGACGAAGCTCACCGCCCTGGGCCTCGCCATCGACTCCCTTACCCCTTCGCAGGAGCATTACCTGGCGAGCTGGGACGAAGGGACCTGAACGCCCAGCTCTGATGAAAGGAGCCTGTCCCGCTCACTATACAGGTATTCCTGTGCATACCCGGCACAGGGACCAAAGTATTCCCTTCCCCTCCTGCTCATCTGTTCGTAGCCTTCTCTCTCCCCCGCCCCGTAATACCGCCGCATGATCCGGGCAATCCATACATCAACAGGAAATGCCTCGTATTTCCGGAAGGCAAAAAGAAGAACGCAGTCTGCGACCTTGGGCCCGACACCCCTCAGCCGCATGAGATCCCGCCGGGCTGCAGGGTAATCGAGTGCCTCTATTCTTCGAATCCATCCCGGGTCGGCGGCAATCTCCCTTGCCGTAGCACACAGATAGGGTGCCCGGTACCCCAGGCTGCATTGCAGCAGATCACAGGGGGCCGATTCAGCCAGTATCTCGGCGGAAGGAAACGTTGAGAGTCCAAAATCCTCATGAAGGGGGATCTCATCGCCGAATGTATCACAGATGAGGGCGATCTTTCTCCTGATGCCGGGAATATTGGCATAGGTGGCACAAATATAGGAGGCAAGGCATTCCCAGGGTGGCTGGTGTATCAGCCGAAGCCCTGTACTGTTGGCGACGGCGAGGTGGATGACCGGATCACGGTCCACCGACTCGATTATCCGGCCGAGATCATGATCGAGCCCGAAGTAGTCACGTATCCGCTCCCAAGGTGCGCCCTCCCATATCAGTGTTCGTCCTTTTTGGCGGATCCTGATCACGTCCTGCTCCACTACTCCGGTCCACCATTCGCCGGATTTCTGCCAGCGGAACACCTGTCCGCACCCGAGGGTCAGGTCGAGAGAGAAAGGACAGAGCTCCCCAAGGGTGATACGTGGCATTGATGGAGAGTATATGGGTTCTGGTCCAATAAGAGGTATCGGACCCTCCCGTCTTAGCAGGAGCGGGAGACGAAAACGGGAACGACAGGATGCCCGGTGATCCTTTCGGTCTGGTTATTTCACCCTGCACGCGTATCCTTTTAATCCCATGCCGCTGATGTTCTGGTATGGAACTGGTTGATACCTTACGTGTTTTCCTGGAGAACGGCGACGACTGGGAGCGGAAGCTGACCTCCATCCGGGGCGTTACGATCCTGAAACTCCCGCAGACCAAATCGAGACCTGCCTCCCTCGCAATTGAGATCAATCCCCTGACAGATAAGGGGACGCCGATGAAGAAGAAAGGGGTGATGATCATGGGGCAGGCTGAACTCAACGCGTTCAGGGAGATCTTCAACAACGAGAAGGTCGGGGTCCTGCTCTCTTCTCTCGAGTCATTAGTGCCGGCCCGGAAGGGAGCGAAGGGTGAGGAGGGAGATGTCCTCCAGATTTAACCGATAGCCACTCCATTTCTTTTTCCCGCTTCCTCACTGGAATAGTCATATATGCCCCCAGATGCAAGAAGAGAATCAATGCAGAATAATCATGCAAGACGAAGAAATTCCCTCTCTGCTCTCTCAACCCGTTCACGAGCAGGGATTATCCTGTTTTTTTCATGTCTGGTGGTCCTGAGTCTCATCGGAGGATGCGTCACCAGACCTCCGGTTCCCTCTGACAATCATACGACTCAGAAGGTGTTGGTGGATTATACAAGAACCGGGGGGATCGCGGCCTTTGATGACAGGCTTGTCATTTTCGATAATGGTCAGGCGGTCTATTCACGGAGAATTACCAAAGGAGAATTCACACTCCCGGAAGACCGGCTTTCAGAGCTGAAGAGTCTCCTTTCTGATGCTGATTTTCCCTCACTTGCCTCTTCGTATCCGGCACCTTCCCCCGGGGCTGATTATTTCTCTTATACCCTCACCCACGATGGGAAGACGGTCACAACCGAGACCGGCGGGATACCGGATCCACTCGTTGCGGTGATCAGCCGTCTTGATGCCATCCTTGCTGATTACGCCCCTCTCACCTGAAGCAATAAATCCCCCCTTTTCTCTCATTACGCTCTCTTTCTCCCTGAACCCTGTATTCAGGTCGTATGGTGAATGGGAGCATCTCTTCGCGAATACAGTGGAATGAATCAGAGGAAAAATGGGGAGGATAAAAAGAAATGGCCTACTCTGAATACATGCATGACTGAACGTCATGACCGAGACGTCCGATTGCATCCGCCCGGCATCGCTGGCAGTGACGCATCTGTTTTACGTATTTTGAACATTCATCCTGCATCTTTCTCTTCATCTCAGGGGTGGGCGGGGTGATGTCAGCGAATTTGTACTGGGCGATCAGGGGAATGAGATTAAAGTTGTACACTCCCATCTCCCCTACCTTTTTTGCAATCTCCGGGATATGATCTTCGTTGATACCTGGGATATAGACCGTGTTGACCTTGACAATCATGTGGCGGTCCACTGCCATCTCGATCCCCTTCAACTGGTTTTCGAGAAGGATCTTGGCCCCTTCTACGCCGGTATACCTCTTCCCT
>MVZQ01000177.1 GCA_002068435.1 Euryarchaeota archaeon ADurb.BinA087 | reverse complement strand
CAGCCCGCAGACTGCTTCACGGCGACTCCAGTCCCTTGAGCGACAACAATATCTCTCCCGTTCAGTCAATCCCGAGGGTCAGTATGTCACGGTTACGAGGAGTGGGGAGGAGATATTGAGGCATGAGTATGCAGATTACTGCCAGGTATTTGGGAGCGGGCGGGAAGAGTTCGTCCTCCAGGGAACCGTCATCTCCGGTCTTGGAGAGGGCCGGTATTACATGAGTCTCGAACCCTATGTGCAACAGTTTTCCCAGAAGATCGGATTTGCCCCCTACCCCGGGACCCTGAATATCAGGCTTGAACCATCGAGCATGCAGGTCCGGAAGAGGCTTGATCAACTGGAATGGGTGCGGATCCATGGTTTTTCAGCTGAAGGCCGTACATTCGGGGATGCCCGCTGTCTTCCCTGTAGTATTGCCGGTATCCCCTGCGGCATTGTAATCCCGGGAAGAACCCATTACCCCGATGATGTCCTCGAACTGATCGCGCCAGTCGCGCTCAGGGAAGCATTGAGAATAAATGATATGGATGAAGTAAAAGTTGAGGTGGCACCATGATGGAAGAAGCACTGACAGCCCTGCGCCAGGGGAAGTTTATCCTGCTCTATGATTTTGATGACCGGGAAGGTGAAACGGATTTTGCCATTCGTTCAGATATGGTGCGCCCTGCAGATATTGCCCTTATGAGGAAAGATGGGGGGGGGTTGATCTGCACGGCTATCCATCCAAAGGCAGCAGCGTGCCTTGGTCTCCCTTTCGCGAGCGATATGCTCAGCACCTGTACCAATTTTGCAGAGACTGTGGGGGATATCCCTTACGATCGAAAGAACCACTCATCGTTCTCGCTCTGGGTGAACCATCGGAACACGTTTACCGGAATCACCGACAACGACCGTGCTCTTACCATCACAGCGATCGCGGATGAGGTGAAACGGAGTCTGAATGGAGGTGGGTGCGATTTTCATGGCCGGTTCCGATCCCCAGGACACGTTGCCATACTCAGGGCTGCAGAGGGGTTGCTTTCCCTGAGAAGAGGCCAGACTGAGCTATCGGTTGCAATGGCAATTATGGCTGGCATCACTCCTGCAATAACCATCTGTGAGATGCTGGACGATCGATCAGGCCTTGCCCTATCCAAGGAGGATGCCAGGGATTATGCGAGGAAACGTCAAATGGTCTTTATCGAAGGAAATGATGTGATGGAGGCCTGGGAACGTTTCTCTTCCGGGTAACAATCTCCCTTTTTAAATCTGTTCTCTCGTTCGTCAGGATATGTCATGGGAAATCATGAAATGCCAGATGAATACCGATTGGAATGTCTTATTCATGGCATTTTAAAAGGTATCGCTGCGTTTGAATGGCCTGGAATGATGTGTCAGGCATAACGTACTAACCTGAGGAACAGCCCTGAACGGGTGAAGATAATTTTTTAACAGGGAAAAGGCTGTGAGCTATGGCAGGGCGGCATTTCCAATATTCGTTGAACATGGAAACGATGCCATCCGCTCACGTGGGGTAGAAGTATATCGGGCAGAATGAAAACTGATGCTTCCTAATTCATGAAGAGTGGATCACTCACCATGGAGCAGGGCTCTGCCCGGTACACATTATGAGGGCTAGCAGTCAGAATCTCATTTTTTGGCGAGAGAGAGGAGTGCTTCATCTGGTAATAATTTTGCGATTGAAGATTTTGTCGGGCACCGTCCCGGTTTGATCCCCCTGGCTTTAGCCTCTTCCTTCAGCACCTTCAGATCCAGGTTTTTGATCAGCTCGGCTCTTTGTTTCTCATCCATTGTTGATCGGACGAAGATATCTGCCCGGAAAAATAAAGGTTATTGCTGTTTACAGACTGAGTTGCGAGAGTGCTTCAAACACCATCTTCCGGAATACTGCCGGGTCGGAGTGGTACTCTTTTTGCGCTCTCAAACCGTATTTCGTGGTTCCCATACTATCAATACGGTCAAGGGTGGAAAGGGCACAGTCAAGTACCCATCGATCCCTTGTATCCTTCTCAACCGGGGTAACGGATTCACACCGCACCGATATGAGGGTAGCTCCATCAGGGGTTTCGTAAACGTTTGGTTTACCGGCAACAGCGACAAATGCAGGGGGTTCAATCCGGGCGATCTGTTGCATAGCTTCCGGCTGGTAACTCCCAGCCATGATAAAGAAGGTCCCGGTAGGGTCAACTACCCTTGCCCGGTAGAACATGTTCTGCTCACCCTGTTTCTTCTTCTCAGTGAGCGTACCGACGAGGAATACCCTGTTGCACCGCTCCCCAGTGGGAAGGAGCACATAGGTAGGGCTCTTCTCATCTTCACCCTCCCTGAAGTGAATCCTGGTCTCACGGAGCTCCCCGGCAAAAACCCGCCTGGCGGGTTCACGTTCGAATGTTCCTTCCCTTCGGGCGAACGAAGGTCTCTCAGGGGCTGCCATCAGAGTGCCCCCCCTGCCCTGTTCAGGAGTGCCGGAATCTCACCGGGTTCGAAATGCTGGAATGCACATTCAGAGACCAGGATTCTCTGGTCGATCTCTCTTCCCCTGCAGGTGAAGTATCGCCCGAGAATACGCTCCCGCATCCGCAGGAATACCTCGTCCATCCCAAGGGGATTGTTCTCGGCAAGTTCTTTCGCTTCATTGATTGAGATCCCTGTCAGTTTCTCGGTAACT
>MVZQ01000176.1 GCA_002068435.1 Euryarchaeota archaeon ADurb.BinA087 | reverse complement strand
GAACCGGTCACGCATGCCGATATCCATGGAGTCCTATCAGGGAGCGGCTGGATAAAACGGTTGCGATCGCCCGGGCGGATCTGGGCAGTGTTGACCGATGCTATTTAGCCCATGACGGAAAAATACCCTCCATGCACCGGATCATCGACTGGAACGAACTCTGGAAAGCAATCCACGTGGCCTCCCCTGAACGGACCCGGAAGGCCGGGGACCCTGCTGCCACCTGGGACAAGCGTGCTGCCGCCTACCATCGGATCAGCCATGGGGAGACGGAGGCAACGAAGCGGGATCTCGGGTTTATCGATCTCCGCCCGGGCGATACGGTCCTTGATATGGGGGCTGGGACGGGAAGGCTCACCGTCCCCCTTGCCGGGCGGGCAGCCCACGTGACTGCTTTGGACCCTTCGGGAGGCATGCTTGGCATCCTCCGGAAGCGGATGGAGGAGGCAGGGCACCGCAACTACTCATGTGTCCAGATGAAGTGGGAGGAGGTCGTCCTCGGCAGGGATATCGTGCCTCACGACATTGTCATCGCTGCATTCTCGCTCGGGTTCTATGATCTTGCGGCAGCCCTCGCCAAGCTCGACCAGGCAGCGAAACGGTCGGTCTATCTCTTCTGGCATGCTGGTGAGTGGAGGGGGCCCGAGGAGATGGGGCTCTACCGTGCAGTGTTCGGTGAGGAGGGTGCCATGCAGCGGGGATACCAGGATTATAGCTTCCCCATAAACATCCTCCATGATGCCGGTATCTTTGCGAACGTGCGGATCTATCCCGCACTCTGGGAAACCACCTATGAATCGGTGGAGGAGGCTGTCAGGAACTGGGTGACGATGCATCACCCGGACCTCCAGGATCAGACCCCCGTCACCGAGTTCTTCACGAGGGTGCTCAGGAAAGGGGCGACCGGCAGGCTGGAGTACTCAGCGGTAAGGCGAACCGCTGTGATCTGGTGGGAGAAGGAAGCGGACCGGCAGACCTGACGGGTATTCCCACTGCCGGAAGTTCTTTTTTTATAATATCCTAGGAGATGGTTCATCGTTCCGGCCGGGAGATGGCAGGGAGACCCTGCACCCTTTTTTGCCTCATCAGCCACAATCAGATCCAGATGAACGTCACGTTTCTTGGGACCAACGGCTGGTACGACACCCTTACCGGGAACACCTGCTCGGTGCTGGTCCAGTCCGATGACTGGAACATCATTTTTGATGCCGGCAACGGGATTGCGAAAGCCGACCAGTATATCGACCAGGGAAAGCCCACCATCCTCCTCCTCAGCCATTGTCACCTCGACCATGTGGCGGGTCTTCACACTTTGACAAAATTCCGGTTCAGGCACCCGCTCCAGATCTGCGGCCAGCCCGGAACAGAAGCCCTGCTCCGGTCCATTGTGAGGGAGCCCTTCATGGTCCCCTTCGAGGACCTTCCCTTCCCGGTCAGGTTCATGGAACTGGAAGAGGGGAGTGATCACATCCCCTTCCCGGTCGAATGCCGGCCGCTGGTCCACCCGGTGCCCTGTTATGGCTATGCCATCATCCTGGAGGGCAGGAAGATCGCATACTGCACCGATACCGGCTTCTGTGAAAATGCTGTCCTCCTGTCAAGGGATGCCGACCTTGCCATCACCGAATGCGGACTTCTGCCTGGGGAAGAGAGCCCGGACTGGCCGCACCTGAATCCTGAACAGGCGATCAGAATCGCAAGGGAGGCTGGTGCAACACGACTGGCCCTGATCCATTTTGCTGCCCATACCTACACGAGCCTGAAAGACCGCTCTGCTGTTGAGGAAAGGTACAGGGAAGAGTTTCCGGGGCTGATCGCAACAAGGGATGGAATGATGGTCGGGATCTGAAGGAGTGCACCAAAAGGCCCTTTTGAAAAGAGCGAAGAGAGAGAGTAGGGTTTTTCGTTGTGATGGGGAGCGAAATGGGTGACAAAAAGAGACAGTATTACCTCCCACACGCAAAGTCGATGCCCTTGTTGATACAGTCGATCCCTTCTCTCTCTTTTCCCATCTTCTTCAGGGTCAGGCCCTTGTTGAACCAGGCCTCGGAGAGCTGCGGGTCGATCTTGAGCGCCATGTCGTAGCATGAGATCGCATCCTCGCACTTGCCGAGGTAATCAAGGAAATTCGCCTTCTCGTTCCAGGCCATGGCATATTGAGGGTGAGCCGCGATAGCCCTGTCGAAGTATTCAAGTATCTTTTCAGGCTTTTCCTTGTCCTGCGAATGGATCGCCCTCTGGTAATAATATTCTGCCTCGTGCATGATGGTGCCAAACTTTGTCATTGTTCTTCCTCCTTGTACGTGTTACCCGATTGCCAGTTCGATTCCCCGGTTGATGCAGGAGATTGCGTCCTCTTCTCTTCCAACCTTTTTCAGGGTGAGCCCCTTGTTGAACCATATCTCGGCATCCCCGGGTTCGAGTTTCAGGGCTGTGTCATAGCAGGAGAGTGCCTCATCGAGCTTTCCCATCAGATCAAGGTAGTTCCCCTTCTCGTTCCATGCCATTGCGTATCCGGGATCCTTGCTAAGTGCCTTGTTGAAGTACTCAAGCACCTGTGCAGGGTTGTTCCTCATCTCTGCATCCATTGCCCGCCGGAAGAAATATTCGGCTTCCTGCGAGATGCTTACGATTGCTTTCTCCATGGTTGTTCCTTCCTCCTCTGTGATTCCGCCAGGGCAT
>MVZQ01000175.1 GCA_002068435.1 Euryarchaeota archaeon ADurb.BinA087 | reverse complement strand
TCCCCTGCTACCGGGCTGATATCATGCATGACTGGGACCTTTTCGAGGATGTGGCGATCGCTTACGGATATGACCGGATCATCTCCCAGCCGCCTCCCACATACACCGTTGGAAAACCGAACGCCGTTCTGGTCAGGGCAGACCGCGTCAGAGAGGTCCTCTGCGGCCTTGGATACCTCGAAGTGATGCCGTTTACCCTCACGAGCGAGGAGATCATGTATTCGCGGATGCAGCGGCCTGAACACCCAGGAGTCCTCCGTGTGATGCATCCCATCACCATCGAGAACACCATCGTCAGGACCGACCTCATCCCGCTGCTGCTCGAGTTTCTGGCAATGAACCGGCACCGGGAGCTGCCGCAGCGTCTTTTCACCGTGGGGGACGTTGTGCACCACTGCACCACCCACCAGCAGGCTGCGGGTGTCAGCACTCACCCTGAAGCTGACTTTTCAGAAGCGTATGCAACGGCTGATGCACTCCTGCACGAGCTTTCGCTCGAGTATACCGCCGTGGAATCGGCTGACCCGGCATTTATAGACGGGCGCAGGGTGGATATAATGGCAGGAAACCG
Source organism: Euryarchaeota archaeon ADurb.BinA087 (assembly GCA_002068435.1). GTDB lineage: Archaea > Halobacteriota > Methanomicrobia > Methanomicrobiales > Methanospirillaceae > UBA9949. Next base: position 2,118 of record MVZQ01000175.1, on the reverse strand, counting down.
AAAAATCGGGATGTTTGGGGAGATCCATCCTGCAGTGCTGAACGGATTTGAGCTTGAGCACTCCGTTGCTGCCTTCGAGATCGATCTCAGAGCCTTACCGGGATACCGCGGGATGCCAGGTACTCCTTGACCTGGCGTACCGTATATTCTCCGTAATGGAAGACGCTTGCCGCGAGGCAGGCATCTGCCTTTCCCTTGACAAATCCATCATAGAAATGCTCCAGCGTGCCGACACCGCCACTGGCGATGACCGGGATGCCGACCGCTTCGGAGATGGCCCTGGTGACAGGGAGGTCAAAACCGTTTTTGGTCCCATCCGTTTCCATGCTGGTGAGGAGTATCTCTCCCGCTCCCCGCTGCTCTGCATCCCTGGCCCATGCCACTGCATCGATTCCCGTTGGCTTGCTCCCGCCGTAAATCACGACCTCATACCAGCAGCGGGAACCATCAGGAAGCGGGATCATCGTTGCCTCGGGATGTTCCGAATAATTTCTCCTTACGTCCTCGGCAAGTACAATGCATTGCGTACCAAACCGGGAAGATCCCTTGGTTATCAGCATGGGATCAAGGACCGCACTCGTGTTGATACTGACTTTGTCTGCCCCTGCCCTGAGAATCTGCTGGATATCATCGACAGACCTGATTCCCCCTCCCACGGTCAGGGGAAGAAAGAGCTGGTCAGCCGCCCGCCCGATCACCTCAAGCATCGTGCCCCGGTGTTCACGTGAAGCAGTGATATCAAGAAACACCACTTCATCAGCCCCCTGCTCATTGTACCGCTGTGCAAGCTCCACGGGATCACCCGCATCCCGAAGGGAGAGGAAATGGGTTCCTTTCACCACACGCCCATCCTTGAGATCGAGACACGGAATTATGCGCCTTGTCAGAACCATGTACCAGCTTCTCTACCGCCTTCATCATCATCCTTTTGAAAGACCGGTAACAGTTTATCTGGTGGGCGGAGGAACCTATAGGCAGGAACTGACGGATGGGAGGCACCAGCCAGGTCTGGTGTCACCACTGGTGTGGGGTATAATGAGTACGGGAATGCAGAAGATTGAATGGGCCCGGCAGTACATGCCGGTACTGGAAGCGATCAGGGAACGGTTTTCAAAAGAACATCCCCTCAGGGGAACCAGGATCGGGATGGCTCTTCATGTCGAGGCCAAGACGGCAAACCTGGTGGCAACCCTCGTTTCTGGTGGCGCGGAAGTATTCATCACCGGGTGCAATCCCCTCTCCACCCAGGATGATGTCGCTTCTGCCCTGAACTCGATGGATGGAGTGGAATGTTATGCCAAGCGGGGCGCTTCAGTCGATGAATACTATGCTGCCATTGACCGGGTGCTCGATGCTGACCCGGATGTGACCGTTGACGATGGGATGGACCTTATTCATCGGATCCATACGAAAAGGACCGAACTTATCCCGAAGGTGATTGGTGGCTGCGAGGAGACAACCACCGGTGTCCACCGACTCAGGGCGATGGCCAGGGATCAGCAGCTGATGTTCCCGGTCATCGCGGTCAATGACACCCCCATGAAACGATTCTTTGACAACGTGCATGGTACCGGGGAGAGTGCCCTCACCGCGATCATGGTCACTACCAATGTGCTGATGGCGGGAAAATGTGTGGTTGTTGCCGGGTACGGCTATTGCGGTCGGGGACTGGCGCGGAAGCTGCATGGGCTCGGCGCACGGGTCATCATCACCGAGATCGATCCACGGCGTGCGCTTGAAGCGTATATGGATGGCTTCCTGGTGATGCCCATGGACGAGGCGGTCAGGAACGGCGAGATATTCATCACGACAACAGGCAATACGTCCGTTATCACCTCCCGCCATTTTTCCATGATGCGGGATGGAGCCATCCTTGCAAATGCTGGCCATTTCAATGTCGAGATTGATGTGAAGTGGCTCGAGGAGCATGCAGGCCGGATCGAGCGGAGGGATGGCATCGACAGTTACCAGGTCGGAACAAAAAAGGTGCATGTGCTTGCCGAGGGGAGACTCGTCAACCTTGCCAGTCCGAAGGGGATGGGACATCCGGTGGAGGTGATGGATCTGAGTTTTGCACTCCAGGCGCTCTGCGTGCTCCATATCGCCGGTCATGGCCGC
>MVZQ01000174.1 GCA_002068435.1 Euryarchaeota archaeon ADurb.BinA087 | reverse complement strand
CCCGGTTGAGCTTTGAAAGTGCCATGCCGGCACCGATTCCGACAATGGTATCAGGGTAGCGGTTTCCGACATGGATAAACTGGAGATGTGAGAGCTCTGAGACGCCAGTGTCCAGAATGAATTGTAGGAGTTCCCTGATAATCGTCCTGTGGTTGGTGAGCATATGTTCAGCTTCCCGATATGCAGATCCGCGATCACCCCTGCAGATCTGAGCACCCGTTTTAGGCCTTGACCACCTGCCGCATGCATTCAGAAGCGTGGCATATTCCTGTGCATTCCGGAGCGGGGTCCGGGCTCTCTCTGCCGGAAACAGGTATGATTCACAGAAAAGCCGGGTGATCGGACAGGTGTGTGCAAGCAGTTGCTGGGCAAGGGCGCTGGAGATGATCCGCTGCTCCTTACAGGAGAATTCTTCCCAGACCCTCCATCGCTGGAGATTGTCCTGCAGCGGTATTCGGAGGTTCTGAAGAAACCGGAGGGCCCCTCTGGCATTATTGCTGATACCCGGGATGATTGGATCATCATTGTAGGAAAGACTGATATGAAGTGGCCGGGTAGAGATTCCATAACAATTCAGGTCATGCTGTCGGATCTCCACGGAGCCGTGAGCTGATCCTTCATATGCGATCTCTCTCGCAATCCCGGTTAGTCCGCAATCCTCTCTGGCCATCATATCGCCGACATTGCCTATTACGGCCAGGGGTGCAAGGTCGGTATTCCCGGAATCGATCTCTTTTGCAACCAGATAAGCGACACCGGCTGCACTCAGCTTTACATGACCGTAAGGGAGGCAGTTTGCCTGCAGATAATCGACATCGCATGGCTGGCTGACATGGTGATCGATAATTCCAACCTCGTCGTTCCTGAAACCCGCTTCAGCGATGAGATTCTGCTGGCCTGCACCGAGATCACAGAAAAGTTTGAACGTTTCATCTCTCGGCACCTGCCGGATTGTGAGGGGTTCGAGCTGCCGGACAAAGACCGATGTTGTCCTTATTCCAGCCCGCGAAAGGGCCTGGGAGAGGATTGCCTCGCCCGTGATGCCATCAGCATCGATATGGGAAATAATGGTTACTGACTCATGCGAAAGGATATCCCATGCAACAGCCCGCACATCTACTGACAGTCCCATCACTCTATGTATCGGCAGAGTCAGGAAAAAAAGGTTATTTTTCCGGAGATCAGGATGACCCGGTTCAGATATACCGGTCATCCATCCATGTCTTATGGCATATATTTCATAACTACTCACAACCTTACACTCAAGGAAGGAGAATGCCGGGTGCAACAAAAATATGGGCATCCTGTTGCTGGAGTCGCTGGGTTTGCAGAAACTGGGATCATCACCCCTGAGCGGATGCAGGGCGTTGATGCCAATGCCCGTGCGCTGGGGCTTTCATCCCTCCAGATGATGGAGAGTGCCGGACGGGCTCTTGCTGATGCGGTGAGGGCCCGGCATTCCAAAAGAGTACTTATTCTCTGCGGGAAGGGAAACAACGGGGGGGATGGGATGGTAGCAGCTCGTTATCTCCAGGATCTTCATCCCATAGTCCTCGTCATCGCCGGGTCAGGTATGACCAGAGAGAGCGCAGAGCAGTTGCGTCTCATCAATCACTGCAACGTGGAGATTGTTCCTGTTTTATGCAGGGATGATGTCCTTACACAGGCAGATCGCTTCTCCTGCACAGACCTTATCATTGATGCCCTGCTTGGTACTGGTCTGCGGGGTGCCGTGAAAGAACCGGTCCGTTCCTGTGTGGAGATGGCAAACAAGTCATCTGCGATGATTCTCTCAGCAGATATCCCTACTCCGGGTATCAGGGCTGATCATATCCTTGCGTTTCATCGGCCGAAAGTTGCGGGATCTGCTGTCGCTGAGATAGGAATTCCACTTGAGGCGGAACTCTTCACAGGGCCCGGGGACCTCCTCTCCATCCGGAAAAAGAGACCTGATGCACACAAGGGAAGCGGAGGAGAGGTCCTTGTTATTGGAGGGGGACCCTACCAGGGAGCCCCCTACCTCTGTGGTCTCGGGGCTCTCAGGGCAGGAGCAGATATTGTCAGGATTGCCTCGCCGGTATTTGAGCCCGTGCCAGAACTCATCTATGAACGTCTCGAAGGGGATATCATCGGTGCAGAACATATCGACCGTATTCTTCCCCTGATTGACCGTGCTGACGTAGTGGTAATGGGGAACGGTCTCGGCAGCAGGAGTCACCATGTGGTGAGAGCACTTGCTCCTTCCTGCAGGAGAGTGGTCTTCGATGCAGATGCCCTCCGGTTGCCGATACCAGAGGCGGGGGATAGTATCTTTACCCCCCATGCCGGGGAATTCGAGAGGATGACTGGTGGAACGCCGGGCGATGATGTGGTTACCAGGGCGCATGCCGTAAGAGCGGCAGCAAAGCGGGGCATCGTACTTTTAAAAGGACCGATCGACATCATCTCTGATGGAACAAGGGTCCGGTTCAACCGGACCGGCACCCCGGCAATGACCACCGGTGGAACCGGTGATGTGCTTGCTGGAGTTATCGCAGGGCTTTTCTGCCAGATGCCGGCCTTTGAAGCTGCCTGTGCAGGAGCATATGCAACCGGAAAGGCAGGGATGATGATAGGGGCAATCCATGAGGGGGGTATGCTTGCAAGCGACCTGCTTTCGTATATCCCGAAAATATTATTTGGTAAAGGAGGA
>MVZQ01000173.1 GCA_002068435.1 Euryarchaeota archaeon ADurb.BinA087 | reverse complement strand
GCCGGTGGTCCCCACCGCGGTCATCTTTGACCTGTCGTTCATGGATGCCGCTGCGAGGCCGACCCCGGACATGGCTTACCACGCCTGCCAGGAGGCATCGAGGGACCCGGTGCAGCAGGGGTGCGTGGGCGCGGGCACCGGGGCTACCTGCGGGAAGCTCCGGGGGGTGGCCAACGCCACCAAGGCAGGCCTCGGGTCGAGCCTCGAAGAGGGGGCGGGCGGGGTCCTCGTCGGGGCCCTGGTGGTGGCCAACCCCTTCGGGGACATCCTCGACGGCCACGGAAGGATCCTCGCCGGGGCGCGGGACGGGGACGCCTTCCTTGACATGCGGCGGGCCATAGCCGGCGGCGAGGTCAGGGAACGCTTCGGCTCGCCGGGCAACACGACCCTGTGCATCCTGGTGACCGACGCCTGGCTGGACAAGGTGACGGCCATGCAGGTGGCGCGCATGGCGGGCCAGGGGCTCTCCCGGCACATCGTGCCGTTCAACACCCCCTTCGACGGGGACATGGTCTTCTGCTTTTCCGTGGGCGAGAAGACGGCCAACCCCCTCCATGTGGGGGTGGTCGCGGCCCGGGCCGCAGCCGGTGCCCTCATGAACGCCGTTGCCCACGCGCGGGGCATGGGCGGCATTCCCGCATCGAGGGACCTGGTCGGAACGGTGCCGACAGCTGGCTGATGCAGGCTTGGCCGGCGGTCAAAACCGTTGACAAAGGACAATCACTTGGGTAGAAGGGAAAACCGTGGCGGAGTAGCTCAGGTGGTCAGAGCATGCGGCTCATATCCGCAGTGTCGGGGGTTCAAATCCCTCCTCCGCTACCATGCATACACTCATGATAAGTAAGTTGGGATAGAGGAAAAAAAGAGAGAGCGGGGTATGACACCCCGCTCTTTTCATGCAGATAGGTTTCTGTCGATCTAGAAGATCTTTTTTCTCAGGACGGCCACGCCCATCAGGCCGCTGCCCACGAGCAGCATGGTAACCGGCTCAGGGACGGGAGGGACAGAATTTGGATTATCGTCGCCATTGACAGGTAACCCTCCAGCAGGTTCACCTATGTAGTCTGTGCTAGCCACGGCCTGAGACATAGCGAGAATCGAAGTTTTCTTGGGCTTATCTGTGACGGCCGGCCCTGTCTCGTTGGAAAACTCCTGTGCAGGGTTGCCCCCCCGCGCAAGGATGAGGGATGTCTCTGCACTCGATGAGGCTATCGACTCTTCCTCCAACGTTCCCTTCACAAAGGTTGTCGGCGTTGCATATGATGCCAGAGGAATGAGTATGCACATCATGGTTACCACAAGCGTTGTTTTCATCACGGTCCTAACCTCCTTGTCGTTGCTTCATTTTTCGAACTATAGTCTATGCACAATTGATGCCACATTGTGCTCCTGCTAATCTATTGGAAAAAGGGCAGAAATAAAAATCCCCACCGTAAATAAAGGGTCTAAATATTTTATGTAGTGAAACCTTTGCACAACCCGTCATCGATTAGGAGCAGGTCCGGAGCTGATTTTCCGCGATAATGGCAAATAACCAATTGATAATATTGATCATATATGGTAGTCTTTCCCCAAGATTGCATGAACTGGGGGAGACGCCATGGGGTTCAAGGAATACGAGAAGAACATGAGCTTTCTGGACATGGAACTGAGCAAGACCCTGGGGACCTCGAGGACGCAGAGAGTTCTCAAGGAGATCCATGACCATATCAGATGGGAACCGTTAGAGAGGATACTTCTAGCAGAGTATCCCGTGGGGAAGTCATTGGTGGGCAATGCAGCCTATCCCCCGCTGATGCTGCTGAAGGCAGTGCTGCTGCAGAAGTGGTTTGGGATCAGGAGTGATCCTGAGTTGGAGAACCAGATTAATGACCGGGTATCGTTCAAGGTGTTTGTCGGACTGCCGCTTGGGGATCCATCCCCTGATCACAGCGTGATCAGCCGGTTTCGGGACCGGGTGGGGAGCAAGGTGATGGAGCGGGTCCATGCCGAGATTCTGGGGCAGCTGCAGAAGAAGGGGTTCTCCATAGATGCCGGGCTGGCGGTGGATGCCAGACTGGTGAAGTCGGTCTCGACGCCGGTAAGCAGGGAGAAGATCGAGGAGAAGAGGCAGGAGCGCGAGCAGAGACAGCAGGACCCCACGAAGAAGCCCATGAGGTTTGGACGGGACCTGGAGTCAGACTGGACGAAGAGGAAGGATGTACCTTTCTATGGGATGAAGGAGCATGCATCGGTGGATGTGATCAGTGGACTTGTCATGTCCACGTTACTATCCCCTGCATCCGAGCATGACACGAACTATCTTCAGTATGTGGTGGTCAACGGGATCCACACGAAGAAGTTGCCGCCGAAGGTCTATGCTGACAAGGGATATCATGGTCAGGCGAACCGGGAGTTTCTGCATATCAATGACATAGCTGACGGGATCATGCGGAAAGACGAGCGGAATGCAACCCTGACACAGCTGGAGATAGAGCGGAACAAAATGATCTCGAAGGTGAGGTACAAGATTGAGCAGTATTTTGGGGTGACGGCGCTGCACCAGGGGGCCGGTCGGGCCCGGTTCACGACCCTGGCGAAGGAGGGATGGGATCGGCTCTGTCATGCCATAGCGTTCAACATCAAGAGATCGTACCGTGCGGGGTTCAGAGATCCGGTTCCGGTACCAACGATCTAGGGACAGGTGTGTCCAGAGTATGGGAACAAGAGTAGGATTAACGGCAAGAGGGGAAAAGCAGGCGGCCGAT
>MVZQ01000172.1 GCA_002068435.1 Euryarchaeota archaeon ADurb.BinA087 | reverse complement strand
AGCCGGGAGCGATATCGATGAGAGGATGGTTACCATAGCTCTCACGATATCAAAATACGTGATATGGTTTGTCGCATTTCTCCTCATCCTACTCATACTTGACATTGATATCACCGCTTTCTTAGCCGGTGCAGGAATTGTTGCAATAGCCATTGGCCTGGCTGCGCAGGATTTTCTGTCAAATTTTTTAGGCGGGGCGGTTATTGCCGTGGACAAGCCCTTCGAACTATATGACCGGATAAAAATTGACCAGTATATCGGGGATGTTATGCATGTTGGATCCCGCAGTACGAGGTTAAAGACTCTGGATAATCAGATCGTCACGATTCCGAATTCAACGATTACCAAGAGTTTTGTGGTGAATTATTCCACCCCGGATACAAGGATGAAAATCAGGGTGCCGATCGGAGTTGCCTACGGTACCGATGTCCAGCAGGTAAAAAGGATACTGAAGGACATTGCAATCGAACTGGCAGATCGCATCCCTTTCATCCTCTCAGTTCCTGAACCTGTGGTGTACTTCCTGGAATTTGGAGAGTCAAGCCTTAAATTTGAGCTCGATCTTTGGACATCCGATGTTACAAAGACCTGGGAGGTCAGGGATGCGGTGAATACGATGATTGCGGAACGATTTACCAAGGAAAAGATAGAGATTCCCTTCCCAAGGATGGATATCCGCATAAGAGATTCCAATAACGAATCCGATTCATAAAATTCACACCCCCTTCTTTGGACTCGAATGTCACCTCATGATGAATAGCTCGATCGTCTTATCAGCGAAGATCCGCGTTCCTGCCCTGTCTGGGAAGATATTTCAGGCCAGGATCTCAACAAATTTCCCCTTTTATTGTATCTTATCCGCAATCTTTTAAAGGGTTCACCTCCTAGGTTATTGGTGCACCGTGCCTCAGTGGCTCAGTCGGTAGAGCGTGTCCTTGGTAAGGACAAGGTCGAGGGTTCGATTCCCTCCTGAGGCTCTCTTTTCCAATTCGTTCATTTCCCGGCAATTTACTCCATTTACCACGGATTCGTCCTGTTTTCACAAGAACGTCCTCCTATCACTACAGATGAGATTTGATCGAGTCATTTGACCAGAAAAAAAGTCTCATTCCAAAAAAAAGGCGAAGTATGTCAAGTAGCGTAAAGGGTCTCGATTTCAGGTATCATACCCGATCCTGGGAAAGAGGTGTGCAGGGGCTGTCCTCCTCTTTCACCATATCAGGAGAACGATTCCAATACCTTTCATAGAAGGTCTCCCTCGGGCGCTGCCCTCTGTAGAGTGTTGCCGTATAAGCCCCCCTGCCGGTTGCACCCGTCCATCTTCCCATCCAGAATGGCATGATTTCAATCCTCTTTGTAAGGAATACCTGGTCCCCAAAACCGTATTCTCTTACCTGATAGTTGTGCATATATCATCAAAATAGATTTTTATGAGTAAGCTTCATCAGTCCGATGAATATAAAGATAGACGGCAGAATGAGGGTTAATCCCGTGATATCTCTCCCCCGGAATTTCGGATAACTCCCTCAATCTTTTCCTGAAGTGAGCTGTTGTGCAGGGCATAATCAAGCATGGGAAAACCCCCTACAAGGGGAAGCGGCTTGAATACCGCTCGGGGCGGCAGACCGTTTATCAGCGGGACCTTCCCTGGCTCGACAATTCGTGTCGTCCCATCATCCCATACCGCAAGGTTCCCATATCCCTGGGCGTCCCAGATTTCCTTGATTATCTTCTTGGTTGAGAGCATAAGCGTACGTCCCGGTTTAGCATATCAGATTTACCTGATAAATAGTCTAGGGATCCGGACATGTTACGGGCTAAACAGTGGTGTGGCGGAATATCGCAACGAAGCAGAAATGCGTTCTGTTCACCGGAGGGAACTTGGACAACCATCAGGGACGTGGAGTTTTCCGGAACACCATGCCCTGGAATATCGCAATTCTCTGTCCCTCTTCCCCAGTGACATGGACGGTGTAGCTGGCCAGTTTGGGATTTCGGGAAAATTCCTCGGCCTCGGCATACAGGATCCCGGACCGTGCTGCAGTCAGGAATGAGATATGCGCATTTATTGCCGCGGCAGGGATTCCGTGAGAATTGGAAGCCAGTGCAAAGGCAGTATCTGCAAGGGTAAAGATCGCCCCGCCGTGGACTGTGCGATGACTATTCAGATGCTGTTCTCTGATCTCCATTTTTACTCTTGCTCTTCCTGGGGATACATCAATCAGCTCGATGCCCGCCTGCCGGGCATAGGCATCTTCTTCAAAGAAACGGACGGCATCATCCATGCATTGTGTTTCGATCTCACCAAAGAAAAGCGATTGGATGGGAATGATGTATTCATCTGTTTGAGAACTCCGTCTCTTTCAAAATATGATTCCTTGTTGTCAGCTGATACCGATGCGGAGAAGTGAAGCTTCTTTGGCGGATCAAATGTCCTGCTGCTCATCGAAATAATGAGAGAATGATATACATTACGAATACGAATCAGTATCATCTTCCCAGCGCAAGATCGATACCATGATTAATGCACCGGAATGCTTCACTCTCCCTGCCCAACCGCTTCAGGATTAATCCCTTGTTAAACCAGCTCTCTGCATTGTAAGGATCGTGTTTGATCGCCTCATCATAACTGGCTATCGCCTCCTCGCAACGTCCAAGTTCATCAAGACAGTTTCCTTTCTCATGCCAGGCGCCTGCGTAATGGGGATCTGTCGCAAGAGCACGGTCATAATATTCAAGTGCATGCAGATAATCTGCTGCATGTGATGCTTCACTCGCCCTGCGGAGAAAATACTCGGCATTCTGTGATATCTGC
>MVZQ01000171.1 GCA_002068435.1 Euryarchaeota archaeon ADurb.BinA087 | reverse complement strand
TGCTTTCATCTCCTCGAATGCTCCTCCCCCGGCGATTTTGATGTTTTCAATTTTCCTGCCCAGATCCTGTTCGCTACCACTCAGTTCCTGCAGCTTCCGATCATATTCAGATGAGATTTCGCGTAATTTCCGATCGTACTCGGCACGAAGCTCTTCCATAATCTTGTCGGTTTTGGCCTGAAGCTTCTCGATCTCATCAGCAAACTGGTCAATGTGAGCTTTCGTTTTCTCAGCGTATTCCTTCGTTTTTATCATACTCCAGAATGTATGTTGACATTAATTATTTCTTTGTGAGAAAGGATCCCAGTTTGAATATGCGGACCGATTGATTGATACGGACCAGAATGAAGATACTTTTTGTGGAATCGTGGGACCTTGGAGAACATCCCTTTTACAGGGGAGAAGGAAAGTCGTGATATGAGTCTGGCCATTACTATCGCTGCTCCATTCAGGCACACAAGGAAGGAGCTGTTGAAAAAGAATGAAATTGTCTACTACCTTGCTTTTGAACGGGGATGGATGAACATCGAACAGGCCAACCATCTTCTTGCGAGGGCGAAAGAGGAAGGCCTGATATCATACGAAGGGGATATGATTCGGCCGCTTTTCGACGTTATGTCCATTGAGATTCCGCTTGGTTTCAAACCGAATGCATCAGTCTTCCACCGGTCTGACCCTCATGAGGAGTTGATGTCACGAATCGCCCGGGACCTGAGCATCCCCCTTACCAGGGTTGTCGCTGAGATGAACACTATTATCAGCAAGGAGTTTGGAGGTCATATACGACCAGAAGGAGCTGTTGTCATCCTTGCGAAGCGAAGCGGTGTTGAGTTCTCAGATCTCCTCCCCGCCCTGCGGGAAAATATTCTGAAAAGTGATTGATTATGCTTTCTTCTCTTCAGGAGCCGGCTTGGCAAAGTATTCTTCGAGGGTTTTCTCACCATAACCGGTGACTTTTGCATTGATCTGCACAAAATCAGCGGTTATCTCATTTCCTCTGATAGATTTCCTTCGCCTCTGACCTTCCATTACCGGCTTGAAACCAACCCCACCTGAAAGCAGGAGCCGCCGCCTGCCAGAAATGGGCAGATTCCGCTTTGAAGGGGTACCATTTCTGTCAGAACCGCCTGTTATCTCCATCCGGTACCCGGGAAGACCAAAAGGTCCTGCATCAATCTCATCACCAATTCTTTTTCCGATAAGTGCCCCTGCAACTCCGCCACTCACATTGACATTATAGGCGCGTCCAGTCTTCTGATCAGACAATACAACCTTGAATTCAACCATTTGGTCTAGACTCCTCAATACTATTATTCCGGAACCTGAGAACCCCGCCGGATGACCATATACGCCATTAACGAAGGATACGCAAATAGCTGGTCTGCGGGAAACCCCGGGGAAGTACCCATTATTTTGGGTGCCTGATCTATTAAATACTATTTACCCCAGAAAGGATCCGAACGACGTTTGAGACTGGTAAACTCTCCAAGGATCTCCTGTGTGCTGATTGGGAGATGGGGGGACATCTCCCGTTCAAGGACCTTTACATGTCGTTCTGGGATGTCAACAAAGAGATCATCTTCAACGGTAAATTGTCTCCCATATGTCGCACCTTCAATTGAGATGGCGACCTCGGCGCCTGCCTGGGCTTCCCTGAGATTCTCCTGGTTCAACTGAATAGACTTGAGGTGGCCGACCTTCCTCCCATCCACATGGATCAGGTTCACATCGCTTCTGAGGGTACCTCCCAATACCCGTATTCCTACCACAGCAGGATTGCTTTGCCGGAAGATGCAGTGAGGGAGAACACGAATCTTTGCTGGAGTGATAATCTGTTCAAATTTCTGCTGTTCAACCCTTCTCTTCTGCTCGTCCTTCCATGTGACGTATTCTTCGACAATTTTGTAAATGACCTTGCCTTCAAAGACCCTGACGTGAGAGAACCCGGGGTCTTTAATCATATCGGCAGCATCAGGAAGGATCTGCGTGTTAAAAGCGAGAAGAACGCGGTAATAAGGACTCTTGATTGTTTCTACCTCGACGAGGTCGTGGCGGCTTACCGGGCCCACTTCAGCTCTCATCACCCCTATCTCCCGGGTCTCGAGCTCGTTGCATATCGCCTCAAGGGCACCGATGGTGTCAGCCTTTATCACCAGTCCTTCTGGTGAGAGATTGACTTTGATCTCTTCCATCTCTCTTTGTATTTGTTCCATGACCGGCCCGGGATCTCCCCGTATCACCCTGAGTGGAGACCCCGCAATGGTGCCATCCAGCCCCGGGGCACTCACTTTGATTCCTGTTGCCGCAACAACAGTCTTCACCCTTTCAAACCGGTCTTCTATGAGGATCTCTTTCATCGGGCGTGGTTTCAAAAGTGAACGCACTTTTGTCTGTGCAACCCCGTCATTCCGTGCAAATGCAATCTCATCGCCGATAGAGAGGGTGCCATCATAAAGGATGACATCGAGGGTTGTCCCAAGCCCGCGCTCCTCTTTCACTTCAAGGACCGTGCCCATGCCAGGCCCTTCAACCGAGAGGGCAAGTTCCTGTTCCATGTACCGCTGTGCAAGACCGATCATAACCATGAGCAGTTCCGCAATCCCTTCTCCCGTATGGGCACTGACCGGCACGATTGCAAGGTTCCGCTGGAAATCAGATACTCTGTCAAACCGCTCGCAGGAAAATCCGAGGTCTGAAAGCCGGGCTACCATTTCATAAAGCCGGGTCTCGACGATCTCTTTCACACGGTCATTCTGGTGAAAAAAAGATACCAGGAAGGGCTGATCAGTATTTGCTCGCCACCCGTGAATCCTGTCTATCTTTGTTGCAGCAACGACAAACGGGGTCCTGCATGAGCGGAGAATCTGGAGGGCTTCCAACGTTTGTGGCTGGAATCCCTGG
>MVZQ01000170.1 GCA_002068435.1 Euryarchaeota archaeon ADurb.BinA087 | reverse complement strand
CACATAAAGAAACATGCGACACTGACAAATAACCAGAATAAAAATTCCGCATCGTCGTTAAGTCTCATGGCATCATATCCATCTTCGGTGGGAAGTGAGGCATGGTTCCCGGTTTCTCCCGGGTAATGTATGCTGCATAAACCTTCCCCCTGGCATCAAACAAGTGCCCGGGCAGGGAATCCGCAAAGGCACCAACCGCATACCTGGTAAGGTCATTCATAGTCCGGTCAAATTCCAGTCCGGATGAACAACGCATACCCCCCTCAAGTTCCAGCATTACCGTGAATGTGTAGTAGCGGGCGGGCAATATCATCCCCTCTCAATCAGTTTACAGTGTGCGGGAAACGTCTTATCCTTCTTCAGCACTTCACCGTGCTCCCCCCATTTCATGATTGGAACCTCTCTCGTGATCTCCGGTTGCCATGCCATACACCGCTCTTCGATGCAGCATCGGGTATTCCCTCCGTGCATAATGTCTCTTGCCATACAGAACGGGCATATCTTCTTATTGGTCATTGCATCACCGACTCCGAACCATCTTCGCTCTCTACCCATACATTCCCACTATGGTAATGGTTCCTCATCTGGTGCTCTAGTTTCTTCACCCTCTCATCAAGGTCCGTTACTATGGCGCATAGGCGTCCCTCACCCTTATCAATCCGTTCTTTCAGGGCTGCCAGGTTCCCTGCCATCTCCTGAATATCACGCTCATGCTGGTCCCCTAACCATACCCTCACTCTAGGTTCGTGCTCATCATCCTGTTTGAATGGGGGAGCATCCTTTAAGGGGGGTTCGTCTACCCTCTTCCAGCGTGGATTTGTGTGCCTGTCATACAGACAACTGTCAGGAGTGACCCCGGACGTTTCAACTCTGCACCAATGCTTCTCACATCTACACTGCCATTTAGTCATAAGTTCTTCACCTCGTTCCCGGTTAGGAATCCATCCCATTGCTTGCCCTTGATTATACCATGCACTGGTTCTTTGGTCAGGTATTCCCGGGCAAGGAACTGATACCCGCATTTATGACATCTCACTTTCTCAAGGGTAGTGGTTGCCCTCATTGCCCCACATTCCGGGCATTTCACATGATACTCTGGCATCAGTTCATCCCCTTCACACAGTATGCTGCAACGGTTCCTTTTATCCGGTCAATAAGGGTTGTTCCGGTTGCTGCTGCCTTTGTGGAATTTACCCAGCCGGAATACTGTTCGTCCTTCTCAATATCCACGTATCCAAGATAATGGGTGAGCAGTATGGATACCAGGAATAGTTCATCGGTGGTGAAATCCATGACGATGGTGTTTGCGTCGGTCATACCGTCACCTCTTGCAACCGTTCTTGGTAATATGAAATCAATTTCCGTTCAGGGGCACTGCAAATGTGTTTCTTGCACTCCTCGCCCACGTATTGCGCAATTAAGGGCATGGCCCGTTTGATGTTCGTGAAATCCTCCCCAAGGTCAGCCCGGGCTTTCTCAATCGCTCCCCATACCTCCGAATCGGGCAAGGACGGCAACTGCGGGGCACCTTCTTGAATCAGCCTCTGTGCCTTCTCCATCTTCGGAGTATCCAACTTTTCTTTAAAGTAGATTATCCCGGCCCCGGTCCCGGCGTTCTCTCCGAGGTTGATGGAAGAATCCCAAATCTTGGCAACGGTTCCCTCCTTTCCCCGGGATTTGCATTCCTGCAACATATCATCCTTGAAGGCATACAGGGAATCCATATCCGTGCATCGGCAGGTTCCCAACATCTCCACCACCGGTAGGCCATAATGGTAACAGTTCTGATGGATTTGGGTATAGTTCATCCAACCATTCTGGCGGGTGCTCCAAATATCGAATACCACAAAACGTGTTTTCTCGTGGGTTTCGATCCTGGTAGGGCTTTTCCCTTTTGTGAGCAATTCCCCGAAGACAACAATCTCATCATTCCATTGGGTGAGGCTGTCAGTCACCATCTCGCAGAGTCCGGTATACTCATCGGTGCTGTTCATGTAGCCATAGAACTGATCCGAAGCCCGGTCCATATTCCTACTCCGGTAATGCAGTTCGCCATCATTCCCGGCGTATACTCCTATATTGGACCCGTCCTCCTTAACTGTCCAAGTGATGAGTTTTCCTAATACAATTTGAGGGGCAGGGCGGAGGTTTACCAACCGGTCCAAGTGAGGATACTTAATTTGTGAAATGTCTATCATGCCGCCACCTCCGCAGGGTCTACCCGCACCCATACCCCAGGAGCGGATAATGCCATGTAATCCCCCATCGTCAGGTATCGGGCAACTCCTGCATTCTTCAGGTTGTATTTGCCGGGCTGTTGTCTTACCCGTGCTGCAATCGTTTCAATGGGAATTTCCTCTCCGAGGGGGAAGGTTCTCACTGCCATCTCCACTGCACGTTCTTTCTTCGGGCAGCCAGTATTGGCATACCCCCCATTCTTCTCCCACCATGCGTTGGTGCAATCCTGATTACAGAAGAATCTCCCTGTCCGGTTCTTTTTGACGAGGGCAGGAGTGCGCCGTATCTCCTTCCCACAATTGGAACAATACACGATGACCGGCATCAGATTACACCTTCCCACAGGATACGCCCGTCAGGACCGCCGTGCAACCGCCATTTCTCCCCATCAAACGACGGCACTAGACCGAGTTCCCAGAGGGTAACTGCTGATTGGAACGGGTATCCCTCACAGTCGATAGTATCGGTATACTTCCACGCAGAGCGAGGCAGTGAGAGAAACGAACCTGTGTAAGCCCAGACCGACTCCCCGACCGAAGCCCAGACCGAAGCCCAGACCGAAGCCCCGACCGAAGCCCTGACCGAAGCCCAGACCGAAGCCCACTCCTTCAGCCAGCCAATTTGTTCATCTGTCACTTGTTCTACCTTTGGCAACTCAAACGGTTTGACAATCGGCTTGATAATAAGTGGCTCGACAATCTCTTTGAA
>MVZQ01000169.1 GCA_002068435.1 Euryarchaeota archaeon ADurb.BinA087 | reverse complement strand
GTTTTTTCAGAAAAAAGGAAAAAAACGACATTATTTAACATATGGACAAGATAACCCCTGCCCACGCATGAAAACGCTGGAAATCACATGGGACGAGAAAAAATACCGCGCAACTGTCGAATGCGCAGACGGGCCGGTATCCGTTCACCGGAATTGCGCGTTCTGTCTGCATTGTAAGGGGATCCGGATAGGGGAGCGGCTGTACCAGTCACCCCAGGAATCGGTACTGCGATCCTTCTCATCGGGTGGATCGAGCGATGAAGCCCTGATGTCAGCCGCGATGCAGTTCAACACGCTGGTAAAGGATGCACGGGCCATCGAATGCGATGATGATGCGGATTCGGGGTTCAAATCCCGCTACCGCCGCTGAAATCCCCAAGGGGTTCTTCTGCGCGGTCGTTCTCGGGGACCAGTGCCCGTATCTCATCCCTGAATGTTTCGAATTGTAACTCATCCATCTGGTCTGAAAGGAGCCTGCCGCTCCATGCCCTCCGGTATACCCAGGCTACCACTTTCTCAACCACGAGGAGTACCGATTCAGGACTTTTTACCGCGATCAGCTCCCTGCCGATCCTGGGATGCCTCCCCCTCCGGCCCCCGACCGTGATCAGGTAATGCTCACCTGATGACTTGAGGAGATCGTACGGGCAGGACCTGACACAGGTGCCGCATTCAACACACCGGGAGGGATCAAGAACGGAAATTCCCCGCTTTATTGTGATCGCCTCTTCTTTGCAGTATTCCACACACGTCCCGCATCCGGTGCACATCCCGGGCACCCTGATGGGACGGTTCTGCCCGACAATGCCTATCTCATTTAAGAGCGGGCTCGTGCAGGCATTCGGGCAGGCAGATATGGAGATCCGTATCTTTACCGGCATCTCCCTTCCGAAGAGTCGGGCATCGATGGAGCGGGCAAGCGATATCGAGTCGATGTTGGCAAAGATGCACCGCTCGTTCCCCGGGCATGCGATCACGTTCACCACCTCATCGCGCTCGGAGCCGACTGGGGTATTATTGAGTGCGAGATCCCGTGCAATTGCATCGAGGTCGGTATGGTTCATATGCGGTATCTCAATGGTCTGGCGGGTGGTCAGATGGACCGATTCAGCCCCGTACCGCCCGGCCACTGTGGCGATCCCTTTCAGCTGGTCACAGGAGACGACGCCTGCCGGGATTCGCGTTCGTATCGTGCAGTATTCGCTGTCGAGCTCGGTGATGACACCGCCCTTCATGTGAACTCCCATATCCTTCAGCATCAGGAACTTATTACGCGGTGCATTCCCTAAAAAAGTGCGCTCGCAGGAATGAGGGCCAGTGCGCAGAGGACCACTGCACGGGTAATCTCCCCGGAAGCTCCAACGACATCGCCATTGACACCCCCGAATAACCGCTCTGAGATGAGAAGGAGGAGAAGCGGGATGAGGAGCGCTGCAAGGACCGCTCCTGAAAGGGGGAGATATGCGAGCGGGAGGAGTGCGAGCGGGAGGCAGCATATCCCGGCGGCGACGGGGAACCAGGGCTTTGCCCGGTGATACAGGTATGCATGCAGCCCGTCATGAAACGGGGTCCCGTATGCCGTCAGTAATGCCATGGAGAATTTTGCCAGGACTTCCGCTGCAACCAGGGCCCACAGGATCTCAGGCAGGGAAGACAGGGCGGCGAAGGTGAGGAGCAGGACGGTGCTTCCCGCAGCAAATCCCCCGGTGCCGATCTGCCGGTCCGTGAGCGCCCGGATCCTGCCCTCCCTTCCGCCATGTGCCATGAGACCATCACCAAGATCGAGGAGGCCGTCGAAATGGTTTGCCCCGGTGATACAAAGCACTGCGATGAGGGCAACCGCTGCCCTGATCTCCGGGATGCTGATCCAGCATGCTGCAAGCCCGGCAAGACCCCCGATCACGTACCCGGAGAGGGGATAGAGGTAGGTATGGTCTGCAAAGAGGGAGAAATCAACCGTCCTGCCGAGAGGGAGGATGGTCGTGAACTGGAGGAGGGCCCGGAGCCGGTTCAGCAGCATTCGCTGTAGAGCCGCGACGTGCAGCCGGCTATCAGCCCGGCAATCGCGTCATCGAGGAACGGGCCGAGCGTTGCCAGGATGCCGGGTTTCTTCTGGTCATAACGCGTGAACTCGAAACGGGCATAGGTCCCGCCGATGCATTCGGCGATGGCCATCCCGATGATCTCATCGGAGAGGAGGAATACCGGGTCTTCCTGGATTCCCGAGTCCTTCTGCCGGAGAAAGAGTTCATCTTCAAGGAGGATAGCCCCGAGGAGGAGGGATGCGACATTCGGGTCGCCAAGATACTTGAGTATCTTCTCCCGTACCTTGTGCGCTGCCTCTTCAGCAGAAAGACCGTGCGGCACATAGAGCAGCATCGCAGAGGTTACCATGGAATCGACAGAGATCCCTTTCTCCTCAAGCCGTCCCTCAATCCCGAACATATCTGCTATGTGTTCCTGCATCCGCTATTAGGTTGCCGTTAGGATAGCTTGATGTCAGGGTAGGTGTGAGCTGTTAGATCGAGTACTTATGGCATTTGTGACAGGCAGCCCGGAGATCAGGGCAAAGAATCCCCTTTTCTGCAGTATTCTTGCCAATACGATGCTCTCTGTGGTGCCCGGCATCTCGGGTGCCGGTCCAAGCCCTGAAAAGACGCTCCTCACTCCCATCCTTGATGCGGAGCTGATCGCCTGCGGGAAGATCACCAGCATGCCGGTGCGGCCCGATACTCCGACCGGCTGCCCTACGCCTGCATCTATCACGAGGGCGGTTATGGAACTCTGCGGACTCTCGCCCCTTTTTATCAACGGAGGGCTTGCCCATACCCCCACCGTACCATGTCTCGATACCTATGGGGTACCGGGCGAAGATCCCCGGTTCAGGGATGCGGTCCCTGATGCCGGTGCATTGTTCAGGAAAGGGAGGTCGATCGGGACCTTCCTTGGG
>MVZQ01000168.1 GCA_002068435.1 Euryarchaeota archaeon ADurb.BinA087 | reverse complement strand
GATGGATCTCAACCTGGGTGTGATTGACCCCGGGCTCCGGTGCAAGACATGTGACCAGAAGGCGAGCGAATGCCCGGGACATTTCGGTCATATTGAACTTGCCAAACCAGTTATCCATGTCGGGTACACAAGACTGATACGAAAACTCCTCCGTGTCACTTGCCGGAGTTGCAGCAAGCTGCTCCTGTCCCCTGAAGAGATCGAAAAAGTGGTTGGAACCGAAGACGATCTCACGGGAGACGTCCTCTCTGAAAAGGATATCAAAAAAGAACGTGTCTGTCCGCATTGCGGTGAACAGCAGCTCAAGATCAACTTTGAGAAACCGACCACATTCTCCGAGATTCTTATCGAGGATGGCAAAAAGGTTGAGCATAAACTTACCCCCGCTGATATCAGGGCAAGGCTTGAGAAGATCCCCGATGAAGACCTCAAGCATCTCGGGATAAATCCGGAAGTTGCCCGTCCGGAGTGGACTATTCTTACCGTGCTGCCGGTTCCCCCTGTCACCATGAGGCCGTCCATTATCCTTGAGAACGGACAACGTTCCGAGGATGATCTCACTCACAAACTGGTGGACATCATCCGTATCAACCAGCGCTTCAAGGAGAACCAGGATGCGGGTGCACCTCAGCTCATCATCGAGGATCTCTGGGAACTGCTCCAGTACCATGTCACCACCTACCTTGATAATGAAGTTGCAGGGTGCCCTCCTGCCCGCCACCGGAGTGGGAGGCCATTAAAAACTCTCTCACAACGTCTCAAGGGAAAAGACGGGCGGTTCAGGGGCTCTCTCTCTGGAAAGCGGGTAAATTTCTCAGCCCGTACTGTCATCTCCCCTGATCCGAACCTGAGCGTCATTGAGGTTGGCATCCCCCTTGCCGTGGCAAACGAGATGTCCATACCTGTCCAGGTCACCCCTTACAATATCGACGACCTGAAACAGATGGTACTGAATGGCCCAGTCAGGACGAGCCTTAACCATCCCTGCGGGGCCAATTATGTGATAAGACCTGATAAACGGCGGCTTCGGCTCGCTGAAGGAAACCTTGAAACGGTTGCCGAGCAGCTCGAACCTGGATGGACTGTGGAGAGACAGATAAGGGATGGGGACATCGTCCTCTTCAACCGGCAACCATCTCTCCACAGGATGAGCATCATGGCCCACCGTGTGAAGGTCATGGACGGAAGGACATTCCGCCTTAATCCTGCTGTATGTCCTCCATATAATGCGGATTTTGACGGAGATGAGATGAACCTCCACATCCCTCAGACCGAAGAGGCGAGAGCGGAGGCCGCTATTCTCGTTGCAGTGGAGGAAAATATCCTCTCCCCACGCTTCGGTGGCCCGATCATCGGTGGGATCCATGACCACATATCAGGGATATTCCTCCTCACAAACCAGAAGCGATGGTTCACAAAAAGCGAGGCGCTCTACCTGCTGAAGAATATAGATGTGGAAAGGCTTCCTGAAGCAGGAATGGAGAAAGATAATGTTCCCCTTTGGAGCAACAAACAGGTATTCTCAACCATACTGCCCCAGGAGCTCAACATGGTCTTCAAGGCCAGCTCGTGCCAGAATTGCGAAACCTGTAAGAGGGAAGTCTGTGAGCGGGATGCCTATGTTCGTATTATTGATGGGAAGCTGGAGTCCGGTACCATTGACAAGAAAGCAATCGGTGCATTTGATGGCCAGATCGTCCACCGCATCATCCGCCAGTATGGCATGAAAAGGGCAGCCGAATTCATTGATGATATTACGCATCTTGCAATCAGATCGATCATGCTGGACGGATTCTCATTCGGGATTGATGATGAGGATCTTTCCCGGACTGAATACGGCCAGATCGATGAGGTACTCTCCAATGCAGTACTGGATGTACAGCGGCGAATCAATATCTACGAAGACGGGCAGCTGGAACCAATGCCGGGAAGGACCCCCGATGAAACCCTCGAAATGCAGATCATGCAGGTTCTTGGAAAAGCGCGAGACCGGACTGGTGAGATTGCAGGGAGGCACCTTGGGCTCGGGAACAGTGCTGTCGTGATGGCCGTGAGTGGAGCAAGGGGTTCTATGCTCAACCTGACCCAGATGGCAGGTTGTGTCGGTCAGCAGTCAGTCCGTGGAGAGCGTATCATGCGAGGATACGATGAACGAACTCTTCCCCATTTCAAGAAGGGCGATCGTGGATCCGATGCCCATGGATTTATCAAACACAGCTATAAGGGGGGCCTGAATCCGACCGAGTTCTTCTTCCATGCGATCGGTGGTCGCGAAGGGCTGGTGGATACGGCGGTCCGTACCTCTCAGAGCGGGTATCTCCAGCGACGGATGATCAATGCACTCCAGGACCTCAAAGTTGCATATGACGGCACTGTCAGGACTACCGGAGGAAGGATAATCCAGTTCAGATACGGAGAGGATGGGACAGATCCCATGAAGAGCAGTTTTGGTGATCCTGTCGATGTAAAAGGGATCGTCGAGAGTATTCTCAAAGAAGAGGTGTAAGATGCTCCCCGATCAGGAAGCTAAGATTGACGATGCAGATCTCCCCGTGAAGACCAAGGAGCAGCTGAGAAAATATCTCGAAGCGAAAGAAATCAGCTCCTCCCAGTTTGACCAGATCCTGAACCGTGTCATCAATGAATACCAGAATACCCGGATTGAAGCCTGTGAAGCGGTAGGGATTATTGCTGCGCAATCGATCGGTGAACCCGGAACGCAGATGACGATGCGGACTTTTCACTATGCCGGAGTCGCCGAGATTAACGTCACACTGGGTCTTCCCCGCCTTATCGAGATTATGGACGCAAGAAAGGAACCAAGTACACCCACGATGACGATCTTCCTCGAACCGGAATACGGTATCGATCGTGACCGTGCCCGGGAAGTGAGCTGGCAGATCGAAGCTGCACCCCTCCATGAATTCGGAGATATCACGATAGACATGGAAAACATGCAGATCGTTGTCCACCTCAACACTGCGGTATGTGAAAAGAGAAAGATCGCCCCCTTATCTATCCTTGAGGTTGCTCCAAAGAAGATCAAGGAACGGCGA
>MVZQ01000167.1 GCA_002068435.1 Euryarchaeota archaeon ADurb.BinA087 | reverse complement strand
AGGGTGTCCTCGTTGCCATTGGGGGGAGCGTGGTGGGCATGGATCTGGTCTCTCATGGGGGCTCCTATGCGATGCTGCACGGCAAGCTCGTGAAGAGCTACCTGATGGATGCCATAATCCACGAGGGTGAGTCATCAAAACCCATGGATCAGGCCAGGGCCCAGCAGTTCATCGATGACATCGCCGCGTGCCGGTTCGACCGGTACAAGTCCGTGGGCCATGGCTGGGACCTGCGCTATGAGGGCAGGAGGCTCTTCGGCTCGGCACTGGAGTACCGGAAGGGTTTGGTTCACCTGGCGGCCTTTGCGGCGGATGGCGTGGTTCAGAGGAACAACGGCGGGGGCATGGCAGGGTACAGCAGGAGGGCGTCGTATCGGAGGAACAATCATTAAGCCTCTGGGACACAGGAGGGTGAGCTGTGGCAAGGATTCCACTGCACAACGTGCTCGACACCATACTGGGCTTCAGCATCAGGGACATGGTCCTGGAGACGCCGGAGGATGTCGAGGAGTTCAGGAGGATGCTCCGGGAAAAGATAGATGAACTCCGAAGGCGAGACGCTTCGAAAAAGGAACCTCAGGAGAAGGAGTGAGGAACTCGAAAGGAATGAGGTTATGAAACGATTGCTCATCATGATGTTTCTTGTCGTGGTGGCATGCAGCGGCGAGGACCCGTGTGACCGGTGCTATGATGCGGAGTATTACTATGAGCACCCGTATTACTGTCAGGAGTGTTTGCAAGAGAAAGGAGAAGATTATGATAATGCGGCGCCGAGAGATTGATGGGACCGAGAGAGAGAATACCCTATGAAATCTGATACAGTACAGAGCGCCATGACTACTCGAGATGACTTCATCAGGAAGCCCTTTCCGCGATCGTACCGGGTTGTCCCTGGCCTACTCTATGCTGGAGCATATCCCGGTGACATCGATGAGAACATCATGGAAACAAAGATCTTCTCCCTCCTCGACTGTGGCATTTGTCGTGTGGTCAATCTCATGGAGGCGAGTGAGATCGATCACAATGGTCGATACTTTCTCGATTACAGTGAGAAGCTTCGGGAACTGGCATTGAAAAGGGTGGTTGAAGCTTCTGTGGCGAGGTTTTCCATCAGGGATGTGAGCATACCGTCTCAGTCCCTCATGAAGAAGATCCTGGACCACATCGACAGGAACATCACCGAGGGGTATCCCACCTATGTTCACTGCTGGGGAGGCAAAGGCAGGACCGGGACCGTGGTGGGGTGCTACCTCGCCAGGCATGGAATTGCAATAGGGAAAGATGCCCTCGAAACGATCAAACATCTCCGCCTGCACGATGCCAGCTCACATGAACCTTCACCAGAGACCAGGGAGCAGTGCGATATGGTCGTGTCCTGGAAGGTGGGGGAGTGAGCATGGAACTGTTGGAGCGATATCAGGGATGTCTTCTGGGTCTTGCCTGCGGTGATGCAGTGGGCACGACCCTGGAGTTCAAGCCGAGGAGATCGTTCGAACCCATAACCGACATGGTGGGTGGAGGCCCCTTCAACCTGGAGCCTGGTCAGTGGACGGATGACACCTCCATGGCGCTGTGTCTTGCAGAGAGTCTCATCGAGAAGAAGGGCTTCGACCCACTCGACCAGATGGAGCGGTATGTGAGGTGGTACAGGACAGGATATCTCAGCAGCACCGGGGTGTGTTTCGACATCGGAGGAACGACGGCATCTGCGCTGAGGAGGTTTGAAAAGAATCGTGAGCCCTTCTCCGGACCCACAGACATCCACAGCGCTGGGAACGGATCGCTTATGCGCCTGGCTCCTGTGCCTCTGTTCTTCTTCCCGGACAGGGATGCCATGATCTTCTATGCTGGCAAGAGCTCAAGGACCACCCACGGGGCTCAGGAGTGCATCGATGCCTGTAGGCTGTTTGCCTCGATCCTGTACAATGCCCTGTCTGACATGGACAAGGAGCGGGTGCTGTTCGAGCATGATGAGGCCATCATAGAGTCATCGGCTGTCAGGGAAATTCTCAATGGTGCATACAAAGGAAAAATTGAGGATCAGCTTCAGGGTACCGGTTATGTGGTGAACAGCCTGGAGGCTGCGTTGTGGTGCTTCTATGCAACGGATACATTCAGGGAGGCAGTCCTGAAGGCGGCCAATCTTGGAGATGATGCGGACACCACGGCAGCGATCTGTGGTCAGGTGGCGGGAGTATATTATGGAATCCAAGTCATACCCTCCTCTTGGAAGGAACGTATCGTCATGAGGTTTGCTATTGAGAAACTCTCATTACAGCTCATACCTATACTTTATGAAAAGGACTTGAATTAGACATTATGCCATGAAAAATGGTATATCATGGAAATTGCAAAATATTTTCATAGGTGATAGAATGGTTTAATGGAGCGGAATGTATAGTTAGGGAATGAGATTTTCAAGTAATCCCTTTTTTGTATTATCACCTCTGAGCAGGTAGAAATTGGAATGATGGATGCTATACCCGATTTGGTTTTGAATAAGATAGAAGAGGTCAAAGATCTCTATCATCGTCTTGTACTCCTCGTTGCCCCAACCAAATCAGGGAAGACTGCTACTCTTCGGGCAGTTGGCGCCAGAGTCGGCATACCTTTGATCAATCTCAATCTTGAGTTATCGCAGGCCATGCTTGAGCTCACCAGGCGACAGAGGGCTCTCCAACTACCTCGGCTTCTGGATACGCTCGTCAGGAATACGGATCAGGATATCGTGCTGTTTGACAACACCGAGATTCTGTTCGATACCACGCTCAAGCAGGATCCTCTTCGATCGCTCCAGGCAGTCTCGCGGAATAAAACCATTGTAGCTTCTTGGAATGGATCTGTGGAGGGAGAACACCTTGTATATGCCTCACCGGGACACCCAGAATATCGCAGCTATCTCGTGCGCGACCTCATGGTGGTCCCAGCGTATAAGAAAGATCACGAATGAGGAGAAGCCATGAAGTATAGCGATGTCGTGCAGTTCGATCCGATTGAAACCGTCATACAGTTGCGGGATGCGGATAAGGCAAAGGCTGCGAAACAACTGGTGAACACCTATGTCATTTCCGATGAGATGGCAGAGAAGCTGATCTCCATCGTAATACCCAATCT
>MVZQ01000166.1 GCA_002068435.1 Euryarchaeota archaeon ADurb.BinA087 | reverse complement strand
TGCACCGCTCCGAACCTACGGGCAGTTCGAACGGGAGGTGCGGCTCCTATTCAAGGCACTGATGGAGGTGATGCTCGAGGGCGATTACTGGGGAAAGCCGTTCAGTTTCCCCAAGCCTGAGATCAGCATTGAGCCCGATTTCATCAATGAAAACGAGGAGTTCAACCGGGAACACCCGGATCTCCCTACCTACCGGGACCTCTATCTCCTCACCTTCGAACTGGCATCCAAGTTCGGGACCCCCTACTACGACAACCAGATGCCGGATTACCGCGGCGCAGGGAAAGGAATCTCCTGCTACCAGTGCTGTGCCTACCAGTTCTCGGCCGTGGCTGACGAGGATACTCATTTCGAAGACAAACTCTTTTTCCGCGACGGAAAACACTTCTCGATGGGCTCCTGGCAGGTCGTATCGCTCAACTGTCCCCGCGCTGCATACGAGGCCGCCGGGGATGACAATCGGCTCTTTGCCGAGCTGAGGGCGCTGATGGATATCTGTGTCGAGGTATTCAAGATCAAGCGGCGCTGGCTCGAGATCATCCGCACGAACGGGCGGATGCCGTTTGCCATGCAGCGCCCCAAGGATCCACAGACCGGTGAGCGGGGGGAGATTGCGGTCGATCTCGACGGGCTCGTATATACCATCGGGGTGGTAGGGGTGAACGAGATGGTCCAGCACCATACCGGCTCCCAGCTCCACGAGTCCCGTGAGGCATGGGTACTTGCCATCCGGGCGATGACCGAGATGGAGCTGTATGCCAAGGAGTTGTCAGCCCGGAACAACATGACTATCGCCCTTGCACGGACCCCTGCCGAGACGACAGGACAGCGATTTGCAGTCGCCGACCTCCTGAAGAAAGAGTACCGTGAGTATGCCCAGAAGGTGATCAAGGGGGATATCGAACAGGGGATCCAGATGCTTGGGAAGAGCAGGGATCTCCCCCTCTACTACACAAATGGTACTCACGTCGCCCCTTCAGCCAACATTCCCCTTGCAAGGAGGATGGAGATCGAGCATGTCTTCTTCCCGATCGTGGACGGGGGGAACATCTTCCATATCTGGCTCGGTGAGCAACGGCCTGATCCCGGCGGGCTGATGGACATGGCGATGAAGCTCTGCATGAATACCCAGATCGGGTATTTTGCCTTTACACGGGACCTGACCGTCTCGCTCAGGCAGTTCCGCGAGTTCAGGCCGGATAAAAAGAGTATTTCTGAATGGGTCTCGTCCGGCACCAGGATACAGGCGTGATCCCGGCAGATCCATTACTGGGACTGTCTCTTCTTTTTTAACACAATATCGATGACTCCGTGCCTGACACGGTAGAAGCTGTGCACCACGTCGATCTTTGTGTTAAGGGGGATAGATGCACGTTTCTCCCCAATGATGATAGTGACCGAGTCGGTCGAGATATCGGCAAAGGCCGCACATTGCGACGAGGAAGGCAGGCTCCCAGTGACGAACAGGTACTCCTGGTCCTCAACCACCTCGTACTCGATCTCCTCGCGGGGATTTTTTCCGATATGGATGACATGGGGGGCCTCGCCGTTGTTGCCCGCGATGATGGTATATCCGACAAACCTGGTGCCTTCCGCTTCAGGAAGGTTACGGACGATATCCTCCACCATCCGCGCAATGTGCTTCAGGAAATCATCATACGAATCATTCGGCATTGATACCACACAACCTGAATGTCGGGCCTTCCTGTTCGACGATATGTTTTTTACGTAACTCCGCAAGTCCTGCGGCAAGGTTCTGGACAGGTTGCCCGGTCAGCTCTGCCAGTTCTTCGCCGGTCAGGTTGCAGTGGGCAAGGGCGATGAGCAGGTCGATCCCGTTATCGTCTTCGACCACCTCCCTTCCCTGTTGCACGATCTCGCGGATCTGCATGTCGATATCCTTCTCTATGTTGCGGAGGTTTCCGGCAAGTTCCTCGCGGGCATCCACCAGTTTCCGGAGTTTTCCTAGTGATTTCCGGAGCCGGTTGTTGACGTCATCGGAACCCCGGGTTCCCTCCTCCAGCCGGTGGAGGCTTACCATGACGCTGATATCATTTGCCAGGTAATAGTATTTGCGTCTGCGATCATCGAGTCGGAAGGAGAGGATCTCCTCCCGTTCCATCAGCTGGAGATGCTCGATCACTGCTTTTGGGGAGAGGAGGAGGCGATCAGAGATCTCAGTGACAAAACAGGGCTTCTGCCTGAGCAGTTCGATGATACGCCGGCGGTTTCTGTTACCAAGGATATCGAGGATCCGGGCGACCTCAACATGATCCAGCATTGATTACTTTATGTTAGGGATTTTCTTATATATAGGTTTTTGTAAGTGATAATGATGCGCTGAACAGAAATGCTGTCTTCCCCGTCAGGATATCCGATCCTTTCTGCTCCTTTTTAACGAAATCACAAAGACGCACCAGAACCGGGAAAAGAAAAATCAGTCCGAGAGCCGATAATTCGGCGCCTCGTCCGTGATCAGGATATTGTGGGGGTGGCTCTCGGTCTGCCCGGCGGCAGTGATCCGGACAAAGCGGGTCTTTTTGTGCATCTCAGCGATATTCCGCGAACCGGTGTATCCCATGGCAGACTTAAGACCCCCTACCAGCTGGTAGAGGACATCGGAGACGCTCCCCACATAGGGGGTCACCCCTTCCACCCCTTCGGGAACAAACTTGGTACGGCCGATCTCTTTCTTCTGGAAATACCGGTCGCTCGAAACCCCGCCGCTCATGGCGCCAAGGGACCCCATCCCCCGATACTGCTTGTAGCGCCGACCCTTCATGGTGATGATCCGTCCCGGGGCTTCATCACTGCCGGCAAAGAGACTCCCTATCATCACGCTGTCAGCCCCGGCAGCGATCGCCTTTGCCACGTCGCCGGAGAACCGGACACCCCCGTCGGCGATGATCGGGATGCCGGCGTCCTTCACGACATCGGCGACACTTGCAACCGCGGTGATCTGCGGGACCCCCACACCGGCCACGATCCGGGTTGTGCAGATGGAGCCCGGCCCGATCCCCACCTTCAGCCCGTCAACCGTATCCATCAGGTCCTCGGCGGCCTTCGCGGTGGCAATATTCCCGGCAATCACGTCGGCCTTTGCACTCCCCTTGATGTTTCGCACCGACTTGACGACGTTCATGTTGTGCCCGTGGGCGCAGTCGACCACG
>MVZQ01000165.1 GCA_002068435.1 Euryarchaeota archaeon ADurb.BinA087 | reverse complement strand
GAGAGTGGTCTTTCCTGCCCCACTTTTTCCAATAATCCCGAAGATCTCCTTTTCCGACACATCAAAACTGACACCATTCACCGCTTTGATGACACCCCTGTCGGCCGAGACGTACCGCTTGTATACATCCCGTGCAGTGAGGATATTTTCCCCGATCTCGGGTGCTTTATGGCCTTCGTCATCCCCGATACCCTCCATGAATTTGCGGATGACCTCTTTCGGTTCTCCGAGATGGGCAATAGCACCGTTCACAAGAAGGAGTGCCCTATCGGTCACCTCTTCGATTACCTGCGGGAAATGGGAAGTGACCACCATGCCCATGTTATTTGCGCTCGCAGCCTCGGTAAGCATGGTATGGACGAGGTGGGCTGTCTGTGGATCGAGCGTACCGGTCGGCTCATCGGCAAAGAGGAGGAATGGCTCTTTGGCAAGCTGCCTTGCCAGGACAACCCGTTGCTTTTCACCCCCGGAAAGATCCCGGGCGATGTGCATCATCCGATGGGAGAGTCGGACTTCATCGAGAAGATCTGCAGCACGGTTGATTGCCTTATCAGCGGGGTAATCGATGTCATCGAGAGCATGCAGGACGTTTTCGATCACGCGGTCGTTCCCATAAAGAGCAAACGTTCGCTGGAACATGATGGCGGTACCTTTCATCACCCTCCGTTTCATGGCACTGTTCTTCTCATCCCACAAATCGATATCCAGCGCTTCCATAGTGCCACCACATTTCGGGCAGGGAGATCCTGCGGAGCTGCCCACTCCCACAAAGTCACAGGTATCACAGGCGGCGATATGATACATGATCTTCCCGGAAGTCGGGGGCTGCTCTATCCCGCGGATCAGGTGCATAAGCACGGTCTTTCCTGCCCCACTCCTTCCAATAATCCCGAGGACTTCCCCTTCACCAATCGTAAAAGAAATATTATTCAGGACCCGTTTTCCATCGAAGTCCATGCAGACGGCATCAACGGTGATCAGTGGATTCATTCCTCTCCTCTCATAACCTAATGTTGTATTCGTGGCATATTACTCTTTATATCAATGCATCCGTGAGGAGTCATTCATTTGACAGCCTCTCGACGATCTCAACCACTTCCCGGACATTTTTCACCACATGGTGGGCAGCCTGATACAGTTCACCGGGTTTGTCACCCTGCTGTTCTTCAGTAAGGATGGCGAGATCCGCCCTCTTCATGGCACAGAGATCATTGATACCGTCTCCTACCATCACTACGGTATTATACTCACTCTGGAGGTCAGCCACGATCTGGGCTTTGACGGTCGGTGTAGCAACGCCATACACCCTGTCCCGCGGTATTCCCAGATAATCAGCCATCTTCTCCAGCTTTGCCACCCGGTCTCCGGATGCTATGAAGGTGGGAATACCCTTCAGGTGGAGATCTCGTATCGCCTCTTTTGCACCCTCAAAGGGTCTCCCCCCTGTTGTGACAGTGAACTCGATGGTTTTCTTTGCCATATTCAGGATGACCCCGGAATTGAGGGTGACAACCGATTCCCGTTTGCAGACCTGCCAGACATTCTTTATGCAGTCCTGGAGATCTCCGATTCTCGCATGAGTGTCATGGTAAAGAACATCTCCGATATCCTCAGCGGTCGTGATCTTTCTTGTGCAACTGATGCCGAATCCTGCCTGATGGGAAACCAGATACCGTGAAAGAAGGATTTCAGGATCCGATCCGATGATCTCCCTGGAATGGACATGGATAACGACGAGTACCCGTTCAGGAGAGCTGAATGTGAGGGTTACTGTCTCAATCCCCGGGAGTAACCGCTGCTGCTCCACGTCCTTTGCGACACGGTAGGTATGAAGCAGTGTCCCCGCGCTATCAAACACTACAGCTATCGACATGGCCGGTTGGAATCCCGCAAAGTTCTTTGGACTCTGCTGGCATGTACTACGTATAGTCTATGCTGGTTAGTGATACCGCTGAGAAAATAAAGAAGATGGAGATACGGGGGGCTGGTAGGATTGCACGTGCAGCTGTCGCCGCACTCAAGGCACACTCTGATATGGTAACGTCGACAGATCTTTCAGAGTACCGAAAGGAGATGACAACTGCAGCCGATATCCTCATTGCCACCAGGCCGACTGCAGTCTCCCTTCCGAATGCTGTCCATCTGGTGATGCGTTCATTAACCCTAGATACCCCCTCGGTTTCCGCATCGAAGGAAGAGTTTTCAAGGGCATGCAAGGATTTCATCCGTTCGTCAGAGAATGCCATTCAGCGTATCGGTGAAGTAGGAGCACGCCATATCAGGGATGGTGATGTGATCCTTACCCATTGTAATTCTGAAGCAGCCCTTGAATGCCTTCTCACTGCTCACAGGAAAGGCGTCAGGTTCTCTGTGTATGCAACAGAGGTGCGACCGGGAAACCAGGGTCTCCTGACTATCGGAACTCTCAACCGGGCCGGGATACCTACCACTTATATTGTTGATTCCGCGGTCCGCTATTTCATGAAAGAAATCGACCGGGTGATTGTTGGAGCAGATGCCGTTTCGGTAAATGGGGCCGTTGTGAACAAGATTGGAACATCACAGATTGCACTGGCCGCCCACGAAGCAAGGACCAGTTTCCTTGTTGCTGCGGAGACCTACAAGTTCGCCCCGCGGACGATCCTCGGTGAATACATTGAGATCGAGGAGCGGGCCAGCTCAGAAGTGCTTCCTGATCAGATCGCAAAAGCATATCCCTACATAACAGTGAGAAATCCCGTTTTTGATGTTACCCCCCCCGAATATGTGACTCTCATTGTCACTGAAGAGGGGGCAATACCTCCACAAATGGCGTATATTATCATTCGTGATTATCTGGGGTGGGAGATTGGTGACTTTGAAGCACGTACAGGGTGATCGAGTCAATGCTGATGCACCAGATACGTACTTGCCATCAGAATGCTCTGGGGACTGGGACCTTGGAGGATTATGTAGAGAATGCCAGAGTAAAAACAGACCGGAGTGTAAGTGACAATGGAAATTACTTTTGTGAAAATGCATGGAAACGGGAACGATTTTATTCTTATCGATGAATACGAAAAGACAGTTATTCCTGACGAAATGAAATCCCGGTTCGCAGAGTTGTATTGCGATCGAAGGTTTGGAATCGGTGCGGACGGCGTCCTCTACCTCTCCCGTTCCGGTTCAGCCGATCTC
>MVZQ01000164.1 GCA_002068435.1 Euryarchaeota archaeon ADurb.BinA087 | reverse complement strand
GAGAGAAACTCACGACCGATGATATCCTCCTCCTCCAGCGCTCAAAACTTATTTAACTTCATTTTTAACCCCGTTAATCCGAAGTAACAATTTAATAGATAGATCGCGATTTCTATTGTGATGCAGACGGGGCGCACACTGGTTCTTTGTGTCGATCGCGATGACGACATCGGGTATAAAGGGCGTGTCGAGAGCCCCGTCCTCGGCCGGGCTGCATGCCTGAACGCCGCATATTCCCTTGCGCTCGCCGATCCCGAGGATTCGGATGTCAATGCAATATTCCAGGCGATCAAGATCTTCGATGAGCTTGCTGCAGCAGGAGAGAACGTGGAAATTGCCCTCATTGCCGGCGACCACATGCACATGCTCGAGGGGGACAGGAAGATTGGGGCATCCATCGACAGTCTTGTAAAAGAGACCGGGGTGGACAACTGTATTGTCGTTACCGATGGGGCGGAAGACGAGTTTGTGATCCCCATCGTCCAGTCCAGGGTTCCCGTCTCAAGCATCCGGAGGGTCATTGTCAGCCAGATGCCGAACCTTGAAGGGACGTACTACCTGATCAAAAAGATCCTGAACGATCCCAAGGTGGCGAGGCTGGTCCTTGTGCCGATCGGTCTCCTGATGCTGTTCTGGCCGATCGCATACCTTGCGGGACGATCTGAACTGGCACCGGTTATTGTCGTGGGAGCAATCGGGGTCTACCTCCTGTACCGGGGTCTTGGAATCGATGACCTCTTCAGGGGATTTGCCACTGCCCTCCAGACCTCGCTCACCAGGGGCAGGTTCTCCTTTGTCACCTATATCGCCGGAATCCTCCTTGTCATAATTGGGGTAATCCTTGGACTGATGAACATCCTCATCTATTACACCGAGGTAGGGATCCTCCTCTACGTACTGATCTTCGTCTATGGAGCAGTGCCCTGGTTAGCCCTTGCCGGCATCGTTGCTTCCGCGGGTATTGTGATCGACAATTTCTTCCATGACCGTCAGAGGCTCTCCAAAGTTATCATCTTCCCCTTCTTTATCGGGGCAATAGGCCTGATCACCTATGGGGCGAGCATCTACGCCATAGCAGTAAGCAATGTCCCGGATTTTCCCTTCTCCACCGCCAATGCAATCACCTACATGCTTTACGGCACGGTCGGGGGACTCATATGTGCATTTGCCGGTATCGGGATCCAGTATCTCGTTAACCGGTATATGAACACGAGTGATAAAACACCCGAAGTCATCGAGCTGGTCTGAAAGCGCGGACATTTTTTTTCCCTACGATAGGATGCTCATTTTCTTTCTGTTTTAAAAAAGGGAGCAGTACGTGAAAGAAGGAGAGAGCCCCGCAAAGGGGAGGGGAAAGGTGAGGAGCGATGCAGGCTCATCCAATATGTTCATCTTCCAGGGGATTCCCGGTTTCAATGATGCATCCCGGAAAATTCTGACCCGCACCAAGCCCCTGCTGATGCGGGAATCCCCCCACAGCGGCAGGAGCAATCAGTCCTATAATTCTGTCTTCAGCGAAGCTCACCCGGTCTTTCACTCTCCCGTATCGATGGAGAGTTGTGAAGAGGGGGGGCGATATAAAAGGGTACCAATTCCACACGTGGCAGACAATGTACCAGACCACTCTTGAAGGGGATCCCGGAAGGTGTTTACAACGATTCCGGTATTTTCGTTATTCCATTATCCGGAGACCGAGGACATCCCAAAAGAAGACTGGAAGATTACGAGGCAAAATAGCCGATCCCATTCGGGATCTCATTCACCGCAGCGTACTCACGTGATACCTGGGGGGTGGTGATCCGGAGCGTGGGGATCAGGACGTTGAATGTGTGAGAGGGGAACCAGTAGACCCCCCGCCCGTACGAGTAGGAGACATCATCCACCACCAGTTCAGCGGAATTGAGGTCGAGATTTTTCACCTCGGCATCCTCGTAATTGAGTACGGTGAGGAGTCTGTTTTTCAGATCCTGTTTTCCGAGGAGAAGGACGATCACTCGTGTCGGCTCATCGAGGGTATATTTCATATCGATGGTGGCTTTCCCCCCGTCGAGGGTAATGTCGACCGCCTGTATCGTGATGTACCCATACTTATCGGTATTCGTGGTCGCGAAGACCGGTACGGTAAGGACGGCCAGGAGCATAAAGCACCCTGCAAGAGCCCAGCCTTTCATTGAATACTAAGTGCTGTTGAGTGTCTTATATCCTTTCTGGTGGTTACCTGGATGACCCTCCCGGTGCAGCGGCTGAACCGGGCGGTTGTATGAAAAGCCAGGGACGGACGGGGAACGCAGGAAAAAAGGGAAGGAATTATCGCTGGTTCACCAGGACAATTTCAATGCTTGATACATTTGTCTTTCCACTGTCAGTGTCGATGATCTCAGTCGAGGTGATGATCTCTTTCTTGCTCACGTTTTCGAGAAACCGGTTCAGGGCTATCTCAGCGGTATCAACAGCCCTCGATATGGCTTTTCCCCGTGCCTTGATCGCCACTTCCGAGGCTCCATTGTTGAACTGGGTTACCACTGCAAGCACGTAGTTCATGACTGGTTTGTTACCGACGAATACTGTATTGTCTTTCAGCATGGATACCACTTCAGAGATACTTTCTGGAGGAGATCAGTTCAGCATTCAGTACAGAGGCCCCTGCCGCCCCGCGGATGGTGTTGTGCCCCATGGCGATAAACCGGATACCTTCGCGGAGCCGTCCTACCGATACCGTCATCCCGTTGCCCCGGTTGCGGTCCAGCCGGGGCTGGGGCCGGTCAGGCTCGTCGAAGAAATGGACCGATTCCTTCGGCTGGGTCGGCAAACCCTCGATGGGTGGCTTGTAGCGGAGGAATGCCTCTTTTACCTTCTCCACCGGGTCCCGTGTATCGAGCCAGATCGCCATGGTATGGCCGTCAAGCACCGGAACGCGGTGGCAGCTGGCGCTGACCTGATAGGGGGCGGGCTGGACCGTGTTGTTTCTGAACGTGCCCATAATCTTGAGGGTCTCGATCTCCATCTTCTGCTCTTCCTGGCCGATGAAGGGGATCACATTATCATAGATCCCCATGGCAGGGACCCCCTCAAACCCGGCCCCCGATACCGCCTGCATGGTTGCGACATGGATCTTCTGGAAGGAACATCCACGGACAGGCGCAAGTGCAAGCGTCATCACGATGGTTGAGCAGTTGGGGTTGGTGACGATGAATCCGTCC
>MVZQ01000163.1 GCA_002068435.1 Euryarchaeota archaeon ADurb.BinA087 | reverse complement strand
ATTGAGAGAGGGGATCAACGAGGTTATCGCCACCACCTGCCGGAATGCGGCACCCATGGGCATCATCTACCGGAATGGGGTGGCGCGGATGGTGGTTTTCCGGGGAAGTCATACTGCCGAGCGGATAAAGGAGCACGGCTGGGTCGTGGCAAATTTTATTTACGACCCGTTGGTCTATGTAAAAACAGCCTTCGAAGATCTGCCGCCTGAAGATTTTATCGATGAGCAGGTTGGCGAGATAGCCGTCCAGCGACTTTCCGGGGCAGAAGCCTGGGCAGCCTACCAGGCCGAGATTGACCAGGAGACCAATGAGGCTCTGATCGTCAGCCTCTCCCTCATGAAAGAGAAGATCTGCAGCCTGGCTCTGCACCCGGTCAATCGTGGTTTCAACAGTATTATCGATGCGACCGTTCACGCGACCCGGTTCCAGCAATCCCGCGACCCCCATCTCCACGACCTGATCCGGCACCATGCCTCACTCGTCCGAAGATGCGGCGGTGCGCGCGAGCTGGAAGCGCTCGAGCTCCTCTCCACCTATCTGGATTTCGGGGACGAAGAATAATCCTGTACCTCTCCTCCTTTTAGCCCGGCTCTTTTCAGTCTGATACAACAGGAGATCCAGGGAAGGCAGGGCTGCACCTCAAATGCATTGTCACGGCTCCTGGTTCGGGACTGCCGGCATTCTGATCCCCTGTTGAGGCCAGGTGCTCCCGTGGTCTAAAGAAAGCGATGAACCGGTATCAGCAGACCCTCGGGACGGGATCCCCGATCGGAGGTTCGATGAAGCGTTCGCCCCCCACCGCGGTCTCCATAATCACATGGGCCCCCTCCGTCACCCTGCCGATGATTGCGGCATCGTGCCCGTAGTGATGTGATTTGATGGCGGCGAGAACAGCCTCCTCATCGCCTGCGGGGACCCCCATCACGACTTTTCCTTCGTTTGCAACCTGCAGGGGATCGATCCCAAGCATCATTGACGCGCTCTTCACGCTCTTCCGCAGCGGCACCGCTTCCTCCTCGATGCGGATTGAGACCCTGCTCTTCCTTGCCATCTCGTTGATCGCACTGGCAAATCCTCCCCGGGTCGGGTCCTTCATGGCATGAATGGTCCCTGCCTCAAGGGCACGGGAGACCAGGCCCCAGAGAGGGGCGACATCAGATCGGATCTGCTCTCCGAATGACAGTCCCGCCCGTTCTGCCATGATGGCAAGCCCATGGTCACCGAGCGTCCCGCTTACGATGATCACATCCCCCGGCAGGAGCCCTGAGTCCCGGACCGGGGTCCGGGCGATACCAATACCCGCGGTATTGATCACTATCCCGTCCAGGGCACCCTTCTCAAGCACCTTCGTATCCCCTGTCACGAGGTTCGCTCCGGATTCGCCGAGGGCGGCATCCATGGACTGTACGATCCGCTCAAGGTCCGCTACTTCAAATCCCTCCTCGATGATCATACCGCAGGAGAGCGCAAGTGGCCTGCCTCCCATCATGGCGAGGTCATTGACCGTTCCGCAGATGGAGATTCGCCCGATATCCCCACCCGGGAAGAAGATAGGCCGGACAACGTGGGAATCCGTGGTGAAGACGATGTTCATCCCGTCTACGGGGATGACTGCCCCATCGTCAAGTGCCTCGAGGCCGATCCCCCCTGCATTATTGTGCTCTATCCTCGTCAGGACCTTGAGGAGTTCCCCCATCACTTCACCACCGGCCCCATGCATCAGGCTGACTTTCATCTACTCATCCACCTCTATCTCAATATGGGTGACCACAATCTCCCTGCCCCGCACCAGCTCAGGGAGCGCCCCGCATCCGGGACAGATGAACTTTTCACTTCCCCGGTACCCGCAGGTACACTGGGTCTCAGGGGGGACCAGCGTACTCTCGAGGACTGCCCCGCGTAAGACCGGGTCGTCCTCGATGAGGGTGTCGAACAGGAACTGCACCTGTTCGGGATTGACCATCGACATCTCACCGATATCAATGCACACTCTCTTGACCTGCCTGGCATGGTACTCCAGGGCTGTCTTCTGTGCCGTCTTAAAAATGTCGTATGCAATTCCAAACTCGTGCATGTTTTCAACCGGATAAAGAGGACTTCCCCCGGCCGCGTGCCGGGGAGTGCACCGGGAATGTCAGGGTGCGGAGACGGCAGGAGGACCGTATTCCTGTACAATTCTGCCGGAACCGCAATAAATGATCGCATCATGCCGGTATAACTCCGCCGGGGAATTCTTCATATAGTCCTGTTCCAAAGAGTAGTAGCGGCGAAGGTACCCTCCCATGCTGGATTTTTTGCTGCATATCGACCAGAACCTCACCGGCCTGATAACCACCTTTGGTCCGGGTGCCTATCTGATCCTCTTCCTGATCCTCTTTCTCGAGACCGGGTGCATCCTTACGGTATTTCTGCCCGGGGACTCGCTCCTCTTTGTGGCCGGTGCGGGGGCAGCATCAGGCCTCTTCTCCCTCTCCTGGTTGATCATCATCTTCTTCCTTGCCGGGATCGCTGGCGACCTCCTGAACTACTGGTTCGGACACCATATCGGGCTGAACGTCTTCCGGGAGCGGTTCCCTGACCTCGTAAAGGAAGAATACATCGACCGGACGAGCCTGTATTTTGAGCGGTTCGGGAAGAAGACGATCTTTATCGGGCGGTTCATCCCGGTGGTCAGGACGTTTGCCCCCTTCCTTGCCGGTATCGGTACCATGGACTACCGGGATTTCCTGTTCTACAACATCATATCAGCGTTCTGCTGGTCGGTGGCCGTCACGGGTGCCGGGTATCTCCTTGGATCAATTCCCTGGATACAGGAGCATATCGGCCTGATCATCCTGATCACCATCGCGTTCATCCTGGTAACGATCGTCGTCATCATCCTGGCGTCTGCCCATGGATTTTTGAGGGCAGAAAGAGGAGAAAAGAAGCGGGGGTGACTCCCTCCGGCGCCCTGGGAGGGAGACTGGAGGGGACCCTAACAGGCGTGGTGGATATGGAGCCCTTCGTTGTCGATCTTTGATTCCACCGTGATCGAGAGGCCGATTTTTTTGACGATCCCTTCAACAAATGCCCGGTCCTTCTCGGTTATGATGGCAATCGAGGGGCCAACCGAGCTCATGCCGACAAACTCGAGACCGGCTTCTCTGAGCTGGCTCATGTAATGGTAGATCTCGAAGCTGTGGTGCTCCACCTCGGCCCGTTTCGAACCGCGGAACTCGAT
>MVZQ01000162.1 GCA_002068435.1 Euryarchaeota archaeon ADurb.BinA087 | reverse complement strand
CTCGGCCATCTGCGGGGAGGAATTTACCGCCCACGATATGGCGATCTCCCGCGAGAACCGGGCACGCATCGAGAATGTCATCAGCCACCTGCCTGATTTCGTCAAACGGTACCCTCCTGAACCGGCACGGGCAGAAGATCTCGAACGGGTTCATGACCGCCGGCATATCAGGATGATAAAGGAGTTCAGCTCGTATGGAAGCCTCCATTACATCGACATGGACACCTACGTGACAGAGAATTCCTACACCACCGCACTGCTGGCTGCGGGATCTTCCATCAGGGCATGCAGCAGAGCACTCGATGGCGAGCACTGTTTTGCCATCATCCGCCCTCCGGGGCATCATGCCGAACCGGACCGAGCCATGGGATTCTGCCTTTTCAACAATGCGGCGGTTGCCGCTGCATGGGCGCTGGAAACGGTCGATCGTGTCGCAATCATCGATTGGGATCTGCACCATGGGAACGGCACGCAGAAGATCTTTTACCGGAGCGATCGGGTTCTCTTCTGCTCCATCCACCAGAGCAATGCCTTCCCGGGAACAGGTTGGATCGATGAGATCGGTGAGGGGAGGGGTCGGGGATTCACCCTCAACGCCCCCCTTTTACCCGGCAGCACCATCGATGACTATGCGTGCGTGTTTGAGGAGGTGTTCGCAGAGGCCATCTCGCACTTTTCACCCGATCTCCTTATCATATCTGCGGGCCAGGACCCCCTGTCAGATGATCCCATGGAAGGGATGCGGCTCATCCCGCGCGATTTTGGCGTCCTGGCACGTATCCTCATGGAAGCCCACGAGAATCCGCTCGCTCTCGTCCTGGAAGGGGGATACGGCCCCTCACTCGGTGAGGCAGTCGCGGCCATATTCGATGCATTGCACGGTGAACCGGTTAAAATGCCCTACGGGGATCCCCGTCAGAGCACCAGAAAAGTCGTCGCCCACTTGAAAAAAGTGATGATATGAGATAGCAAAATCCTGATTTGGGATGCGTGAGCACTCAACTGTTCATCCGATTTTATACACCTGTATCGTTCTGCAATGGCTGGGAATTTTAAAGTAAGGTACAGGGGAAGCTAATGTGTGGAATGACCCCGGACACGCGCAGGATTGACGTTTGAAACCTCAAATCCTGGTATGATGACCCTGACAACCGGGATGATAGTCCGTGTAAGATCACAGACGCAAACCCTCTCAGCAAAGGGTCGCAGTTCCTCAAGCACCAGCCGGATATCATCATCGATATAGGGCGTGCTCAGATCGTCCATGGAAGAGATCGGGATCTCTTCTGCACGGGAAAACCACTCCCTGTTAATCCGTTTCATTCGGTCATACCCTGCCCGCTCAACCAGGCTTTTCCGGTCGGGATTCTCTCTGCCGCCAGACAGGTGCGAAGCCCGGCTCTGGGCTACCTCAGTAAGGGCCCGGAGTGCCGCGATAGCGGGATCGGGATGGGTCCCTGAACCTATCACGAGCAGTTCCGGATCTTTTATCACCGTGTCATCTGCTGCTGCCGCGACGGTCGGGATCCGCGTTCTCCCGGAGAGCAACCACAGGTGGATCTCGATCCCGCTTGACTCCATCTTATCCCGGATATCCCGTGCCGGGCAGGGGTGATCAAGCTCAAGCCGCCTCCCCATGCATCGGGTTCTGCCGGCAACACTCATATCATCCCGTTCCATCACCTCGAGAATAGCATGCAGGATTGCCTCCTCCCCCACATTCCCGCTTGCAAGACCATTGGTATCACTCTGGAAAAGGGGAAAGGTCATACCCAGCGTGTCATACGGATGGAAGACCGCGTTACTCAGAATATGCACTTCTTCACCCGAGAGCAGATCCAGTCCAGGACTCCAGTGAAGTTTCTCCCTTTCATGCAGATCCCGTGGCAGGATAAGATCTGCCGGATTGATCGTCCGGTGTATGGGCAGCTCTTCGTATGCTGCATACTCCATCCGGTCCATTCTGTATTCTGCACTATACCGTTCCACCGCTTCCATCATTGCAGATACTTTCGCCTGGACAGGATCCTTGCCCTTTCCGGCGTGGTAGCGGACACTCCCCCGCGCTGCACGGGGGCGGAAGGCTGAAAAACAGGGGATCCCTATCCTGTCAGAGGAGGTGATATCCTTCACCTCTTCAACCCCTATTTCCTCCATAAGGGGACTTACTGAAACGAGGGTCTCATCCGGAGATTTTACGCGGTGGGTTCCGTCAAGATACTGCTTTCTGACCCGTTGCAGCGTGTAGCTCATCATTGGTTATGGCATAGAAAATATCTTTATAGTATCCCTATGCCTCACTGTTAGGTATGAACGCCGAAGAACTGGTGATCGGGATGCAGGTCCGCTATCCCAGGACCGGGACAAGCGGCAGGGTGACCCGTGTCGAACAGCAGCATGGGGACCTGTTTGCTGAGCTTGACAGCACGGGCCTCCTGTATAAGATCGGGGAACTGGTTCCTGCCGCTTCGACGAAAGGGAAAGAAGAGAAAAGGCGGGAGAAGGATCTGGAGAGCATCAAAAAGGAAAGGGAGTTTTTATCAGATGAGGCCTTCAGGGAAGCGCTCTCGCATACTGACCAGAGCTGCGAGGGTGGAGGTTAATCATTGATAGGGATTGTTGTCAACTTGACCGATTCAACTCCCTTCTGGGACATCAGTCGTTCGGCAAGGGTTTTCAGGTCAGCCCCTTCCCCCCTTATGAGAATAATTTCCAGACATCGGTCATGGCTTACATGGGAGTGAAGTGTTGCCTGGATGATCCCCATGAATTCGTGCTGGATATCAGTCAGGGTTGAGAGCAACCCCCGCTGGTCATGGTCATAGATCATAGTGATGACCCCCTGCCGCTCCCCTTTGACATCAGACATCCACTTGTAATACGTGATATAGCTCCGTATCGCATCCCGGATACCTTCCGAACGAGAGGAGTAGCCCCGGTAGTTGATAATCTCATCGAATTTGTCAAGAAGGTTTTTTGGAAGCGATATCCCAATCCTCGAGAGCTCTGTGTCAATCGTCATCAGAAGTTACCTCGGATAATGAGATCTGCACAGATCCTCCACTTAATCCTTCCGGCCCGTCATTGGGAAAGTACCACTTTTTCAGAAGATTTCCAGATAATGCCCATTATCCATTCCACCTCCCAGGATCTATTTTTATAACCATACGGCGATCCATGACCGGTTTGTATAAGTAGGTTCATTCAATATTACATAAGGAGGTTTGATCGCATTTGCGT
>MVZQ01000161.1 GCA_002068435.1 Euryarchaeota archaeon ADurb.BinA087 | reverse complement strand
TAATCGCAATCGACGTACAGTTTGACATCCTTGATGTCAGGATCTGTACCACAATCTGCTGCTGAACAGGCCTGGAAAAGAAGCATGCAGCAGAGCACAACCAGTAGGGCTGTAGCTACGCGTGATTTACCAATACATGGCCACCTTGTCATATCTATCCTCCTTTCTGATGACATCCCGGCATGCCGGCCCTATAGCCACCACGCTCCTGCCGGCAGCACCATCACTGCTGACAGTTGTAGAGACCGGTTCACCGTGCTGTCACGAATAATCTGCAGTTTTTTTCTGGTATCTCACCAGTTCTGGCGAGAACCCGGACATTTTCTCTCTGCTGTTCCCTTTTTTCGATCACAGGGTATGCAGTGCTCCCTTGTCCGAAAGGGGATAAAACACCGTATGAAATAATACTATATAAAAGTTATTCACATTTCTTGGTAAAATGTTGAGAAAATGGGGATGATTGGGGGTATGGAGGGATAATTTATGCAAATTTGCATTTTGTATAATATGGGATTTTATTAATATAACTAATTGGATAAATCATTGAACTCTCCGGTGTAATCTCAAGGAATTTTCATTCATTTTTGAATTAAACTATTTTTTGTGGCTCTTTTTTTTGCCTGTTTTTCCGGACCTTGAAAGAAGCGAGCCTTTCTATCGCGGCAATGTCAGCTTGGGGCCCGATTACCAGTTTTTTATTTTTCACCGCGCTTTCCTGAAACATCCTCCCTACGTCGTTTCTCAATATGAGGGTGGTGTATCCCGGCCCGGATCCCACCGCACCAGCAGAGATGTCAGAACAGACCCCTGTGAGATCGAGGCATGAATGGCATCCCTGTCTGACAGTGGTTTCCAGTTCGCTCATGGGAAGGAGGAGAGGGGGCTGGTCCTTCATTGTGACCTCAAGATTTCCCTTACGGACATCAAGCCGTTCCACCTTCCAGGTGTCAACCTGATACTCTCTTTTTAATTTTCTCTCGACAAGCTCGGTATAATCGAACGACTCGGTACAGAATAACCCGATGACGAGTCGGATAGATCTGCCATATGGCCTGAGAAGGTCATGATCACTGGTCCTGATCGCCTGAAGTGCCTGGACTACGCAAGGGACCCCTATCACCGCAATCTTTCTGAACTTCCTCTCGATGACTGCTGTCTTCAAGGCTGCGATAAGGGGAATCCACCAGTTGTATCTGCTTCCTGCCTGGTGAATGATCTCTTCGCTTGAGGTGATGACGACCGATGAGGGCTTCAGGGTCCACCGGTCTTCACTCACGGTAACAACGGCATCGATCAGCCCCTCATCGAGGGCATTTACGAGCAGGGCAGTCACCGCACCCCCGCTCTGCTTTTTCGGGACATCAAACGCTGCCTTTGCGGTCATGATCGACTGATAGGAACCAAGACCTTTTTCACCAGGCTCCTCTTTCCTGGGGCAGGCTGTGTAACAGGCACCACAGGGAACCTCGTCATGTACCTCTTTGCAGTACCCGATGTTTGAGGGACAGGAGTTTATTCCCTCCTCTCTAAAGCAGATGGCATCTGCAGGACAGACCGCGACACAGGCTCCGCACCCAGCACAGATATTACGATCCCAGACTTCAGATTTGAGATCACGATAGCTCTTCCTTGTTCTCATCAGCATTACACCTCCCAGGTATATTTATTAGCAAAGGGACGGGCACTGGAAGGGGTGATGATGGAATAATGGTCGGTCAGGAAAGGCTGGGGATCCACGCCGAAATAACAGGCGAATTTTTCTATCAGCGGGTCGATCTCGTCCCTCTCTTCTTCAGTCATCTCATCCTTCCTGGCACCAACGCCGAGATTCCAGTCCGGCACATCCCCCCGTATGATGATCTTCCCGCCATGGATGCCCGAACCAATCCCCCTCTCAAGGAGGGGGGATCTCTCTTTCCTGCCAAGAACCAGGATGAGTCCGCCGGCCATGTATTCCCCGAGAAATGCCCTTGCCGACCCACCAACGACAAGGATGGGACGCTTCTCCTGATACTGTTTCATGTGGATCCCACCCCGGTACCCGATGTCATCACGCACAAAAATCATCCCGCCCCGCATTGAATGGGCTACTGCATCCCCGGCATTTCCATGGATCACGATTGTACCCGCATCCATCGTGTTTCCTGGTGCATGTTCGCAGTTCCCCTGTACAATGCAGGTCGGGCCGCTCATGAACATCCCGAGATCTCCCCCGGGCACACCGTTGATGATAATTTCAACATCGCCGCGGAGCCCGTCTGCTATAAACCGCTGCCCCATGACATTATCCAGGTGAATCCTGCGGACACCGGAGGTAACAGCCGCACGGATAGCTCTGTTGAGCGGGGTGTAATGCATACCTGCTGCATCGATCCGGACGATATCCTGCAATTCCGTCATGCCCCCACGGTCTTGATATCGAGGACTTTCATAATGTTTTCATCAAGCAGGTATCCTCTCAGTCGATCACGGTTGCCCCGCAATGATTCAATACTGTTGATACCTGCAGCCCCCATCAGCTCTGACAGTTCAAGAGTCCAGGCATGAATAAGGTTAGCCACATTTACCGATGCATAATCGGGATCGAGTCGTGCAAAGAGATCCGGCCGCTG
Source organism: Euryarchaeota archaeon ADurb.BinA087 (assembly GCA_002068435.1). Lineage (GTDB taxonomy): Archaea > Halobacteriota > Methanomicrobia > Methanomicrobiales > Methanospirillaceae > UBA9949. Next base: position 670 of record MVZQ01000161.1, on the reverse strand, counting down.
GGTTGCTATTCCCCATGGGCAGAGTCCTTTATAACAGGTTCCGCATACCCTGCATCCCATCGCGACAAGTGCTGCAGTCCCTATGTATACAGCATCAGCACCAAGGGCGATCACCTTGGCCACGTCCGCACTTTCACGGATTCCGCCGCTTGCAATAATGGAGACTTCGTTACGGATGCCCTGTGAGCGGAGCTTAGCATCAACACTTGCAACCGCTGCCTCGATGGGAATACCAACGTGGTCCCGGAAAACACGGGGTGCGGCTCCAGTTCCCCCCCTGAAACCATCAATCACAACGGCATCAGCTGAGGATCGGGCTATCCCTGCTGCGATAGCAGCAGAATTATGAACGGCGGCAATCTTTACAAAAACCGGTTTTTTCCATTCGGTCGCTTCCTTCAGGCTCCGGACGAGCTGCTTCAGATCTTCAATACTGTAGATATCATGGTGAGGTGCCGGGCTTATCGCATCACTTCCCTCCGGGATCATCCTCGTGCATGAGACGTCTGCACAGACCTTCTCACCGGGAAGATGTCCTCCGATTCCCGGTTTTGCCCCCTGGCCTATCTTGATCTCGATTGCCGCACCCCTCTCGAGGTAATTGATGTCCACACCAAAGCGGCCGGAAGCAACCTGGACGATCATGTGATCCTGGAATGGGTAGAGTGAT
>MVZQ01000160.1 GCA_002068435.1 Euryarchaeota archaeon ADurb.BinA087 | reverse complement strand
GAGCAGCGGGTCCGGATCACCAGGATGTTCAAGCAGCATGTCGATGGGAAGGATGCTGCCATCCTTGTCATCGACCATGATATCTATCTGATCGATATGATCAGCGAGCGTATCCTCTTCTTTGATGGCGAACCAGGGGTGAGGGGAGAGGCCACTGGTCCTTTCGATATGCGGCAGGGAATGAACAGGTTCCTCTCCCGCCTCGGGGTTACCTTCCGGAGGGACAAGACCGGGAGGCCGAGGATCAACAAGCCCGGTTCATACCTTGACCGGGACCAGAAATCGAGTGGCGAATATTATTATTACACCGATAAAGAGGCGGGGGAATAGCCGGCCAGCAAAGAAAGGAGGGAAAGCAGGTCAGAAGCCAGTGACCTCGAGGAGATAGAGGAAAACGACTATCCCGAGGCATCCGGCAAGGACCACCAGCCATTCCGGCAGTCCTAACAATTCGTGGACAGTCTCCTTTTTGATCCTCCCGTAGGTGAGTAGTGTTCTGTTCAGAGACGGGTATATCCTCGCAAAGATCCCGACCCCGATGAGGATTCCGACGAATCCACCAATCAGGGCATCAAGGGCTCCCTGCCCTACAGCTCCGGCAACGGTTCCCGGACAGTACCCCAGGAGCCCGAAACCAAGACCGAAGATCAGCCCGCCCACCACATTCGATCCGATGGTTCCCTCCCTGACGTGCCTTCTCGCGTAGCCGATGCGGTTGAGGATGAAAAATCCCACCAGCCCTACTGCAACGGCAGATGCCATGATCTTTACAACCGTAAAGTCGGTAAGCAGGAGCTGGCCCATAATCACCTCATAGCTGGTAGCCCCCCCTTCTGCAGGAGGAATCCAAACACAATGCCAAAGAGGAGACCGAGAAGCACCTGAGCCGATCGGTTGGTATGCAATGATTTGAGGTCCATATGCAGTCCGCTCCTACCAGTGAACTCCAAAGAGGATCATGGCCATGGCAATTCCCCCCGCAAAGAAGCAGGCAGATGAGAGGATGCTGCCAACTGAAAGCTGCAGGCTTCCGCTGATTCCATGTCCGCTCGTGCAGCCGCCTGCCCACCGGGCCCCGATACCGAGAAGAATCCCCCCGGTAATGGCGGCGATGATCCTGAGCACTGCGGAACTTCCAAACTGTTCAGCCCAGAGCGGTGGAATGATAAAGAGACCAAACGTTCCTGAGAGGACGGAGGAAAGGAAAGCACCGATAATGATACCGGGGATTATCATGAGCTGCCAGTCAACTGCGGGAGGGAATTTCTTGTAGTATTCCTTCTCCTGAATCTTTTTGCCGCAGAAGATCTTTTCCGCAAGTCCACGGATCTTGACAAAACCCGTGGAACAGCCGATCGGCCTGTCCGATAATACAAAAGCCAGGCACACCAAAAGCCCGATACACACCCCGACAAGATAGGGTGACCAGAGGGGGAGAGCAAGGAATCCGTTCATGATGTTCTCCAGGATAATCATAACCGTGCCCCGGAATACTGTCGCCAGCATTCCCTGGATACACATGACTGAACATCACCATTTTTCTTAATAGTTCCTGTCAGGGTGGGTATCGGCCACCTTTTTTTCGTCCATCCAGGCGAGGATAGTCTACCATGATCTCTCGACAATGTGCATAGATGAGATGATCATGCGATCTGCACGCTGGCCAGTGACCAGGGAGCGGGACGCGAGATGACGGGTTCCGGATAGGGAAGGATTGCCGGGAGTGAAAGGAACGATCGTTCCCGTACCATAAGAATGCCATTCAGACATGAAGAAGATCTGATGAGTCTGATTTTCGTGCGGGGAATCTGCCAATTTCCCCCATAGAATTCAGTTCATCCCGCTGTGATGGTGCCGGAACTGATACCTCGGTGGCCTTGAGAAGCGAACTCTTCGAAAAAAAAGGATGTTGTATCCTATAAGTCAATAATGGAGGTTATTGGCCACCTTCCGGTGGAGAATCGTCATTCGTTGTCCGGGTGCTGATCAGGTATGCGATCACTCCCACGACCACGATGATGAGCAGGCTTGCCAGGGCGATAATGCCCAGGGGGAGTCCCGGGGATCCTGTGGATGCGGGAGTAACAGGTGGCTCCGTGGTGGGCATGGGTTGTGAACCCTCATCGAGACAGAGTACATAGGTGCCCCCTCTTGTTATTGCCGCCTTCATCGTACGTGAACCGGGATCCATACTGGTGGCAATTTCCTCCCATGAAGCGTCGGTTGTATTGTACCTTGCCAGTGAAGCTCCCTCTTTGTCCAGACCTGCCCATGTGGTCTCGTTGAAGGAGAGCACAAGGGTGACGCCGGAAGTAAACCTCACCCCGGCTGGGGTAATCTCGTATTGATAGGGGGCAGAAATGCAGGGAGATTTGGGGGGGATTGTACCGGCCGGCAGAGCAGAGAGAGAGACGGTTGAGAGCGGGGCTCCGGTGGAATCGACAGGAGCCACCCCCTTCGCGATCGCCAGTGACCCGATGGTGTCGGTAGCTGCAATGGTAACCTCCCTTGTGGTGGTATTGTCGGTGCCAAGGAGCAGGTTTCCAGCACTAATCCGGGTGAGCGTCGGGGTTGTTGCCAGGGTCCCGGTTGTGGTGGGAGTGGCAGTCTGAGCGCTGGTGATGACGGTTCCGCTGCCACCCCCACCACCGCCTCCACCACCGCCCCCGCCTCCGCTGGGGCTGCCCTGGGCAAATACGGTGATATAATTGCTCTTGGTGCGGACATTGGTCAGCGTTCCGCTGGTGACCGTGAGTGATACCGTGTACTGACCGGCAGTTGTGTAGGTATGGCTCGGATTCTGTTCGGGGGAGGTCTTCCCGTCACCGAAATTCCATACCCATTGATCGGGGGATCCGGTGCTCTGATCAGTGAACTGCGCCGTATGCGGGGCATAACCGTCAGGCCGATTCACCGAAAAATCAGCCAGGAGGGCCACTTCCCCGACGTTCAATTCAAGGTTGGTCACCGCACCCGGCGTAAAGGGGTAGCTCTCCTGCCATCCCTCTCCGCTCCCGACCTCACGACAGAGTGCCGGCGATCCCTCCACTGCGAACATGATCCTGGAAGTGGAGGCCTGGAAATCCCCCTGGACGATCAGCTTCTGGTCCAGTGCACCTTCTCCCCCGTATGTTCCTGCAGGGGATACGCTGATCATGCCATTCGCCGCACCGTCAACCGCCGTGGTGATGGTATATCCTTCGGGTGCCGGGCTTCCCATGATCGTTGCCGTCCCGTAGAACATATGGGGGAACTGAGGCTGGGTGTTGCTCTCTCCACCACAGATACCACAAAAAGCGAGAGCCAGACAGAGGATGACCAT
>MVZQ01000159.1 GCA_002068435.1 Euryarchaeota archaeon ADurb.BinA087 | reverse complement strand
CATCGCGGACATGAAGATCCTCGATACCGGGAACCTTGAGGCCCGGATGGCGGCAGATGCCTCTGCCGATGCCGTTGTCATCTCGGGGCTCGCACCCACCTCAACTCTCGAGAAGGCCATCGCCGAGGCGAAGAAGACCGGTATCTATTCGGTGATCGATATGCTGAATGTGCCTGACCCCGTGAAGGTGATAAAGGGTCTCAAGGTCAAGCCCGATATCGTGGAACTCCACCGGGCGATCGATGCCGAGGATACGGCCCACGCCTGGGGCAATATCCCTGCACTCAGGAAGGCTGCCGGGGGACGGCTCCTCGTCGCCACTGCCGGGGGTATCAGGGTCGATGTCGTGAAGGATGCGGTAAAGGCCGGGGCGGATATCATCGTGGTGGGCCGGGCGATCACGGCAAGCAAGGATATCCATACCGCTGCAGATCTCTTCCTCGAGCAGCTGAACCGTGAGGAGATCGACCAGTTCAGGGTGATGACGGACTTCTAGTCAGTCAGTATAATTTTATATCGGAAATCTCAATATTCTCTTTTAATGAACACCCAAGAACTCATAGATCAACACATCCAGGAGAACCTTTATTCAGGCAACCTCTGGAATCTCCTTTAATCATACCAGCATTGTGCATTTTTGATGAATATATCCAAAATATTGATGAATCGCAGAGATTTCTTATACTTGCATTTGAGTATTAATATAGTAGGAGGTGAATGCCTTCAGTGACTAATAACCAAGAACGAGATTATTGGATTTCAGTAATTGGTGGACTTGGGGGTGGTATTATCAGCGGTATGCTGATCTGGGCTCTCGATCAAGATCCTGTATATCTCTTAGTGCCTGGTATCACTATTATAATAATCGTGATATACGGCGGCTATCGTCTCCAAAAGCTAAAATTATGATGACATATACTATTTTTTTTAAACTTAAAAAAATCGTATATGGGTATTATTTATATGAAATTAATGACGCTTACTTCTTTTATATTCAGCAAGATCAGCAGCAATTTCATCTATAGCATGATCTGCTCTTGCGAGTTCTTCCTTGGTAGGTGGGCGACAAGGATTCTTAAAGGTTAAATCGCCTTTTTTCCACAGAAATCTCGCTTTAAACGTCATTACAATTCTTATTATCAATAATACGTTCAAGATAAATAAAAGTAACTTCAGGACTATCCCTTGATACACCCATCCTCGTAACCATCCATCTTGTGCCACGCGGGAATATTATTTCTGATTCATCACCACCAATAAATAGAGCATTTTCTCCTTCTTTGCAATTTGCAATAAATAGGATTTTATCGTCTCCTGCTTGCGTTGCGTATTCTAATGCAATTATTTTATCAAAAGAAAATGAAGTATACCCTTCAGGATTTAATACCGTTTCACCGGAGGTAAGATTAGCTTTTATTGTCGAGCCGTAGTCCCCCCCAACACCACGAAAAACGCGATAATTATTATTTAAATGGGAATTTGTTATTGCTTTATCTAACTGGAATAAAAATGAACAAAAAGAAGCTGGATCCTGTATTCCATAAGGATTCCTTAAGCATCTATTGATATCAATACCCTCTTCTAAATAGTCTTTTATTGCTCTCTTTTCATTGTCAGATAGATCTTCTCTTAATTCCCAAGGTATATCTTCTTCTGACAGTGTTTCCATTCCGAACAAGATCTTTTTACAAGATAAAATAAAATGATACCGAATCGAGATAGATAATGATACTGACAAATATCTTTTTTGTCAATTCAAGGCCATGATGTAATCCTGATTCTCCTTTTTTTAAGGCTTGTGAATACTCCTCCGTATCGCTCATCGCTCACCATTCCACGCCACATCGAACCAGCAATAGTCGAATCAGCATTTTTTCAGGCCTTTTCCTGTTTCCCACCGGCGGACTTAATAAAGCATTAATAGTTTAACATGCTACCCTTGACTGCTATGGAAGGATCAATTACCCTGAAAGTGAAGGTACGGACGTTTCCGAGCAAAGGCCGGGCCCGTGTCCATGAATCGGTCCTGCCGATGATCGGTGCAAAGGAGGGGGAGGCACTCGTCCTCGCACAATATCCGACTGCCTGGGACCAGAAGACAAAGACCGTTGCGGTGACCGGATACGGCGATCCGATGGTCGACAAGTCCGTCATCATGATCTCCCCTGAAGATATGGCCGCCCTCGGCGTTGCTGAAGGGGACACCATCTCCGTCATCCGGAAAGTGACCTGGACTGAACAGATATCAGGGGCAGCTGCAAAGGCGGGGGGAGCGGTAAAGGAAGGGGCCACCAAGGCAGGAAAAGCCATCGGGAAGGGTGCGAAGGACGTAGCAGGAAAAGTCACCCCGAAAAAGGGCGACAAGGAACTGTAATATCAGAAGTGATGACCTGTGGTTGATTTGCCAATTGTTATTGCCTCGACCTCGCCCTACTGGCGATGGTTCGAGTCGGTGTTCTGGATCATCATCCTTGTCATCGTCCTCATTATTGCCTACTTCATCATCAAGGAGATCCGGCTGATGACCAACACCCGGCGCCTTGCCGAGATCGACCTTGAGAAGGAGAAGCTCAACCTGATGAAGGCCGAGATGGCCCAGCGGGGGACCCCGTTCTTCCGTGTCTCACCCGAGCAGATGAAGGAGATCCAGGTACTTGACGATGAGAATGCAGCCCTCGCGACCGACATCTTCGCGAGACACAGCATGGTTGACAAACGGATCGAGCGGCTCGAGAACAAGGTGAAACTGACCAAGCTCGACCGGATGGTCGAGAAGATCAGGGATGAGGAGAAGAGGCTCGGGTGATCGCAATGGTTGAGTTTGCATCTTCAGAGACGGCCAAAAAATCCTCGTTCAGGGAGTCACTGTCCGCGATCTCCGGATCAGTTGAGTCACGACTTCCCACGATGGACAAAGGGCTCGACCGGTATTTCGATGCCCACATGTCGGCGATCATCAACGAATGGGGGCTTATCACCATCCATACCCTCGATGATCTCGATGACCGGCTGGACATGGTGACGACCGAGATCCGGAACCTTGAACGGGGCAGGGACGAGATTGAGAAGCGGGTCGCTGCCCTTGAGGCAGGTATCAGGGAGCTGGAGGTTGGGTAATGGTCGGCATGGACAGCTACATGAACGCCTACCTGGACCGGAGGATGAAGAACCTCATCCAGGACTGGGACCTTGCGACACGGAATGACATCGGCGATTTCGAGAACCGGCTCCGTTCTATCGAGGAGGCAACAAAGGAGATCGAGTCGTTCGAGACCAGTGCGGAAATTACCCTGGAGAACCTTGAACACCGGGTACTGCAGCTGAAGGGGGCAATGCGATGACTCCCCTCGAGGCAGTTCTCATTATCATCCTCGTCGCCATCCTCCTGT
>MVZQ01000158.1 GCA_002068435.1 Euryarchaeota archaeon ADurb.BinA087 | reverse complement strand
TCCGTGCCCCTCATCATCATCGGGAGCGGCCTTGGTGCCATTGTTGTCCGGCAGATGACCATAAGCAATGTCGACCGGATCAAACGGTATCTCTTCCTCAAGAACGGGGCCATGTACTCGATCCTCGTGCTTGGGAGCATCATGGTCCTCGATGCGTTCGGGTTCCATATCCCGGCATGGCTCTCTCCCATTGCCACCTTCGGCATCGTGGGATTTTTCTATGTAAAATCGATCAGGAACATGCCGCCTGCTGAAACGGCATAAAGGCCTTATTTTCGCTATCCCCTCTCTTTTTCGCTATGGTGAGAGGGGGCCTGGTGGACCATGCCCGGCATGCGGAGGGAGAAGGACGTTTTCCCCGGTTGAGCCGGCACCCGGGAGCATACACGTCGACCGGACTCCTGAACAAGGGTTGGGTCCAGGTCGGAACGGTGGTTGCTTCAGGCTGAGGGAACCACTCAAATCACCTCCGGCACCGGTTTCACTGGTCGATATCAGTCGTTCTGAACCGGGAGCCCCTGCGACACCCAGTTCTCATAACCACCCCGGATATTCACCACATCGCGAAAACCACACTGGTGCATCAGCTCCATCGTCTTTTGTCCCCTTACCCCCCGCCTGCAATAGACCAGGTACCGGATTGTCCGATCCTTCTGCTCAATGCACTGCCTGAAATCAGGGCGATAAAAGTCAAGGTGCCCGGCCCCGATCAAATGCCCGCCGCGGAACTCGTCAGCAGTCCTGACATCGAGGATGCGGCAGGGACGCTCCCTATCCCGGGAGAGCAGGTCAGAACATTCCCGCGGGGAGAGTTCCCGACACCCATCCTTGTCTGGCATAGTTCTTCTCTAGCACCCTGGGAAAGCCCGGAAAAGGGAGACCACCTTCTCATACGCCCTGTGGCTGGAGACGGAAACCGTCTGAATCCCCCTCATGGTCAGTCTTCTTTGTACTGATCAAAGAAGACGATCTCATCCTGTTCCTTCTTCTTCTGGAGCGCGATGTCTGCCGGGTAACCGGCGGGCAGGAGAGAGACGAGGGTGTAGTGATCAGGAACCCGCAGCAGTCTCCGGACCGGCTCTGCGTACTCCTTCTTGTCACCGGCAACCCAGCAGGACCCCACCCCATAGGACTGGAGGGCGATGATCAGGTTCTCGGTGGCTGCACAGCAGTCCTCGAGGTAATACTTTGCCTTCCGTTCACCAAATACGGCAAAACAGACCGGGGCATCGGCAATGAACCTCCCGTGATCGGTCAGGCCGGCGACCTTCTCCAGCATGCCTCTCTCCCGGATGACCCCGATCAGCCAGGGCTGGAGATTCATTGCAGTCGGGGCGAAGCGTGCACATTCGATGGCATCCCTGATGATCGTGTCCTCGACCGGAACGGGCTTGTAACTCCGGACACTGTGCCGGCATTTGATGATGGTGGTTCCGACATTCATGAGTATCCCCTTGCAGTCAAGGGAAAAAATGGTTTTGGCCTGCTGATTCCCACCAGGGACAGATCGATGGACCGAGGTCTGTCACGATGCTCTGCAGGCACAGGAGTCGGTAGAGGTCAATTGGATGGCACCAGTACGTTCTGACTGATTAAAACCGCAGGAGCGATCATTTTCCCGGAAAGAGGGAGTTGAAGGGGAAGGGATCGCCGTCCCTCCGCGCTGCTGGGGGTTTTCGGCGTTCCATGGTCATCTCCCCTGAAAAGGGGGGGGTTGTTCCTATCTCTGGTGCCTGAGCACGATTAGGAGGCAGGCGACAAAAAAAGCGGAGAGGGTGAGCATGGTACCAAAGCCCGGGGTGGTCGTGGGGGGTACCGCGGTCGGAATAACCGTACCGGGCGTTGTGGCAGGAGATTCCGTCACAACGGTGGCAGGGGTGAGCGTTGTCACCGTCGTAGCAGGGAGGGTAGGAGGAGGGGTAGTGGTGGTCGTGGCCGGCGTTGTCGGCATTGTGGTGGGTGTTGGGGTGATGAGCGGATTGGTGCTCTGGAGAAGGAACTGCACTGGCACGGTCACCGTCTTTCCCTCCTGCTTGTAATTGAGATTCATGTCATTCCCGGTGCTCTCCGCCCATACCGTATAGGTGCCACTCTCAAAACCGCCCGTCAGCCATACCCCCCCCGTATCGAATGGCGAGGCAGATATCAGGATATCCTCGAGCTGATACCCTGTCACCGAGGAATACTCGACCCCCCCTGGACCCCGGATGCGGATGGTGATCGGAGCCCCCGGGGAACCAGGCCGTCTGGCAATCTCGTAGACATTGGTGTCGATCCGGAACCCCACCACGTCCCCCTTCGGGATCCAGGTGACATCGCTCGTGATCGCAAAATCGGCGCTCTCATCCATCACCCGGATCCCGATCAGCGGGTCCTGGACATAGAACGCAAGGGTGTTTGCCGGCGACAGGAACCAGGGGCCGGTCCTGCCTCCAAAGAGAGCCGGGGAGAGGTAGAATTCGGAGGGATCGTCCACCGTCAGGGTTGCCACGGGAAAATTTGCAGGGCTCCCGCCCGGCCCGTAATACACGATCTGGGAACCGGCAGTGGCGCCGGTCGCGGAGATATCAAGCCCCTGTTCTCCGAGGAAGACCGTTCCGGCGACCGGCACGGTGTTCTCTGCTGCGAGGACAGGCGAGAGCGCAAGGAGTATCGAAAGGATGATCAGGGCATACCAGGACGAAATGCTCATATGCCACTCATCGCAGGGACACTAAAAATAGTTTCTGGGAGGCGATCAGAAGATCGCCTGGATTGCTGCCCACATGTTCGCAATCCCCTGGGTCATCACCACGCCGACATCAATCCCGAGTATCGGGAAGATGAAGACAAAGTAGAGGATCGTCCCAAGCGTGCTCCCGATATTTGCCATGGCGGCAACAACGACCACCCGGAAGAGCGGGATCTCCATCATCTCTCCGATCGACTCAGCCCGCGAGATACGGCCCAGATCCCCCGGTCCGGGTTTCCGGATCTTTGCCTCGACGATCGCGGAGAACCAGCCGGCTGCGATCAGCGGGTTTAATGCCGTGAACCAGGAGACCGCAAATCCGGTCAGGGCTGAAAGAGGATGCCCTTTCGCAAGGAGGGTGAACACGGCCGTAAGAACCCCGTGGATCAGCACCCAGTACAGGAGGGCAGTGATCAGGACATCGATTCCCACTCCCGAGAAGAGGATAGCCACCAGGAGGAAGAGGAAGAGGAAGGTGACGATTCCCCCGAAGATCAGCCCCCACGGCCTGGACTTCACCTCACTGGTAAGACTTTCGACGGAGGGCAGCGTCTCAGGGTGTGCGAGATACCGGTTTATCCCCTCCTTGTGGCCTGCCCCGATCACCACGAGAATGCGTTCATGGGAGAGGGAGAGCCTCCGGATCTGGTGGGCAAGATACGCATCCCGTTCATCGATCAGGGCCCGGGCGCCATTTGGTGAGAAATTCCGGAACTCTTCCATCGCGACGGCAATCACGTCCTGTTTCTTCAGCTCCTCCACATCGATCTCC
>MVZQ01000157.1 GCA_002068435.1 Euryarchaeota archaeon ADurb.BinA087 | reverse complement strand
GGTGATCCGGGTACCCGTCATCCTCGATCCGCAGCGGGAGAGGAACTCCCGCCTCAGGTCACCCTGCTGGTCGCCGGCTGCTGGCTTCTGGGGTGCCGGTTCACCATACCAGGCCTGGTACCGGGTGAGCAGCTCGGGCCAGGTCTCCTCGCGCTGTGAGGGGGCCGAGAGGACTTTCCCCTGGGCAAACCGCATCTCGTAGATATTTCCCTCGCGGTACACCCGGGCTTCAAGCCAGCTTGACAGGGCATTGACGACCGAGACCCCGACCCCGTGCAGGCCTCCCGAGACCTGGTAGGTCGCCTTGTCGAATTTTCCCCCCGCATGGAGGACGGTGAGTACCACTTCGAGGGCGGACTTTCCGTTCTTCTCCATCCGGTCAACGGGAATCCCCCGCCCGTTGTCCTCCACCGCAATGGAACCGTCCTTGTTGATCGTCACCGCGATGCGGGTGCAGTACCCGGCAAGGGCTTCATCGATCGAGTTGTCCACCACTTCGTACACGAGATGATGGAGCCCTCTCGCATCGGTACTCCCGATATACATGGCCGGTCGTTCCCGTACCGGCTGCAATCCTTCAAGTACGGTGATATGCGATGCGTCATACGTCTCGGTCAATCACTCACCTCCCCGTGAAAAATGTATCGAAATTCCTGACCGTCACACTAAGTATTGGTCGTTTTCCCTCTTAATGGTTCAGACGGCCAGGATTTCAGAGGAATTCGCCCAGTTCGGGATCGGTGATCCCAAGCGATGTGTCAATTGCAATAATGAGCCTGTTGAGGATCCGGATCACCTCGGCGGCCTCTTCCCGGTCGAGGGTGCCCGGCTGGTGCCAGACGATCCGTTTCCTCAGCTTCAGCGCGAGCTCCTCCACCTCTGTCCCCTTGTACTGCGGGGGGATCTCGAATCCGTCCAGGTGGTCCGCCGCACCGTAAAACGCCTGTTCGGGGGGCAGGGCAAAATGCCTGCAGATGAGCACGATGGTCGTGATAAATCCCCGTCCGAATTTACTCTCCATGAAAGAGATATCAGGTCCAGGGAGGGATAAAGGGTGCGGGAGTCACGCGAGGGTAATAATCCCGATCCATGCGAGGAGGGGGGTGGCGATGATCAGCAGCAATCCTGCCGCGAGAAATGTCCAGTCCCTCCCTTTCAGGGGTTTTTTCGCGATGTACAGGTGGCTCTCCCGTCCGTATCCGCGGCAGAGCATGGCTGTGTAGGTCCGCTCGCCCTGCTCGTAGGACCGGATGAAGAGGGTCCCTACGGCATATGCCACCTTCTCCAGCCGGTACCGGTAGGGGAGGGTTCGGTCAAAGGGGTCAAAGCAGCGGGTTTCGAGGGACTGGGTCATCTTCCGTATCATGTACCCGAAGACATAGAGGTAACGGAGCATCATGCCGAGCGTGAGGGTGAACTCGGCAGGGAGCCCGAGCCGTCCGGCTCCCTCGAGGAGGTCCTGGGTCCGCGTGGTGGAGGAGAGGAGGATGATGAAGGAGACGGAGACGAGGAACTTGACAAGGAGGATAGTGGCAAACTGGACCGATTCGGCATAGATCTCTATCCCGAACGGCAGGGTGGCGATCGTGGTAAAACTCTCGTAGTATGGGTTCTTGAAAAAGATCTGGAATACGATCAGGAAGATGCCAAACGGCAGGATGACCGCGAGCCGTTTGAAGTAGACCGTGGGGGAGAGCCCCGATGCAGCCCACAGCACGATAAAGAATGCAAAGAAGATCGCACCGACTGTGTAGATCACGGTGGAGTACGGTACGGCAACGATCGCGATGATGGCCGCGAAAGCGATGATGATCTTGACCCGGGCATCGAGCGCATGGACCGGGCTCTTTTTATACGCCTGCTTCTCGAGGAAGAAGAGGTCCTCTATCATGCCCGTTCCCTGTAGGTCTTCAGGAAGGCAGCCTTTGCTTCGTCGAGGGTATACGCCATCGCGATATCGAGCCCTTCCTCGCTGAGCTGCCGGATCAGCTTGGGGATGACCGGGACATCCAGCCGGACCGAGCTTAAGAGTTCCAGGTCGGCAAAGACATCCGAGACGCTGCCCTCGGCAACGATGCTCCCCTTGTGCATCACGTAGAGGTGGTCGGCAACCTCGGGGACCAGGGAGACATCATGGGTGGAGAAGATGACGGTGATCCCATACTCACGAGCCAGGGCATTAATCACCCCGATCAGGTCTTTTACTCCCTTCGGGTCGAGCCCGGCGGTCGGCTCATCAAGGACGATGATCTGGGGCTCCATTGCGATCACCCCGGCAATCGCCACCCTCTTCTTCTCTCCACCGGAAAGGTGGTGGGGGACCCGCTCCCTCAAGTGCTCGATCCCTACCATGGCCAGGGCTTCATCGACACGGTGATTGACCGTCTCGGCATCCAGGCCGAGGTTCATCGGCCCGAAGGCCACGTCCTGTTCGACCGTCGGAGAGAATATCTGGTCATCGGCGTTCTGGAAGACAAGCCCGACAAACTTCCTGACTTCCCGGATGTTTTTCTGGGTGATCGGTTCGCCATGGACCAGTACTGTGCCGCTCGTTGGCCGGAGGATCCCGTTGAAGTGCTTGAAGAGGGTGCTCTTCCCCGCACCATTTGCGCCTATCACCGCGATCCGGGCATTTCTCCCGGCGATGAAGTTTACGTGGTCAAGCCCGGTCACGTTCCCGGGGTAGACGTAGGTCAGATCGCGGGTTTCAAGGAGGTGCATTGCAGGAATACTGTGCGAAAAAAATAGATAAATGGTTGTCTTTCATCCTTTGCGGGCGACGACCCGGGATAAACCGAAGGCGATGCCGACAACAACCAGGGTGCCGATGATAACCGCAGCAGCCTCACCAAACTTCGCGAGTCCTTCGATACTGTAATCAGGGAAGGGTGAATCGAATGAGTACTCGTTGCCGGTGATCGCGGTCACCTCCTCTTCTGCTATCCCTGCCTTCTCCTCATCAAGTGTCGAGCCCTGCAGATCCTTTGCCCCGAAGATCCCAAAGAAGGCACTCTCGAGGCCGTCAGGATTGCTGGAGGCAAGGAACGGAGCCATCGCGGCGATGACCAGGGCAATGGCAACGCCGGCAAGGATGAAGATCTTCTTGTCCATCATGCCGGCACCACCGTTGCGTCCGCCATGATATCGGGGCGGGCCGTGGCTATCAGGTAGACGGCAAATGCCGTGATGCCACCTTCGATGATGCCGATGACGGCATGGTAGAGTCCCATGGAGAGGAGTCCGAGTTCAAGCGGGAAGGTCCCTGCCACGGCCATCTCCACCGCACAGGCCAGGGCTGCAACAAAGAGAGAGAGCCAGCCGGCGATGAATGCGGGGGCATAGGGGGACTTGAAGACCGGTAAGAGCCCGCGGTAGCTGTAATACCCGACAAATCCTCCGATCACTCCCATATTGATGATATTGGCACCCATGACGGTAAGGCCCCCGTCTCCGAAGAGCACCCCCTGCACGATCAGGACGAGGGTGAGGATGAAGACGGCTGCGAAGGGTGAGCCGAGGACGATAGCGGCGAGCGCGGCACCCATCATGTGCCCGCTCGTACCCCAGGGGATCGGGATATTGACTGCCTGGATGGCAAAGATCCCGGCGGCAAGGATGGCCACAAGCGGGATCTTCTCTTCCGAGAGTTCCCTTCTTGCCCACCTGAGGGCGAGGGCGATGAAGACCAGGGCGATGATC
>MVZQ01000156.1 GCA_002068435.1 Euryarchaeota archaeon ADurb.BinA087 | reverse complement strand
CCAAGGATCTGCTGTTCGAAGCCAGGGAAAAAGATCGATACATGAGCCCCGAGGACAAACTCCCGCTCACCTTCAACGATTTTGATAAAATTTTCATTTGCCCACCGGACTATACCTGATGAATCGAGAACAAGAATTGCTTCATCAACGAGATCGAGGATAGACTCAAGTTCCTTTCTTGCTAACGATCCTTCCTGCATCTTATCCCCTTCACCCAAGAATGGCATCGTACCGATCGGCTCGCTCGTTTCGGCATTTTTCAGGGATTCACGGGCACGTTTCCATGCCGAGATATCCCGGATCGATTCAATTGCGCCAATACGGTGCCCTTCGTTATCGACAAGCGCTGATGCTTTTCCCCAGAGAAATGATCCCTTTCCCCCGTTCATTTCAGGGATATATGCCTCAACATAGATGCTGTCACCGAATCTCCGGATCGAGGGGTAATTTCGTGCAATCTCATGGGGTGGCAGATCCAGAAGGTCGACAAGGATCGGGCGTGATCCTTTCAAAAATGAGAATGCTTTCTGGAAATCCTCTCGGCCCAGCACTTCCTCCCGTTTTACTCCTGAAAGCAGCTCGAGTGCTCGGTTCCATGCAATGATCCGGTGATTCCGGTCGATGATGAAGGTAGGATCAGGCATAAATTCGATTGTCTCCTCGAGCTTCTGCCGGGAACTCCTGAGGGCAGTTTCTGCCTCTTTATGGTCAGTAATATTGACGAAGGAAGCGAGCATGTACAGGAGAATCCCTTCTCCATTTACTGTTGTCCGGATCGATCCCTCAAGATACATCATGCTTCCATCCTTCTTTCTCACAACCAACTCACCTTTCCATCTCCCTTCAGCTGACACTGCCCTCTCTACCTCATCGAGAAGTGGAGAGACCGCTTCGAATTGAGCGAAAATATCCCGTGGCTGCCTGCCCCGAATTTCATTCATGGGGAAACCGAATTCTTCGATGAACGAATCATTCGCATAGATTAACCGCTGGTTTGCATCAAAGATTGCTATCGGATTGATGGTTGTCGCAATCGCGGTATTCTTGAGCTGAATCTCTTCCCGTGCCTTTTTAAGGTCGGTCACATCTGCGAACGATGCCATCATGCAGAACGGGATCCCCAAGGTGTCTTTTACAAGCCAGGCAGATAGGAACGCATAAAAAGGGGTACCATCTCTTCTTCGGGGGGTAACCTCTCCAGACCAACTCCCTTTCATCATGAGAGAATCAATAACAGTGGTGATTATGGCTGCCTCTTGCGAATCACCATGGGAAAATGCCTGAATCGGATGTCCAATAACTTCTGCATCATTCTGGTAACCGAACATACTTTGATATGCCTTATTGGCGTAGGTAATTAATCCGTTAAGGTTGGCTAATGCAATGCCATTCACTGATGTGCTCAGTGCAAGGTCTTTTACCACCAGCGCTTCTTCTGCGTTCTTCCTCTCGGTTATATCCCTCCCGACTCCCTGATATTCGATAAGAGTTCCATCGTTATCGAATATGGCACGGTTCGTCCATTGGAGCCATCGTTGCGTACCGTCCGGAAATAAGACCCGGTTTTCCACGGTATCAACAGGCTTCTCGATCGAGAGTCCCGCAATGCAGGTAATGACCCGTGCTTGGTCATCAGGATGAATAAATTCAAGAAATTTTTTCCCGTCAAGATCCTCATTTATGATCCCATAATACTCCAATGCTGCCTTGTTTACAAACAATATCCTGAGATCCTTGTCGAAACGCCCGACCAGTTCGGTCTGATCCTCAACGATAGCACGGAACTTTGCTTCACTAAGTGTAAGGCGGTCCTCAAACTGCTTTTTTTCGGTAATGTCCTCAAAAATAAGCGTTGATCCCCGGGTAGCATCATCAAAAACACTCGGAACCGCTTTTATCCGGAGATATTGTGTCTGGCCGTCCCTGGCAAATGATGTCTCTGTTATTATTTCTCCTGAATCAAACGCATCCCTTGCGAGATCTTCGATCTTTGCAGATCCCAGGCTGTTTACGGGGCAGGAACTGATAGGGCTACCAACGGTATCTTCTTTTTTTAATCCAAAAAAGGAGAGGAAATTTTCATTGGTCTCAACGACTTTGAATTCACTGTCCAGGACAAGGATGAGTTCGTTAGCGAATTTCAGCATCGATGATATCGGCACCCTGTGGGAGAGGTAGTATACCTTCGCATTCCCATACATCCTCATCTCCACCTGTCCGGTGATTAGGAGGATTTCCAGGTATTTTGCTACCGAATTTCGGTTTATCTTCAGATTATGAGAAATATCTGATATCGTGAGGCCTTTAGGCCTGGCCTTCAGCAATTTTTTAATCCTGGTGATCTTCTCCTGGTCGAGGATCATGGCAATCGATCATGTCATTTCGGGCAAATTAAAGATTTGCAAGGCACTTGTTTTTACACCGCGTGCATTTTAACCAAAACCTTCAAGCACCCCAAGGGAGGTATACATCATAGGGGTGAAATGAACCTTTTTCGCTTTGCGATTTTTGTAAGGGGGCTGATGGGGATATGACAACACCTGGGAAGAAGCGATCGTTTTCATTTTACCTGCTTGTATTTTTACTTATCATCATTTCAGTCATCGTCGCGGTCATCACCATCGGTGACCTTGTGTTGGTGAACGAAAATTTCCAGGATCATGCT
The DNA here is from genome assembly GCA_002068435.1 of Euryarchaeota archaeon ADurb.BinA087. GTDB lineage: Archaea > Halobacteriota > Methanomicrobia > Methanomicrobiales > Methanospirillaceae > UBA9949. Next base: position 1,119 of record MVZQ01000156.1, on the reverse strand, counting down.
GAACTGCTAAGGAATGAGACCGAGCAGAATCTGATCGAGTCGGTTGCAACTATTGACAATGGCCTAAAGCTCTTTGATAATACCCTGAACAAAAAGATGGAGCAGGGCTTCGTCATTTTTCACCGAGGATATCGTGACGCAGGGGGTGATCCATCACTGATAAATCTCTCCCAACTCAAAAAGGAGATGGGGGGCGAGATGGATCTGTATATCATCAACGGATCCGGTGTGGTGGAATACACCACCTATACCCCTGAACTTGGCCTGAACTTCAAGGAGATGATCCCCTATTTTTATGAATACCTGATGGAGATCAAGGCAAAACCTGGTTTCTATCCCGATCGTGTCGTTCAGGAAAGTGCCACAGGAAACTTGAAAAAATTTGCCTATTCGCCTACTGAAGATCACGAATATATCCTCGAGCTCGGTTTGTCCGCTGAATCGTTCAAGTCAGAGAGGAATACCCTCAAGTACACGGATATGATCGAGTCAGTCCGTCAAAGGAGCCCCTACATCAGCGATCTTAGGATATTCACTACGGCAAAACGGCAGGTAGGAAACAAGTCCTTCAAGCCCGACGCAGAGATGGATGCGATCCTTGACCAGGTTCTGGCCACACGGCAGGGTCTTGTCATCCCTGACAATGATCCCCGTTTGACAACAAAATACCTCTTCATCGACCTCAAGGATGAGGACTACGCTGCCGACATGAGTCTCATCGTCGAGATTATCTATGATGATGCTCTGATTTTCCAGTCTCAACAACAGCTGATTGCTTTTCATCTCCTTGTGGCGGGATTCGGCCTCATACTAGGGATTATCGGTGCCTTCAGCCTCTCCCGGTATCTCACCCGGCCGATCGCTCAGATAGCAGCTGATACTGATATCATTGCCCATGGAGACCTCGACCACCGAATAGCATCAACGAAAGGAAGTGAATTTGGCATCCTTGAGAGGAGCATCAACGCGCTAATACTATCCCTAAAAGAAATGATCCAGCAACTGAAGCTCAGTGAGAGCAAATTGCGCGAATCTGAAGAGCGGTACAGGGGTGTTGTTGAGAGCCAGTCAGAGTTCATCACGCGATTCCGTCCTGATGGAACTATCACGTTTGCAAAT
>MVZQ01000155.1 GCA_002068435.1 Euryarchaeota archaeon ADurb.BinA087 | reverse complement strand
AAAAAAGAGCGAATTAGGTACTGCAATAGGAAAAAAGGGTGCAAACATTGAGAAGGCACGGCTGCTCATGCGGAAATTCTGGGGAGCTGAACTGGGGGAGATCAGGATTGGTGATGAAACGCAATGACCCTGCAGGAACGCGTACTTGAGGAGCTCTGGAACGTTGTCAATGACCGGTTCGATCATCCCAAAGACTCATCGTATATCTCCCGTCTTATCTCGACTGAGAAAGGATCCGACAGGACCCTTGAAAAGATCGGTGAGGAAGCAACAGAGTTCATTATCGCCGCAAAGAATGGAGACCCGGAACGGATTATCTCCGAAGCAGCGGATCTCCAGTTTCATTTCCTGATCGCCCTGAGAGCTTACGGGGTCACATTTCAGGACGTGATCGATGAGCTCTCATCGCGGAGAAGATAGCTGTTATCCTGCCAGGTATGAGCCGATATCCACGAGTTCAGGCAGCTCATCTGCATCGACAGCCGACTGCAGAATGACCTCCTCCTCGACCATAATCCCGGCCTGGCATCGTATTCCTATCGCAATGCCATCACTTGGTCTGCAGTCTATCTTCAGCTCGTGGTGATCCTTGAAGAGGACCATGGTGGCATAGAAAACCCCGTCCTCGAGCGCATCGATGACAAGCGCTTTGAGGGAGACATCGAACTGCTTCAACAGTTCGACAAAGAGATCATGCGTGAGGGGACGGGGTGGGATCTCGTTGTTGAGGGCTGAATGGATGGACATTGCTTCAAAAAGGCCTATGTAAATGGGAAGGCAGTGTTCGTTTTCGGCAGACAGTATGACTGCCGGGGAGACCCCCAGGGCATTCCTGGCGACAAATACCCCTTTCACCCTGCATGGAACCGGTGGCATGACTGCAGGGATGATTGGTGCATGGCATAAAAAAGGTTTGTTCAGTCCGGGTGCCGCGCCTCCCTCTGGACGATCAGGAGGCCGGAGATCAGGCCGAGCAGGATATTAAAATAGAAGAGGATCGATCGCCAGAGAACCACCAGGATCCCAAGGATTGAGGAGTTCACAAAGAGGCCATACAGCGAGGTGAATGAGATCTCCGCAATCCCCGATGCACCCGGGGTGAGCGGGATCATCATGATCACAGCAATGACGAGCTGGACGATGAGCGATTCGATAAAGATGGGCGGCTGGGAGAGGCCTATCAGGAGAATGGATACAATCACAAACTCGCATAACCAGAAGAGCGTGGTAAATACCAGGCCATAGACCAGTCCGGCTTTTCCATGGCTGAGAAAATCGGCAAGGGTATTATGGAAATTATCGACCTCACGATCGACAGACTGGGCGAACCGTTCGATCTTTCTGCTCTCCCATTTCCGGGTGAACCAGCGGGAAGAATAGTGGATGATCCTCTTCAACAGACCGGGATTCTTCACCGAGTAGATAAAAATGATGACCATGATGGTGATGATAATCCAGGATATATACATCAGATAGCTGAAGACGGATCCGATTCGCCGCCATTCACTCCCCAGGACGAACATGAAAAATGCACCCCCTATACCGAGCACGATCCCGTCGAGGATTCTCTCAGTAAGGACTATCGCGGTGGCATCGCCAACCTTTAGCCCTGCCTTGTACAGCTCATGGATTCTCACCGGTTCACCGCCGGCCTGTGACGGGGTTATCGCGGCGAGCAGCATGTTGGCAAACACAAGGTTGAGGGAGTAGAAGAAACCCACCCTGTATCCGAGTGACCGGCTCATGAACTTGATCCGGAGCGCCCAGAAACACAGGCCGATCACATGGGTGCAGAGTGCGAGAATGAGCCAGAACGGATTAAGTCGGCGCAGGTAGGAGACCGTTGCCGCGTCAACGGTAAAATACAGTACGGCGACCAGGACCACGGCAGAGAATCCGAGTGAGATCCATAACCATCTCTTCTGGTTCCGGTCCATAGATACCGATCTTCTCCCTGTGATATGGCAGATTCATTAGTGGTTACTGCGCATAGTATAAACCTTTTAAGGAAGAGATTCCGGCGTAATTTATTATATCGTGAATAATTCCCGGTTTCTGATAATCCTGAAGAGCCCGAACCTGACCCCGGCATCAAGCCAGGCAAATCCATAACTGTATGCCGCAAGAGCACCTGCCAGTGCATCTCCCTCGTCAAGGGAGATGCCCCTCTCATAGGCGGAGATCGCAGTTGCCCTGAAATGGTCTGCCGCTGCGAAGAGCGAGGCATCCTTCTCGGGAGCGTTATCGAGGTTTTCAAGCGCTCTTGCAAGAAGTGAACGATACCGTGTTGTCTTCTCCCGCACGCGGATTATATCAGGATCGGATCGCGTAGCGCTGGAGAAATCAGGTGAAAATCCGGGCACCGGAGTGAAGATCAGACCGAGGGCGGTTCCCGCATCCAGCCAGCCGAGTGCATACCAGTAGCTGGCATAGGCATTCATCAGGTCTCCCAAGGACCGGAACCGGTCTCCATCCGTAAGGTAGGCATCAGCCATCTCGCGGAATACCCCGCCGGAAGAGAACAGGTGTGTTCCCTCCACGGCCGGTATCCTGATCCCGTTCATTCTCATCAGGAGGGCATCCCTGCAGTCAGCCTGGCTCATAGTCCTCCGAACAGCTCCAGGTACTCCCGCTCCATCACGTGGAGAGAGGCGGGAATGGCAATGATATGCAAGGGAGGTCCGAAATCGGTCGCAATGAGGGTGCGGGCATCTCCCGCCCTTACGATCGGGGAATCGGATCCTGCCCGGGCAATACCCACGTAGAGCGGGATGAGCCCCCCGCTTCGTGCCGCCATCTCCTCAAGAAGGGCAACCGCTTCGTGGATGGTCATAAAACGATCATCCTGGATGTCCAGATACACAAGGGTATGGAGGTCCTGCCTGATATTCTCCGCTACAACATTAATTGGAGTCATGGGGAACCATGATCCATGGGGGAAGGGGAGCGAGCATGACTTTCCGAACCGGTAATTCTGGAGGCCGGTGAGTCCGCAGACCGCGGTTGATATGGAGGATCCATGAATGATCCTCGTGCTGATCCCTCTCATCCTAGCCCTGATACGCAGGTCAATGTGGGTGGTCGAGACCATTGGATCACCGCCCACCAGAAGGACCACCCTGCCTGTTGCCGCCAATTCGAGCAGTGGATCGGGATCTACCTCGACATCATGCCTCGAGAGGATCTGGATTTCTTTTCCATACCGGCTCGCCATCTCCTCGACAGTGCATCCTGCCAGCCTTGAGGTATATGCCTCGAGAAAAACGGTATCTGCAGTCCTGATGCAGTCCAGACCTTTGACTGAGATGTCCTCCAGATCAAAGAGTCCCAATCCCACGAACGTGAGCATGCTGCCTCCCCGTCCCCGCACCATTCCGGAAAATATTCTGGTCCATGTTCTGTGCCTCTCCTGTCCCTGGACCCAATCGTCAATCCCTATCGATTATGGTCGTCCATCTTTATAGGTATGCCCCGGATCCCGCTATGAGAGCAGAATATTCAGGACGGCCCCCACAAGGAGCCCGAGGGCAAGCGTATACGCTGCAATCACGAGAGCCATCCGGGTCCCTACCTCCTTTCTCAGCACGGCGATGGTGGCAATGCAGGGGACAAACAGCACGCTGACCACTGCAAAAATATAGATCTGTGCCATACTGAGGACCGAACCGAGATCAGCGGTCCCGGCAAGGATGATCAGGGTCTCGAGGGCCATTTCTTTTCTAAGAATACCGAAAATGAGTGCCGTGGTGGCATAGGCGGGAAGACCAAGCACGGTTTCCGAGAAGGGC
>MVZQ01000154.1 GCA_002068435.1 Euryarchaeota archaeon ADurb.BinA087 | reverse complement strand
AGGTAATTGATGTCCACACCAAAGCGGCCGGAAGCAACCTGGACGATCATGTGATCCTGGAATGGGTAGAGTGATCCGTGCAGACCCCCTTCACCGGTACCCATGAAGGTTCCACACTCTTTCACAGCACGAGCCAGTGACTGCTGGGCATTGAGACTGATAGCACCATAGCTCATGTGACCGATCATGATGGGTGTCTCGAGCATCAGGTTCGGAGAGAGTATCGTCTGGAGTACCGTGTCTCCGTCCACTGTTTTAAAATCAAGGTGCGACGGCTTCTTCCCGAGATAGGTCCTCAGTTCCATCGGCTCGCGAAGCGGATCAATGCTGGGATTAGTTACCTGGCAGGCATCAAGGACCAGCCGATCGAATATGACAGGGTAATCCTGTGCATTTCCCATCCCGGAGAGTATGATCTTCCCGGTCCGTGCCTGATTGTAAATTGCCTCCCTTACCTGCGGGGTCCAGATGGGATGGCTCCGGTAATCCACCGGACGTTCAACAAGGCTGATTGCATCCCTGGGACACATCGAGATACACCGGTGGCAGGCTACGCAGACCCTGGAATTTACATGGATCTGTTCATCTTCCTTCCGGAACACCCCGTATGGACAACTATCGATACATCGTTCGCAGAGCATGCATTGGTCCCGGTCCACACTGATACGGTAACGGAGCGGGACGCTTCCGATGCTCATTACTGTGCCCTCCCGATGATCGGTTCTCCGGCCCGTGGCATGGTGATGTCACCCACTCCGGGATCCATGGTCCTTATTGCCGCTTCTTCGCTGGATATGTAGAGCCGGGTACCTGATTCCCCGGACACAAGGGGCCGGAGCTTGATCCGGTCGGTAAACCCTACCATACTGTCATGGTTGGCGACAACAATTGCAAAGGGGCCGTTCATAAGAGCCGGACCATAGGTGAGCCGGATTGCACGCATGATCTCCCGTTCACGACCAGGCATCCGGTCGATCTCATCCCAGAATGGCGGGGCAAGGGCTTTCACCGCCGTCTCGATGGAGAGGCCATGCCGCCGGATCAGGAGATCGAAGAGATATGCGACGACTTCAGTATCGGTAAACATGGAACAGCGGTACCCGTAACTTTCGATATATCTCCGGTTTGTCCCGTAAGACGTTATCTCGCCGTTATGGACAACACTCCAGTGAAGAAGATTGAACGGATGTGCCCCTCCCCACCATCCGGGAGTATTCGTAGGATAGCGATTGTGCCCGAGCCAGAGGTATCCTTTGTAATCCTGGATCCGGTAAAAGTCGGCAACCTCCTCAGGCCATCCGGATGCCTTGAAGACAGCAAGATCCTTCCCTGAAGAATAGACAAGCGCCCCGGGGATACTGGAATTTATTTTCATCACGAGATGGGTGACAATATCATCTGCCGGTGTGATACTCCGGGGCATGAGCTGGATCTCCGGCTTGAAGAAAAATCTCCACGGAATATGCAGCTTCCGGATATTTGCTTGTTCGAAGGTGGGAATTGCTTCCTGGTGTTCAACGGTCCCCCATTTAGAGAGCTCATCCTCAACGAGGGGTTTTGTCTCGTGTGGATTGTCAAAAAAAACATGGAGGGCATAATATTCCTTATAGTCCGGGAATGCGCCATATGCTGCATATCCTGCCCCTTCCCCACTCCCGCGTTCATCCATTCTTGAGAGGGCAGACCGTATCCCTGTCCCGTCCATCCGCTGACGGGAACGATCAATTACACCGATGATTCCACACATACTATCACAGGCACTGACTCAAGTGTCAGAAAATGTTCTCTTAACATATGCATAATTAAGTATAAATATAATTGGGTAGAAGCTATTTTCCATATGACCAGAGATGTCGTCTCCGGGATGCTGGAACGTATTGACGCAGATCTTGTGAAATTCTTGCGTCTCCAGTTCACCGATATAGGGGGGCAGCCGAAAAATGTGGCCATTCCTGTTCAGCAGGCAGAGAAAGCATTGACGGAAGGGATTTGGTTTGATGGATCATCTATCGAGGGATTTACCCGGATCGAAGAGTCAGATATGCTGCTCAAGCCGGATCCTTCGACCTATGCTATCCTTCCCTGGCGCCCGGCTGATGCAAGGGTGGCCCGATTCATCTGTGATGTCTATACGTATGGGAACAAACCTTTTGAAGGTGATCCGCGGTATGTTCTGAAAAGAAGTCTTACAGAAGCTAAAAAAATGGGATTTACATTCAATACCGGCCCTGAACTCGAATTTTTCCTCTTCAAGATGGTTGACGGGAGACCATCGACCCAGTTCCAGGATTATGGGGGATATTTTGACCTCGCCCCAACGGACCTGGCTGAAGACGTGAGGCGGGACATTGTGTTTGCCCTGACCCAGATGGGCTTTGAGATTGAGGCTTCCCATCATGAGGTTGCAGATAGCCAGCATGAGATAGATTTCAAGTACAGTAATGCCCTTGATACGGCTGACAGGGTCATCACCTTCAAGTTTGCCACAAAGACTCTGGCCCTCCAGAAAAACCTGCACGCAACCTTCATGGCCAAACCGATCTCTGGCATCAATGGGAGCGGGATGCACACCCATGGGTCACTCAGTAAAGATGGTAAAAATGCATTCTATGACCCGGACGGTTCAAGGGAGCTTTCTAAGACAGCCTATTATTATATCGGGGGGCTGCTCAAGCATGCAAAGGCTGTTACCAGGATTGCAAACCCGACAATCAATTCTTATAAACGATTGGTTCCAGGGTACGAAGCCCCTTGTTACATATCATGGAGTGCCGCCAATCGTTCCGCTCTGGTCAGAGTTCCTGCAGCGAGAGGGAACAGTACCCGGGCTGAATTCCGCAGCCCCGATCCCATGTGCAATCCCTACCTGACGTTTGCGGCTATGCTCGCAGCCGGCCTTGATGGTATCCGGAACAAGATTGAGCCCCCTGAAAGCATCGATACCAACATCTATCACCTGAACACCGAACAGCGAAAGAAGATGGGCATAGAAATACTTCCTGCAAGCCTGATGGAAGCCCAGGTCGAGCTTGAAAAAGATACTGTCATAAGTAAAGCAATGGGCACGCACATCATGGATGGGCTCACCTCAATAGCGACCGTGGAATCAGACCTTTTCAGGCTGGCAGTTCATCCCTGGGAACTGGACCGGTATCTGGCTACCTACTAATTTTTTTAATTCTTTGGCAGATAGTTTTTTGTTCCATGACAGGTAACTTCCTTCCATTGTGATATCTTCACACACTGGGCAACATGTGCAGGAAAGTGACCGATCGCCAGTATTCCTTGTCAAAGACAAAATGAGCGGAGCTCTTATGAAGTGGTTACCGATCATGGAAGGTAATGTGGATCTCGATGGGGTATGTTCCCGAAAAATGAGCAATAAACGAAATTAATCCTGGGGCCCTAGCAATGAAAATGATCAAGGCAATAATCAGGGAGGAGCGGGTTCCTTTCGTAAAGAAAGCGCTTACCGATAAAAATATTTACGGGATGACACTCCTGCCAGCAATGGGGCGTGGCAGCCAGGGAGGGATTCACCTTCAATTCCGGGGAGGTATCCTGAATATCGATATGCTCCCGAAAGTCATGATGGAAGTAATTATTCCTGATGATCTTGAAGAGACGGTGATACACCAGATACTCTCTTCAGCAAAAACCGGTAGAGAAGGTGATGGAAAAATATTCATCATCCCCGTCAATGAATCACACAGGATCCGGACTGGGGAAGTGGAGGTCTGATATGTAATATCAGATTCTCCCGCAACCAATTTCTCTCCGCACAGCATCATCATGGCTGTG